>NZ_BAAAJE010000015.1:46101-295341 GCF_039526625.1 Nocardioides aquiterrae
CCAGGTGCGCTCGGCTCAGCCGCCCACCGGCGGCACGACGGCCACCGGGCAGTCCGCCTGCTCGACGACCGGCGAGACGACCGAGCCGAGCAGCAGGTCCGCCAGCGACCGGCCCTCGTGGGCGCCGAGCACGATCAGGTTCATCCGCCGCCCGGCGTCCAGGATCTCGGCGGCGGGGTCGCCCCGGCCGACGACCGTCTGCACGTGGACGTCCGGATACCTCTCGTGCAGCCCGGCGACCGCCTCGGCGATGTAGCGGCGCTCCTCCGGGTCGTCCTCGGGTGGGCCGAAGGTCGGCTCGGGCGCCACGTGCAGGAGGGTCAGCGGCAGCGCGCGCTGCGACGCGTGCCGGAACGCGAAGTCGAGCACCGCCGCGGACCGCTCGGTGTCGTCGATGCCGGCGAGCACGCCGCGGTGCACCAGCCCCGGGTTGGTGGTGTGCACGACCACGGCCGGGCACGGCGGCCGGCGGACGACGTCGGTGCCCACGGTCCCGAAGAGCCGGGACCACAGCGTGCGGTGCCGGCGGGCGCCGACGACCAGCAGGTGGGCGTCGCGCGCGGCCTCGTGGAGCGCACCGCGCACGCCGCCGCCGCGCAGGACCGTGTGCACGGCGAGCCGCGGCGCCCGCGCGGCGACGCGGGTCCGCGCCTGCTCGAGCACCAGGTCGGCGGCGGAGGCGGTCCGGGCGAGGCCGATGCGCGTGTCGTGGCCCGCGGGGTCGTGCCACATCTCCTCGGCGGGGTCCGCGACGTGCACGAGCGTGACGCCGCGCCCGTCGAGCAGGGCCTGCCCGGCGGCCCAGTCGGCCGCCTCCTGCCAGGTGTCGTGGGAGTCGACCCCGACCACGATGGTGCCGCCGGGCACCAGCGGCTCCTGGATCTGTTCGTTCATCCCGCACCTCCGGTGGGTCAGTCGAGGCGGACGTGCTCGCCGAGCCGCGGTACGACGGCGCACCAGCCGAGCTCGTCGTCGATCCGGCGGGCGAGCGCGGCCGAGGAGTCGGGCTCGCCGTGCACGACGTACACCGTGTCCGGGGCGGGCGCCGACGTGAGCCAGGCCAGCAGCTCCTCGGCGTCGGCGTGCACCGAGAACGTCGGGACGTCGACGATCTCCGCGCGCACCGGCACGTAGCGGCCGTGCATCTTCACCTGCCGGGCCCCGTCGAGGAGCTGCCGCCCGCGGGTGCCGGCGGCCTGGTAGCCGGTGAGCACGACGCAGTTGCGCGGGTCGGGGAGCTGGTGGGCGAGGTGGTGGACCACGCGCCCGCCGGTGGCCATCCCGGAGGCGGAGACGATGATGCACGGCTCGCCCGGCCGGTTCAGGCGGATCGACCCCGCGGCGTCCGCGACGGCGCGCAGCCGCAGCTCGTCGAGCGCGGTCCGCAGGTCGGGCGCTCCCGCCCGCAGCTGGCAGGAGTGGGTCTCGAACGCGCGCCGGTACACCGCGAGCGCGGCCAGCGCCATCGGGCTGTCCAGGTGCACCGGCACCCGCGGGATCTGCCCGGTGGTCATCAGCCGGTGCAGCTCGATCAGCACCAGCTCGGTGCGGTCGACCGCGAACGCCGGGATCAGCACCGACCCGCCGCGGCCGACGGTACGCCGGATCGCACCCGCCAGGAGCTCGGGCTCCGGGGGCGGGTGCCGGCGGTCGCCGTACGTCGACTCGACCACGACCAGGTCGGCCTCGGCGCGCTGGCCGGGCGAGCGGAGCAGCGGGTGGCTGCCGCGCCCGAGGTCCCCGCTGAACACGACGCGGCGCCCGTCGACGTCGAGGAGCGCGCAGGACGAGCCGAGGATGTGGCCGGCGGGGGACAGGGACGCCGTGGTCCCCGGGACGAGGTCGAACCACCGGTCGAAGTCGAGGGGCTGGAGCAGCGGCAGCGTGCGCTCGACGTCCTCGAGGCCGTACAGCGGGAGGGCCGGGCGGTGCTTGGACCAGCCGCCCTCGTTGGCGATGCGGGCGTCCTCCTCCTGCAGGTGCGCGCTGTCGCGGAGCACGATCTCGACCAGCTCGGCCGTCTCCGGGGTGCAGCGGATCGGGCCGCGGAAGCCGTCGCGCACCAGTCGCGGCAGGTAGCCGCAGTGGTCCAGGTGGGCGTGGGTCACGACGACGGCGTCCACGTCGTGCGGGTCCAGGTCGGGCGCCGCCCAGTTGCGGCGGCGCAGCTCGGCCAGGCCCTGGTAGAGCCCGGCGTCGACCAGCGAGACGCCGGCGCCGGTCGAGATCGCGAACCGGCTGCCGGTCACGGTGCCCGCGGCGCCGAGGAAGGACAGCATCGGGCTCGTCATGCTCCGACTTTCGTCGCCGCCCGCGCGCACCGGCAGGGCGCATGGTCCGGCGGACCGGAGACCTTAGACCTTGTGGGAGCAGGCGCGGCGGCGGGAGCGTGGAGCCATGGACGGCGCGCGATCGATGCGGTGCTGGGTCGTCGGTCGGCCGGGGCCGATCGCGTCGGGCCCGCTGCGGCTCGTCGAGCGGTCCGTGCCGGAGCCCGGTCCGGCCGAGGTGCTCGTGGAGGTCGAGGCCTGCGGGGTCTGCCGCACGGACCTCCACCTCGCGGAGGGCGACCTGGCGCCGCGGCACCCGGAGGTCGTCCCCGGCCACCAGGTCGTCGGCCGGGTGTCGCGTCGCGGGCCCGGCGCCGACCGGTTCCGGGTGGGGGACCGGGTCGGCATCGCCTGGCTGCGCGGGACCTGCGGCCGCTGCCGCTGGTGCCGCAGCGGCCGCGAGAACCTCTGCCCGGACTCGGCGTACACGGGGTGGGACGCCGACGGCGGGTTCGCCGAGCACACCGTGGTGCCCGAGGCCTTCGCCTACCGGCTGCCGGAGTCCGCTGACGCCGTGGCGACGGCGCCGCTGCTGTGCGCCGGCATCATCGGCTACCGCTCGCTGGTGCGCGCCCAGCTCCCGCCCGGCGGCCGGCTGGGCCTGTACGGCTTCGGCTCCAGCGCGCACCTCACCGCGCAGGTGGCGCTCGCCCAGGGCGCGGAGGTCTTCGTGATGACCCGCGGCGAGGAGGCCCGCCGGCTGGCCCGCGGGCTCGGCGCCGCTTGGGTCGGTACGGCGGAGGAGCGCCCGCCCGAGCCGCTGGACTCCGCGATCGTCTTCGCGCCCGCCGGGTCGCTCGTCCCGGTCGCCCTCGAGGCGCTGGGCCGGGGCGGGACGCTAGCCCTCGCCGGCATCCACCTGTCGGAGGTGCCGCCGCTCGACCACGCCCGCCACCTGTTCCTCGAGCGGGACCTGCGCACGGTCACGTCGAACACCCGCCGCGACGGCGAGGAGCTGCTCGCCCTGGCCGGGCGGCTCGGGGTGCGCGCGCACACCACGACGTACGCCTTCGAGGACGCCGACCGGGCGCTCGCCGACCTGGAGGCCGGGCGGTTCGGCGGCTCGGCGGTGCTGAGGACCGGGTCGTGACCCCCGCGACCGGACGGCCCGCCGACGTGCTGCTGCGCGACGGTTCGGTGGCGTCGATCCGGCCGGCGCGGCGCACCGACGCCCCGGCCCTCGCCGCGCTCCACGACCGGATCGGGCCGGACAGCCTGCGGCTGCGCTTCTTCAGCGCGAGCCGGGTCGCGGCCCAGGCGTACGTCGAGCACCTGGGCCGCTCGCCCGACGTGCTCGTCCTCGTGGCCGAGCGCGACGGCGGCCTCGTCGCGCTCGCGACCGCCGAGCCGGTGGACCCGACGACCAGCGAGGTGTCGTTCCTCGTCGACGACGCCTGCCACGGCCTCGGCCTGGGCAGCCTGCTGCTGGAGCACCTGGCGGCGGCGGCGCGCGAGCGCGGCATCCACCGGTTCGTGGCCGAGGTCCTGAGCGAGAACCGGCCGATGATCGACGTGCTCACCGACGCCGGGTTCGCGATCGTCCGGCACACCGAGGCCGGCTGCGTCCACGTCGAGATGGACACCGGCGTCTCCCGGCAGGCGCTGCGCTCCGCCGACGAGCGGGAGCGTCGGGCCGAGGCGTCGTCGCTGCGGCCGCTGCTGTACCCGCGGTCGGTCGCGGTCGTCGGTGCCCGCCGGGACGGGACCGGCACCGGGGCCGCCGTGCTCCGGTCGATCGAGGCGGGCGGCTTCACCGGCCGCACCTGGGTGGTCCAGCCGGGCACCGAGGTCCCCACGGTGCGGGATCTGCCCGAGCCGGTGGACCTCCTGGTCGTCGCGGTCCCGGCCGTCGCCGTGGTCGGGGTGCTCGAGGACGCGGCCGCGGCCGGCGTCCGCGCGGTGGCGGTGCTGTCGTCGGGGTTCTCCGAGCTGGGCCGGCGGGGCGCGCGGCTCGAGGACGCGATGCTGCGCATCGCCCGCCGCCACAGCATGCGCCTGGTCGGGCCGAACTGCCTCGGCCTGCTGAGCAACCACCCCGACGTACGCCTGGACGCGACGTTCAGCGGCGTCCTGCCGCCCACCGGGGGACTCGCCATCGGATCCCAGTCCGGGGGCGTCGGCATCGTCGTCGAGGACGCCGCCCGCCGGCTCGGGCTGGGCGTGCTCGCCCTGGTGTCGCTCGGCAACAAGCTCGACGTGTCCAGCAACGACCTGCTCGCCGCCTGGTACGACGACGACCGGGTCTCCGCGGCCGCGCTCTACCTGGAGTCGTTCGGCAACGCGCGGAAGTTCGCCCGCGTCGCGCGGGAGTTCAGCGAGGTGAAGCCGCTGCTCGCCGTGGTGGGCGGCCACTCGGCCGGCGGGCGCCGGGCCGGCGCGTCCCACACGGCCGCCGCCGCGACGCCCGGGGTCGGCGTCCGGGCGCTGTTCGCGCAGGCCGGCGTGATCGCGTGCGACGGGGCCGAGGACCTGGCCGAGACCGCGCTGTTCCTCGCCGAGCAGCCGCTCCCGGCCGGCCTTCGGGTCGGTGTGCTCTCGAACGCCGGCGGGCTCGGCGTGCTGGCCGCCGACGTCGCGGAGACGCAGGGCCTGACGGTCCCGGAGCTCTCCGCGCGGCTGCGCCGCCGGCTGGCGCGGTACGTCTCGGGCACCGCCGGGACCGGCAACCCGGTCGACGCCGGTGCGGCCGCCGAGCCCGCCCACTTCGCGGCGCTGGCGGACCTGCTGCTCGGCGGCGGCGAGGTCGACGCGCTGCTCGTGCTGCTCGTCCGGACCGCGGTCGGTGACGCGGGCGCGGTCGCCGCGACGCTGCCCGAGGTCCGGCGTCGCCACCCGGAGCTGCCGGTCGTCCTCGTGCCGTACGGCGGCCCGAGCCTCCCCGAGCTGCCCGGCCTCACCCGCCTGGGCTCCGCCGAGTCGGCGTTGCGGGCGATCGGCCGCGCGGCCCGGTACGCCGCCTGGCGCAGCGAGCCGCCCGAGCCCGAGGTCCCGTCGGACCGCGGCTGCGGCGAGCAGGCCCGGGCCCGTGCGCTCGCGGAGCTGGCCGACCGCCCCGACGGCGGCTGGCTCGACACCGACGGCGTGGTCGAGCTGCTGGGCGCGCACGACCTGGCTCCGGTCGGGGCGGTGGCGCGGGGTGCCGACGCCGTGGTCGAGGCCGCCCGGGCGACCGGCTACCCGGTGGTGCTGAAGGTCGCCGCCGGCGCGGTCGTGCACCGCACCGAGCGGGCGCTGGTGCGTGTCGGCGTGAGCGACGACGACGCCGTGCACGAGGTGGTCCGGGAGTTCGAGGCCGCGGTCGCGGACGGCGTACCCGTGCTCGTGCAGCCGGTCGCCACCGGGATCGAGGTCGCCCTCGGGCTGGTCCGCGACCCCGTCCTGGGACCGTTGGCCATGGTCGCCGCGGGCGGGGTGAACACCGACGTCTGGGACGACCGGGTCTTCCTGCTCCCGCCGATCGGCACCCGCGACGCCGCGCGCGCCGTCCGGTCGCTGCGGGTCGCCGCGCTGCTCGCCGGCCACCGGGGCGCGGCCGCGGCGGACGTCGACGCGCTGGTCGCCCTGGTCGTGCAGCTCGGCTGCCTGGCCGAGGAGGTGCCCGAGATCGCCGAGCTCGACCTCAACCCGGTCCTGGTCGGGCCGGCCGGGTGCACGGTGGTGGACGCCAAGGTCCGGATCGCGCCGGGCCCGGTGCTCGACGCGGGCGTGCCGCGGCGGCTGCGCGGCCGCCCGTGACCTCCGGTCTCGCCGATCCGTGACCTTCGCCCCTGGGACGCCGGGGCCGGCCGCGGTCTGCTGATCCCAGGGAACAACCCAGGGACTGCTGGGAACGGCGGAAGGAGCAGAGGATGGAGACCCTGCAGCGGCACGGCGGCCAGTCGTTGCTCGGCGAGGTGCTGGCCTGGCTGAACACCGGGGCGGAGCCCGAGGTCCGCGTCGAGGAGTGGGTCGAGGGCGACAAGCGGATCGTCCGCGCGGACCTGCCCGGCGTCGACCCGGCGAAGGACATCGACCTCACCGTCGAGGGCGGCCTGCTCAAGCTGAGCGGCCAGCGCCGCGAGGAGGAGCACGACGACTTCCACACCGAGATCCGGTACGGCCGGTTCGAGCGCGTCATCACGCTCCCGCCGGGCACCACGGCGGACGACGTCAGCGCTCACTACGAGAACGGTGTCCTCACCGTCACGATGCCGACGCAGCACGAGTCGGCGTCGACCAAGATCCCGGTCACGCACCGGGAGCTGCCGGTGGAGTGACTGCACCGCGAGTGAGGGCGCGGCCCCCCGACGGCGAGTCCGTCGGGGGCCGTACTCGTGTCACCCCCGGCGGCGCAGCACCAGCCGGTACAGCTCGTCGACGCCCCACACGACGAACGGGAACCCGGCGAGCACGGCGAGCTCGGCGGCGTGCAGCGGGCGGGTGCCGAGCACGGTCTGGGCGGACGGCAGGTAGATCGCGATCGCGGTGACGGCGAGCTCGAACGCGATGCCGGCGAGCAGCAGCCGGTTCGTCAGCGGGCCGATGCGCAGGAGCGAGACGCGGTCGGTGCGGGCCGCGAGCGCGGTGCCGACCTGGCAGGCGACGATGCCCGCGAACGTCATCGTGGTCGCGCGCAGGTAGGTCTCGTGCAGCGGGCTCCCGGCGCCCACCGGGTCGCCCGGCTGCCACCCGGCCGACCAGAGCACCCCGAGGAAGCCGAGCACCACGAGCACCGCGGAGGTCAGGCCGAGGACGCCCCAGGCGCGGACCAGCATCCGGCCGGTGATGATGCCCTCCCGGCGGCTGCGCGGCGGGCGGGCCATCAGCCCCGGCTCGGCGGCCTCCCGGCCGAGCGCCAGCGCGGGCAGCGTCTCGGTGCCCAGGTCGATCATCAGGATCTGCACCACGGTCAGGCCGAGGGGAATGGCGCCGCCGGACAGCGCGAACAGCAGGAACGGCACGATCTCCGGGACCGCGTGGGCGAAGATGTAGAGGATGAACTTGCGGACGTTGTCGTAGACCCGGCGCCCGGACTCGACGGCGCTGATGATCGTCGCGAAGTTGTCGTCGGTGAGCACCATCGTCGCCGCCTCGCGCGCCACGTCGGTGCCGCTGCGGCCCATCGCCACGCCGATGTCGGCCTTGCGCAGGGCGGGGGCGTCGTTCACGCCGTCCCCGGTCATCGCCACCACGTGCCCGGAGGCCTGGAGCCGGGTGGCGATGCGCAGCTTGTCCTCGGGCGAGCTGCGCGCGAACACGACCTCCGTGCGGCTGTCGAGCAGCGCGCCGAGCCGCTCGTCGTCGTACCCGTCGAGCTCGCTGCCGGTCACGACGTGCGGCCGGCCGCCCCCGCCGATGCCCGCGGACGCCGCGATCGCCGCCGCGGTGGCGCCGTTGTCGCCGGTGATCACGTGCACGGTGATGCCGGCGGCGTGGGCGTGCGCGACCGCGTCCGGTACGGCGTCGCGGATCGGGTCGGACAGCGCGACGAACCCGAGCAGCACGAGGTCCCGCTCGACCTCGGCCCGCTCGGGCTGCCCGCCGGGCGGCGGGATGTCGCGCCACGCGCACGCGATCAGCCGCAGCCCGCGGCCGGCGAGGTCTCCCAGGCGCCGCTCCAGGCGGTGCCGCGCCTCGGGGGTCAGCGGACCGGTGGTCCCGTCGGGCAGCAGCACCGACCGCGACCGGTCGAGGACCGCCTCGGGTGCGCCCTTGGTCAGGATCAGGTCCGCGCCGCCGCCGTTCGGGACGATCACCGACATCAGGCGCAGCCGCGGGTCGAAGTGGTACGTCGCCTCGCGCCGCTCCACCGGCGGCTCGATGCCGTCGAGGCGCTCCGCCGCGCGCAGCAGCGCGAGCTCGGTCGGGTCGCCGATGCCGGAGGCCAGGTCGGCGGTCGTGCACGAGCCGAGCACCCGCGCCAGCGCCGCGCGGACCGCCGGCTCCGTGGAGTGCCGCGCGGTCGCGTCCCAGCTGCTGTGCAGCTGCATCCGGTTCTGGGTGAGCGTGCCGGTCTTGTCGGTGCAGATCACGTCGGTCGAGCCCAGCGTCTCCACGGCGCTGAGCCGCTTCACCAGGCCGCCGCGCCGGGCCAGGTCGGCGACGCCCACCGCGAGCGCGAGCGTGATCGTCGGCAGCAGCCCCTCGGGGACGTTGGCGACCAGGAGCCCGATCGCGAACACCGCGGCGTCCGCGAGGCTGAGCCCGGAGACGACGCCGAGCGGGAGGAAGGCCAGCCCGACGCCGACCGCGACCGCGGCGATCAGCCACGCCACCCGGCGTACCTGCAGCTCGAGCGGGCTCGGCTCCTGGGTGGTGCGGCCGCTGAGGCCGGCGATCCGGCCGAGCTCGGTGGCCATGCCGGTCTCCACGACCACGGCCACCGCCTCGCCCGAGGTGCAGGTGGTCCCGGACAGGAGCACGTCGGAGGCGTCGACCAGGCGGGTCGGGACCTCGACGGGGGCGGCGCACGCAGCCGAGCGCACGATCGGCACCGACTCCCCGGTCACGGCGGACAGGTCGACCTCGACCGCGCCGGACAGCAGCTTCGCGTCCGCGCAGATCGCGTCGCCCTCCTCGACCAGCACCACGTCGCCCGGCACGATCTCCCGCGCCTCGATGCCGGCCCGGCCGCCGTCGCGCAGCACCACCGCGTGCGGCGGGAGGTAGGCGCTCAGGGCGGCCACGGCGTGCTCGGCGTGGCGCTCCTGCGCCAGGGCGAACGCCGCGTTGAGGGCGATCACCAGCAGGATCGCGACCCCGAGGACGACGGTGCCGGTCGCCAGCGCCAGCCCCGCCGCGAGCCAGAGCAGGAGCGCGAGGGGGTGCACGAGCTGACGCACCAGCGCCGACAGGAACGACGGCCCGCGGTGCGCGGTCAGCTCGTTCGGCCCGAACCGGGCGAGCCGCTCCGCCGCCTGGTCCGAGGTCAGCCCGGCCGGCGTCACACCGAGGTCGGCGAGGACGTCGGGCAGCGGCTGCAGCAGCCCGGGGCCACCCGCCATCATGTCCCCACGGTGTCACCGGGGGCGTCCGCGCACCGCGGACGGAGGTCCCGGGTCGCGGAGACCATCGGCCCTGACGTCCGGGCGGCGCCGCGGAGCACCGTGAGGGTATGAGGGCATATCGAAGCGTGTGGCGGGGGGTCGTCGTGGCCCTGGCCGCCCTCGCGCTCGTGGTGGGCGGGATCAGCATCGGCTGGATCGCCGTCCTGGGCACCGCCGCCGGCATGGCGGTCACCGGTGCGGTCGTCAGCTTCGCGTGGGTCCAGGAGCCGAGGCGCCGCTGGCGCGCCATGAGCGACCTCGCCCTGTGGTTCGGCATCGGCGCCGTGCTCATGCTGGGCCTGCCGGTCGCGTTCGGGCCGTGGGCGCTGTTCCTGCTGATCGCGATCGGCGTGACGTGCCCGCCGCTGCTCGACCTGGCCGTCCGCGAGCTGCGGCAGCGCCGGCCGGTGGCGTCCACCGGGACCGTCCACCGGCTGGAGGCCGGCGACCTCGAGCGCCGCTGGGTGCGGACCAGCCGCGAGCTGCGCGACCGCCGCGGCGACGTCCAGGCCGTGCTCGCCCTCGTCCAGGAGCGCGAGCGGCTGCTCGACGAGATCGAGCGCCGCGACCCGGCCGCCTTCGACGCCGTCCTCGTGCGCGCCGGCTGGCGCGAGCCGCAGGACCGCTAGGGACCCGGGCTGACGGAGTCCACCACCACCACGGAGGAGCAACCAGATGTATGCGTTCAAGGGTGACCGGATCGTCGTGCGCGAGGACGACACCGTGCGCGAGGCCGAGGTCGTCTCGGGCACCCACGACGACGGGCGCCCGCCGTACTGGGTGCGGTGGGAGGACTCGGTCCACGACACCCTCGTCTTCCCGCCCATCGACGCCGAGGTCGAGCACGCCGGCCCCACCTACCCGCCGGAGTACGACGCGTGAACCCCGGGCGCGCGGTCCTCTACGAGGCCGAGTGCCCCGTCCTGGTGCTCGTCCTGGTGCTCGTCCTGGTGCCCGTCCTGGTGCTCGACGCGATGGCGCGCTGAGGCGCGGGCTCGACCCGGGTCCCCGGCAGCCGGGGATGCGCGGATTGGTCACCAACCGCATGAGTTCGGCCCTGAAACCTGCGGTTGGTGACCAATCCGCGTGCCTGGCGCCGGCTGACCGGCACGCTGAACGGGTCGTGTGCCTCACAACGCGCCATGGCGCGTTCACAGGCACACGACCCGAAACTCCCCGCCGCCGACCGCCTCAGATCTCCTCCGGCACCATCGAGATCGCGCCGGCCGGGCACTCGGCGGCGCAGATGCCGCAGCCCTTGCAGTAGTCCAGGTCGATCACGTACGGCGGGTCCGCGTCGCCGGTCTTGATCACGGCGTTGTCCGGGCACATGCCGAAGCAGTTGTCGCAGGAGAAGCAGGTGCCGCACGACAGGCAGCGGCGCGCCTCGTACAGCACGGTCTCCGCGTCCAGCCCCTGCACCACCTCGTCGAATGTCGACGCCCGGCGCGCGGCCTCCAGCACCGGCCGGTGGGCGCGCGGCGCGTCGGTGTAGTACCAGGTGTGCAGGCGCTCGTACGTCGCCTCGCCGGGCTCGGCAGCCGCGGCCGGCGAGCCCCGGCGCAGCCAGGCGTCGATCGAGGCCGCGACGCGCCGGCCGTGGCCGATGGCGACCGTCGCCGACCGCACGTCGGGCACCATGTCGCCGCCCGCGAAGAGCCCGGCCCGGCCGGTCATCAGGTTCTCGTCCACGGCGAGCACGCCGTCGCGGAACTCCAGCCCGGGCACGTTCTCGAGGAACGCCAGGTCGGCCTCCTGGCCGAGCGCGAGCACCAGCGAGTCCGCCTCGAGCCGCTCCACCTCGCCGGTCGGACGGGGGAAGCCGGTCTCGTCGAGCTCCATCCGCTCGATCGACAGCCCGCCGGCGTCGACCTCGGTGATCGTCGACAGCCAGGTGAACCGGATGCCCTCGGCCTCCGCCTCGCTGACCTCGCTCGGGTGGGCGGGCATCCGGTCCCGGGTGCGGCGGTAGACCACGACCGCGTCCTCGGCGCCCAGCCGGCGCGCGGTGCGCGCGGCGTCCATGGCGGTGTTGCCGCCGCCGTACACCGCGACCCGGCGGCCGAGCAGCGGTCGCTCGCCCTCCTCGATGCCGTGCAGCAGCTGGACCGCGTCGACGACGCGAGCGGCCGAGCCCGCGGGCAGGTAGGTGCGCCGCCCGAGCTGGGCGCCCACGGCGAGGAACGCCGCGTCGTACCCGCCGTCGGCGACGAGCTGCTCGAGGTCGGTCACGGGCGTGCCCACCCGGAGCTCGACGCCGAGTGCCAGCAGCCGGTCGATCTCGGCGTCCAGCACGTCCCGGGGGAGCCGGTACGCCGGGATGCCGTAGCGCATCATCCCGCCCGGCTTCGGCGCCGCCTCCACGATCGTGACGGCGTGGCCCCGGCGGACCAGGTGGTACGCCGCGGACAGGCCGGCCGGCCCCGAGCCGACGACGAGCACGCGGTGGCCGGTGGGTGCGGCGTCGACGCCGACCGTCCAGCCGGCGCGGATGCCCTCGTCGCCCAGGAACCGCTCGACGGAGTTGATGCCGACCGCCTCGTCCAGCGTCGCGCGGTTGCAGGCGGTCTCGCACGGGTGGTAGCAGATCCGGCCCATGACGGCCGGGAACGGGTTGGTCTCCATGATCCGGCGCCAGGCGCGTTCGTACCCGGCGCCGCCGTCCTCGGCCTCGCGCAGCCACTCCCGGACGTCCTCGCCGGCGGGGCAGCCGCCCGCGCACGGCGGGTCCAGGGTCACGTACACGGGGCGCTCGGTGCGCCAGCTGCCGGTGTGGTTGGCGCGGCTGCTGCCGACGTCCAGGGTGATCGCGAACGGGTGCTCCATCTCGGCTCCTCGGGTCAGGTCGGGTCGGGCAGCAGCCCGAACCTGGCGATGTTGCGGTCCGCGCCGGCCTGGATGCGGGCGACCAGGTCGGGCCGGGGCGGGTCCCCGAAGAGGTGGGCGAACCGGCCCTGCAGGCGCAGGTACTCCTCGACGGGCACCCGGTGCCGGATCGGGGTGGACGCCGTCACCTCGCCGTGCTCGGCCTCGAACAGCGGGAACAGCCCGGACTCGGTGGCGAGCCGCGCGAGCCGGACGGTGTCGTGCGCCTCGGCGGCCCAGCCCAGCGGGCAGGGGACGAGCACGTGCAGGTAGCGGGCGCCGTGCATGCCCATCGCCCGGGTCACCTTGCGCTCGAGGTCGCGCAGGTCGGCGACGGTCGCCGTGGCCACGTACGGGATGTCGTGCGCCATCGCGATGAGCGGGGCGGACTTGCCCATCCCGAAGGGGTTGCCCGGCCGCTCGCCCAGCGCCGACGTGGTCGCGGTGCGGGCCGCCGGCGGGGTCGCGCCGGACCGCTGCACGCCGGTGTTCATGTAGCCCTGGTTGTCGTAGCAGACGAAGAGGACGTCGTCGTTGCGCTCGAACATGCCGGACAGGCAGGCGAAACCGATGTCCACGGTGCCGCCGTCGCCCGCCTGCCCGACGACCCGGGTGGCGCGCCCGCGCGCCCGGAGCCCGGCCGCCGCCCCGGCCGCCACCGCCGGCGCGTTGCCGAACAGCGAGTGCAGCCAGGCGACCTGCCACGACGACTCCGGGTACGGCGTGGAGAACACCTCCAGGCACCCGGTGGCGTTGACGGTCACGAGGTCGCCGCCGGCCGCCCGCATCGCGGCGTCGAGGACGAAGCGCGCACCGAGTGCCTCTCCACACCCGCGGCAGGCCCGGTGCCCGCTGGTGATCGCGTTGGTCCGGTCGGCGTGCGACTGCACGGAGTTGTCGTCGGGGTCGAGCAGGCGGTTGCCCGCCGCGAAGGTCCCGATCTGGTAGAGCCTGGTCTCCTGCACGGCGGCCTCCTCAGCCGGTCGTGGCCCGCGCGAGCAGCGCGTGGTCGAGGTCGAGGAAGTGCAGCGTGCCGGGCTCGAGCCGGCCGCCGGCCGCGTCGTCGAGCAGGCGCCGTACGTCGGCGCGCCGGACCGGACGGCCGCCGAGGCCGGCCACGGTCTCGATCACCGGCACCAGCGGGCGGCCGAGCGAGCGGCGGACGTCGTTCCCGACGATGCTGCCGGAGCCGGGGCTGAACGCGCGTTCGAGCACCACGACGCGGCGCGCGCCGGAGAGCGCGTCGCGGACCGCCTCGGTGGGCCACGGCCGGAAGCACGTGATCGCGACGGCGCCGACGGAGCGGCCCTCGGCGCGGAGCTCGTCGACGACCTCCTCGGCGGCACCGGCGGCGGAGCCGATGGTGACCAGCACCGTCTCGGCCCCCTCGGTGCGGTGCGTGTGCAGCAGCCCGCCGGACGACCGGCCGAAGCCACGCGCGAAGTCCGCGCCGATCGCCGGCACCTCGTCGAGGGCCCGCTGCAGGCGCTGCTCGTTGAGGTAGCGGACCTCGGTGAACGCCTCGGGGCCGACCATCGCGCCGATCGTGACCGGGTCGGCGGGGTCGAGCACCTGCCGCGGCCGGTACGGCGGGACGAACGCGTCGACCTGTCCCTGCGCGGGCAGGTCGACCTCCTCGGTGGCGTGCGTGAGCACGAAGCCGTCCATGCACACCATGACCGGCACCGAGAGCCGCTCGGCCAGGACGTACGCCTGGAGGTGCAGGTCCGCGGCCTCCTGGACCGAGGCCGCGTGCAGCTGGATCCAGCCCGCGTCCCGCAGCGCCATGGAGTCGGACTGGTCGTTCCAGATGTTGATGGGGGCGCCGACGGCGCGGTTGGTCACCGTCATCACGATCGGCAGGCCCAGCCCGGAGGCGTTGAACACCGCCTCGGTCATGTAGAGCAGGCCCTGGCTGTTGGTGGCCGTGTAGGCGCGAGCGCCCACCGCGGACGCGCCGATGCAGGCGGACATGGCGCCGAACTCCGACTCGACCGTCAGGTACTCGCACGGGGCCAGGTCGCCGGTCCGGACCAGGTCCGAGAGCGCCTCGACGATGTGCGTCTGCGGCGAGATCGGGTAGGCGGCGACCACGTGCGGCCGGCACAGCGCCACGGCGCGGGCCACCGCCTGCGAGCCCTCGAGCTGCTCACGCATGGGTGCTCACCCCCGCGTGCGCCCGGACCGCGACCTCGACGTTGGCGTCGCCCACCGCGCCCGCCCACCGCTGCCGGATCGCGTCGATGACCGCGTCCAGGGACACCACCCCCGTCAGGGCCGCGAGCGCCCCGAGCAGCGCGGTGTTGGGCAGCGGCCGGCCGATCACCTCGCGGGCGAGGTCGGTCGCGGGCAGCGTCGTCACCCGTCCGACGTTCTCCAGCCCCAGCTCCGCGGGCGTCCGCGAGGTGTTCACCAGCAGGTACGTCGAGGGTGTGACGCCCTGCAGCACCGGGACGACGTGCAGCAGCGTCGGGTCCTGGACCACCACGGCGTGCGGCGTCTCGATCGGCTCGTGGAACCGGATCGGCGCGTCGTCGATGCGGCAGAACGACACCACCGGTGCGCCGGTGCGCTCCGAGCCGAAGGTCGGGAACGCCTGGGCGTGCCGGCCGCTGTCGAAGGCGGCGACCGACAGCATCTCGGCCGCCGTCACGACGCCCTGGCCGCCCCGTCCGTGGAACCTGACGTTGAACACGGGCTCACCGCCCGGTCCCGACCAGCCGGGTCAGGTCGGCGAGCCGGCTGGTGTAGCCCCACTCGTTGTCGTACCAGCCGAAGACCTTGGCGAAGCCGCCCCGGGCCTGGGTCAGCGGTGCGTCGAACACGCAGGACGCGGAGTCGCCGATCACGTCGCACGAGACCAGGGGCTCGGTGTCGTAGCGCAGCCGGCCGGCGAGCGGCCCGTCCGCGGCCGCGGCCGCGAACGCGGCATTGATCTCCTCGACGCCCACGCTGTGCTCGAGGAGCACCGCGAGGTCGACCAGGGAGCCGTCGACGACCGGGACCCGCAGGGCCACGCCGTCCAGCCGTCCGGCGAGCTCGGGGAGCACCTCGCCGACCGCCTTGGCCGCGCCGGTGGTGGTCGGCACGATGTTGACCGCCGCCGCGCGCGCCCGCCGCGGGTCCTTGTGCGGCGCGTCGAGGATGTTCTGGTCGCCGGTGTAGGCGTGGACGGTCGACATGAAGCCGTACCGCAGCCCGAACGCGTCGTGGAGGACCTTCACCATCGGCGCCACACAGTTGGTCGTGCACGACGCGTTGGAGACGACGCGGTGTCGGTCGGGATCGTAGGCGTCGTCGTTGACGCCCATCACGATGGTGGCGTCGACGCCCTTGCCGGGCGCGGAGATGACGACCCGCTGCGCGCCGGCGTCGAGATGGGCGGCGGCCGCGTCGCGGGTGCGGAACTTGCCGGACGCCTCGACGACCACCTGCACCGCGTGCTCCTCCCAGGGGAGGGCGGACGGGTCGCGCTCGGCGGTGATGGCGACCTTGCGGCCGTTGACGAAGAGCGTCGGGCCGTCCAGCCCGATGTCGCCACGGAACGGCCCGAACGTGCTGTCGCGCCGCAGCAGGGTCGCGATCATCGCCGGCTCGGCGACGTCGTTGACGGCCACGACCTCGAGCTCGTCGATCTCCTCGGCGAGCCGCAGGAACGCCCGCCCGATCCGTCCCATGCCGTTGATCCCGACTCGCACTGCCATGGTGGCCTCCTCGCCGATGTTGCGCCGCTGGTGGGTTCTCGCTGCTCCTCCCAGCGTTCCGGCGCGGCCTTGACCGGTGCAGGGCCGAAGGTCATCCGGGCGCGCGCCGTTCTGCCCGGACGGTGAGGGGTGGGGCGACGGACCGGCCGATGTCGGCCCAGGTCAGCACGCCGACCAGCCGGCCCTGGCGGTCGACGACGCCCAGCGCGTCCACCGACAGCGCCATCATCAGGCCGGCCGCCTCGTGGAGGCGGGCGCCGGCGCGGATCGCCGCCGGGTCGGCGAGCACGTCGGAGAGCGGCTGGTGGCGCTCGATCAGCCGGGTCATCAGCGCGGTGGTCAGCAGGTGCGCGGAGACGATGTCGACCAGGACGCCGTCGTCGTCGACGACGACCAGGTGCGTGTGGCCGCGCCGCAGCACCCGGTCGATCGCCGTGCCGATGGCGGCGTCCGGCCGGACCGTCACGACGTCGCGCGACATCACGTCGCGCACCCGCAGCCCGGTCACGGTGTCACCACGCCTGCTGGAGGCGCTCCTCCAGGTCGAGGACCGCTCGCGTCGTGCGCAGGATGCTGTCCGGGTTGAGGCTCATCGAGTCGATCCCGATCTCGACGAGGAACTCGGCCATGTCCGGGTAGTCCGACGGCGCCTGCCCGCAGATCCCGGAGTGGATGCCGTGCCGCCGGCAGCCCTCGACCGCGAGCTGGATCATCCGCTTCACGCCCGGGTCGCGCTCGTCGTAGTCGAAGGCGACGATCCCGCTGTCCCGGTCGACGCCGAGCGTCAGCTGGGTCAGGTCGTTCGACCCGATCGAGAACCCGTCGAACCGGGCGGCGAACTGGTCGACCAGCACGACGTTGTTCGGGATCTCGCACATCGCGTAGATCTCCAGGCCGTCGCGGCCGCGCTCCAGCCCGTGCTGGGCCATCCGGGCCAGGACCAGGTCGGCCTCCTCGAGACGCCGCACGAACGGCAGCATCAGGATCACGTTGGTCAGGCCCATCTCCTCGCGGACCCGCCGCATCGCCCGGCACTCGAGCTCGAAGCCCTCCTCGTACGCCGGGTGCGCGTAGCGCGACGCGCCCCGGAACCCCAGCATCGGGTTGTCCTCGTGCGGCTCGAAGGCGGAGCCGCCGAGCAGGCCGGCGTACTCGTTGGTCTTGAAGTCCGACATGCGCACCACGACGGGCTTGGGGTAGAACGCCGCGGCGATCGTGCCGACGCCCTCCGACAGCCGCTCGACGAAGAACGCCGCGCCGTCGGCGTGGCCGGACACCAGCTCGGCGACCTCCGCGCGCTCGCCGGGGTCGGCGATCCGGTCGGGGTGCAGCAGCGCCAGCGGGTGGGCCTTGACCGACTCGCTGATGATGAACTCCATCCGCGCCAGGCCCACGCCGTCGTTCGGCAGCAGGGCGGTGTGGAAGGCCAGCGCCGGGTTGCCGAGGTTGAGCATGATCTTCGTGCGCGGCCGCAACATGTCGCTGAGGTCGAGCTCGTCGACGTGGTAGGTGACCTCACCGCGGTACACGTGGCCGGTCTCGCCCTCCGCGCAGGAGACACTGACCAGGTCGCCGTCCTTGATCGTGCCGGTGCCGACGTCGGTGCCGACCACGGCCGGCAGCCCGAGCTCGCGCGCGACGATCGCCGCGTGGCAGGTCCGACCGCCGCGGTCGGTGACAACCGCGGCCGCGGTCTTCATGACCGGCTCCCAGTCCGGCGTGGTGGTCTCGGACACGAGCACCTCGCCGGGCCGGAACTCGGACAGGTGGCTGGTGTCGGTGATGACGCGGGCCGGGCCGATCGCGATGTGGTCGCCCACGGCGCGGCCGGCCACGATCGACTCGCCGTGCGCGTCGACGACGTACCGGCGCAGCGTGGTGACCGGCGCCTGCGAGGTCGCCGTCTCCGGGCGCGCCTGGACGATGTAGGTCAGCCCGTCCACGCCGTCCTTGGCCCACTCGATGTCCATCGGCTGGCCGTAGTAGCGCTCGATCGCGACGGCGGCGCCCGCCAGCTCGAGCACCTCGCCGTCGGCGAGGCAGAAGCGGCGCCGTTCCGGCTCGGGGACCGACTCGTCGCGGGTGCCGGACGCGCCCGCGGTCACCAGGCGGATCGCCTTCTGGCCGAGGCGGCGGCGGAGCACCGCGCGGTAGCCGGCCTGGTAGGTCGGCTTGTGGACGTAGAACTCGTCGGGGTCGACCGAGCCCTGGACGACGTACTCGCCGAGGCCGTAGGACCCGGTGACGAAGACGACGTCGCGGAAGCCGGACTCGGTGTCCAGCGTGAACATCACGCCAGAGCTGGCGAGGTCCGAGCGCACCATCTTCATGACACCCACGGAGAGCGCGACCTCGAGCTGGCCGTAGCCCTGCCGGTGCCGGTAGTGGACGCCGCGGTCGGTGAAGATGCTCGCGAAGCACTTGCGCACCGCGTCGAGCAGCTCCTCCTCGCCTGCGACGTCGAGGAAGGTCTCGTGCTGCCCGGCGAAGCTCGCGTCGGGCAGGTCCTCGGCGGTCGCGCTGCTGCGCACCGCGAGGCGCAGGTCGTCGCCGTACCGTTCGCGGAGCGCGCGGTAGGCCGTCCGGATCTCCGCGACCAGGTCGTCGGGGAGCCCGGCGTCGTACACGATCTGCCGGGCCCGGGCGGCCCGCTCGGCCAGCTGGGTCACGTCGTCGGGGTCGAAGTCGGCGAACACCGACTCGAGGGCCGGTACGGCGCCCGCGGCGTCGAGCACGTGGCGGTAGGCCTCGGCGGTGATCGCGAACCCGCCGGGCACGCGCACGCCGGCCTCCGACAGGTGCTGGTACATCTCCCCGAGGGAGGCGTTCTTGCCGCCGACCAGGGCGACGTCGTCCCGCCCGATCCGGCCGAAGTCCAGGACCAGGGCGCGCGCGGTCATGACCGGTCCTCAGCCGACGTCGACGGTGACGTCGCCGCCGACGGGGTCGTTGGCCGAGATGTCCGCGATCGTGGCGTCCAGCAGGTCGTGGACCAGGCCCGACAGGGCCCGGCACGCGGCGAGCTCGTCGCCGATCTCGGGGACGTCGTGGTCGCCCGGCCGCCGCCGCGCCACGCCCACGTGGCGCAGCTCGGTGCCGGCGTCCGTGCGGAGCACGGCCTCGGCGCGGGTGCTGTTCTCCGCTTCGAACAGGTCGATGTGCAGGCGCCAGGTGCGCGTGTGCATGGCACTCTCCCTTCCGGTGGGCCCTTCCGGTGGGCTCTCCTCCGATCGTGGCCGCGCGCCCGCTGCGGCGGAACGGCCGTCGGTCCCGGGGGCCGCGGGACGTTCGGCAGGGCGGCTTGGCGGTTTCCCCGGTGGGCCGGGGAAACCTGAACTTCTCGGCCGGAACTTCGGCCCAGAACGTCAGGGATTCCCCGAGGAGTCTGGGCGAGTGCGGCTGCGTCCGGACATGGGCTGGGCCGGGCCGCAGCTCAGCAATTGAACGGCCAGACTGGGTGTACTCGCGGGTAACGGAGTCTGGGCGTTCAATTGCGCGCGACGAACGCGCCCGCCGAGGTACGCCGCGCGAGACGTCCCGGCGGCCCGGGACGTTCGGCCGTGGCCGCGGCCGCCGTCCCGCGCTGCAATGGCGGGGAAGGAGGACCGAGTCATGGGCGACAGCGGATCCGGCGCGGCCGCCGGCAGCGGCGCGATCTACGGGCTGGGGATCTTCGGCGCGTGGGTGTGGTTCTGGCAGCAGGCCGACGGCTTCTGGTGGCACGTGCTGGCGATCCTCGAGGGGATCGTCTGGCCGGCGATGATGGTCTACCAGGCGTTCGAAGCGCTCGACTGATGAGCACCGGGCTGGGTTCGGCGGACGCGGCCCGCCGGCTCGCCGAGCACGGCCCGAACCTCGCGCCCCGGCCGCCGCGGCGTCGGGCCGCGCGGCGCGTGCTCGACCAGTTGCGCGACCCGATGATCCTGATGCTGCTCGGGGCGTTCGTCGTGGTCGCGGGGGTGGGCGACGTCGCCGACGGGGCGATCATCCTGGCCGTCGTGACCCTGAACACCACGATCGGCGTGGTGCAGGAGATCCGCGCGGCCAACGCCCTGGACGCCCTGGACCGGCTGGCCGCGCCGCACGCCGTGGTCGTGCGCGACGGCGAGCCGGTCCGGGTCGCGGCCGCCGACGTCGTCCCGGGCGACCTGGTGCGCCTCGAGGCCGGCGACGTGGTGCCGGCCGACCTGGACCTCGAGCTGGCCGCGGGCCTGCAGGTCGACGAGTCGACGATGACGGGCGAGTCGGTGCCCGTCACCCGGCGCGCGGGCGAGGGCTTGTACGCCGGCACCGTCGCCACCCGCGGCCGCGCCCACGGCGTCGCCGTCCGGACCGGCGCGGAGAGCGCGCTCGGCGCCATCGCCGCGGCCGTCGCCGCCGCCGGGGTACGGCCCACCCCGCTCCAGCTCCGGCTGTCCCGGCTGTCGGCGCGCCTCGTGGTGCTGACCCTCGCGCTCGCGGGCGTGGTCTTCCTGCTCGGGGTGCTGCGCGGGGAGGACGTCGCCCACACGCTGGTGCTGGCCGTCAGCCTCGCGGTCGCCGCGATCCCCGAGTCGCTGCCCGCCGTGGTCACCGTGGCGCTGGCGCTGGGCGCCTACCGGATGGCGCGCCGGCACGCGTTGGTACGCCGGCTGCCGGCCGTCGAGACGCTCGGCTCGGTCACGGTCCTGGCGTCGGACAAGACCGGCACCCTCACCGAGGGCCGGATGACGGTCCGGGAGATGTGGACGCCGCCCGCCGGCGGGCGCGAGGAGCTGCTCCGGGACCTGGTGCTGTGCAACGACGCGGACGGCGGCGGCACCGCGGGCGACCCGATGGAGGCCGCCCTGCTGGCGGCGGCGGTCCGCGCCGACCCCGACGCCCTCGCCGGCCGCGACCGCTGGCCCCGCGTCGGTGAGGTGCCGTTCGACGCCGAGACCAAGCGGATGACCACCCTGCACCGCGGACCGGCCGGGCCGCTGCTGGTCTGCAAGGGCGCCCCGGAGGCCGTGCTGCCTGCGGCCGGCGACCCGGGCGACGCCCTCGTCGAGGCGCACCGCCTCGCGGACCACGGCTACCGGGTGCTCGCGGTGGCGGACGGGACGCCCCGGGACGACGCCGAGCTGGCCGCGCCGTCCGGGCTGACCCTCCGCGGGCTGGTCGCACTGGTCGATCCGCCGCGGGAGTCCGCGCGCGAGGTCGTCACCGCCTGCCGGGACGCCGGCATCCAGGTCGTGATGATCACCGGCGACCACCCGGCGACGGCGCGCGCGATCGGCGCGGAGCTCACGATCCCCGAGGACCACGTCTACGCGCGCACCCGGCCCGAGGGGAAGGTCGACATCGTGGCCGACTGGCAGGCGCGCGGCGAGGTCGTGGCCATGACCGGCGACGGCGTGAACGACGCGCCGGCGCTGCGCAACGCCGACATCGGCGTGGCGATGGGCAGCCGCGGCACCGAGGTCGCGCGCCAGGCGGCGGACCTCGTGCTCGGGGACGACGACCTGCGCACCGTGGTCGCCGCGGTCGAGGAGGGCCGGCGGATCTACACCAACATCCGGCGGTTCCTGCGCTTCGGCCTGTCCGGCGGGCTCGCCGAGGTGCTGGTCCTGCTGCTGGGCCCGTTCCTCGGCGTCCCGCTCCCGCTGACGCCCGGGCAGATCCTCTGGATCAACATGGTGACCCACGGCGTGCCGGGGGTGGCGTTCGGCGGGGAGCCGGCGGACCCCGCGGACATGGCCCGGCCGTCGCCGTCCCCGGAGCGCTCGGTCCTCGGCGGCCTGGTCCGCCAGATCGCGGTCACCGCGGTGCTGATCACCGCGGTGTCGCTCGGCGTCGGGCTGGCCGCGGGGTCGACGGGTGAGCAGCAGACCTCGATCTTCCTGTGCCTCGGGCTGGCCCAGCTCTGGCTGGCGCTGGCGCTCCGGGCGCCGCGCGCCGACGCCGGCTGGCGCGACCGCGGGCTGGAGGTCGCCGTCCTCGGCGCCGCCGTGCTGCTGGTGGCGGCCGCCGGGTGGGGGCCGCTGCGCGAGCTGCTGGACACCGCGCCGGTCCCGTGGCGCCAGGCCGCCGTCGTCGCCGCCGTGGCCGCGGTACCGGCCGCCGTGGTCCTGGTCTGGTCTCGCGCCGCCACACGGGTCCAAGGACCCTTGGCGGTCCCGGCTCCGCGGCCGACACTGCAGGGAGAGGGACGACGCCGCGGGAGGCTGACGTGACGACCCGGCTGATGGACCTCGGCGGCCTGCAGGCGTTGATCGACGCGCTCCACCGCCGGGGCTACACGGTGCTCGGACCGACCGTGCGCGACGGCGCGATCGTCGACGCTCCCGTGCGGACGGTCGGCGACCTGCCGGTCGGGTGGGGCGACGACCAGGACGCGGGGCGCTACCGGCTGCGCCGGCGCGACGACGACGCGGTGTTCGGCTTCGCGTCGGGCGCCCAGTCCGCCAAGCCGGTGTTCTTCCCCACCGAGGAGGTGCTCTGGCGCGGCCGGCGCACCGCGGACGGGTTCGACGCGGAGCCGGTGGACCCCGCGGACGAGGCGCCGTACGCCCTGCTCGGCGTCCGCTCCTGCGACCTGCACGCCGTGGGCATTCACGACACCGTGCTCCGCGACCGCACCCACCGGGACGGCGCGTACGCCGCCCGCCGCGACGGCGCGTTCGTGGTCGCGGTGACGTGCGGCGACCCCGGTGGCACCTGCTTCTGCGTCTCGATGGACACCGGACCGCGGCCGCGGCCGGGTCACGGCGCGCCGTACGACCTCGCGCTCACCGAGCTGCTCGACGACGCCGGCCACCGGTTCCTCGTGGAGGTGGGCAGCGAGCGCGGGCTCGAGGTCGTGGACGAGATCGGCACCGCGCCAGCGGGCGCGGAGGACGTCGGGCTCGCCGACCGGGTCGCCGAGCGGGCGGCCGCCCGGATGGGGCGCACGCTCGACACCGCCGGGCTCAAGGACCTGCTCTACGCCGGCGTCGACAGCCCGGTGTGGGACGACGTCGCGCAGCGCTGCCTGTCCTGCGGGAACTGCACGGCCGTCTGCCCGACCTGCTTCTGCACGACGGTCGCGGACGTCACCGACCTGGGCGGCGACGCGGCCGAGCGGGCGCGGGTCTGGGACTCGTGCTTCAACGCCGACTTCACGCACCTGCACGGCGGCAACGTCCGGGAGTCCACCCGGTCGCGCTACCGGCAGTGGATGACCCACAAGCTCGGGTCGTGGGTCGACCAGTTCGGCATGTCCGGGTGCGTCGGCTGCGGCCGCTGCGTGACGTGGTGCCCGGCGGCGATCGACATCACCGAGGAGGCCGCGGCGCTGCGCCGCGAGGCGGCGGGGGAGGAGCGGCCATGAGGGCCATCGCGGCGTACCTCCCCGAGCACCCGTTCTTCGCCGGCCTCGACCCGGCCGCGCTCGAGCTGGCCGCGGGGTGCGCGGTCAACGTGCACTTCCGCCAGGACGACTTCCTCTTCCACGAGGGCGACCCCGCCGACACCTTCTACGTCGTGCGGCACGGCCGGGTCTCGATCCAGACGCGGACGCCCGTGGGCGCCGTCGTGCTCGACACCGCCCACGACGGCGACGTGGTCGGGTGGTCGTGGCTGATTCCGCCGTACCGCTGGACCTTCGACGCGCGCGCCACCGAGGGCACCAGCGCGATCGCGTTCGACGGCGCCTGCCTGCGCGGCAAGTGCGAGAGCGACCCCACGCTCGGCTACGCGCTGCTCCAGCGGGTCGTGCAGGTGATGTCGGCCCGGCTGTACTCGGCCCGGGTGCGGCTCCTGGACCTCTACGGGAGCGACTCGTGACCGCCACCGAGATGCTGCCCCGCCGGTTCACGGTCACCAGCACCCGTCGCGACACGCGCGACACCCACACCCTGGAGCTCGCCGCCCTCGACGGCAAACCGCTCGCCTTCGCCCCGGGCCAGTTCACGATGCTGCTCGCCTTCGGCGTGGGGGAGGTGCCGATCTCGATCAGCGGCGACCCGGCCCGCCCCGAGGTCCTGCAGCACACGATCCGCGACGTCGGCTCGGTCTCGCACGCGCTCGCCACCGCGCCGCCCGGCGCCGTGCTCGGCGTCCGCGGCGCGTTCGGCACCGGGTGGGGCGTCGAGGACGGTCGCGGCGGCGACCTCGTGCTCGTGGCGGGCGGGATCGGGCTGGCGCCGCTGCGCCCCGCGATCCTCCGGGCGGCCGCGGCCCGCGACGGCTTCGGCCGGGTGCTGCTGCTCTACGGCGCCCGCAGCCCGGAGGAAATCCTGTACGCCGCCGAGCACCGCGCGTGGGCCGACGCGCACGGGATCGACGTCCAGGTCACCGTCGACAACGGCCCGCACGCCTGGCGCGGCCGGGTCGGGCTGGTCACCCAGCTGGTCGAGCGGGCCGAGTTCGACGCGCGGAACGCGCTCGCGCTGGTGTGCGGCCCCGAGGTGATGATGCGCCACACGGCGCGCGCCCTGGTCGACCGCGGCGTGCCGCCGGAGCGGGTGCGCCTGTCCATGGAGCGCAACATGGAGTGCGGCGTCGGCCTGTGCGGCCACTGCCAGCTCCGCGAGCTGTTCTGCTGCCTCGACGGGCCGGTGCTCGGCTACGACCGGCTGGCGCCGCTGATGGCGAGGGCCGAGCTGTGACCCGGCGCGAGCGGCCGAAGCTGGCGGTCTGGAAGTTCGCGTCCTGCGACGGCTGCCAGCTCACCCTGCTCAACTGCGAGGACGAGCTGATCCCGCTGGCCGGCGAGGTGCAGATCGCCTACTTCCCCGAGGCCACCCGCGGCGTCGTCGACGGACCGTACGACGTGTCGCTGGTCGAGGGCTCGATCACCACCCCCGACGACCTCGAACGGATCCAGCGGGTCCGCGAGGTGTCCCGCCGGCTGATCACGATCGGTGCGTGCGCGACCGCGGGCGGGATCCAGGCGCTGCGCAACTTCGCCGACGTCGCCGAGTTCCGCGCGGTCGTCTACGCGCACCCGGAGTACGTCGCGACGCTGGACCGCTCGACCCCGATCGCGGCGCACGTGCCGGTGGACTTCGAGCTGCGCGGGTGCCCGGTCGACCGGCGCCAGCTGCTCGAGGTGCTGGCGGCCGAGCTCCAGGGCCGGACGCCGCGGATCCCGTCCCACAGCGTCTGCGTCGAGTGCAAGCGGCGCGGCAACGTCTGCGTGACGGTCGCGCACGGGACGCCGTGCCTGGGGCCGGTCACGCAGGCCGGCTGCGGCGCGCTCTGCCCGACGTTCTCCCGGGGTTGCTACGGCTGCTTCGGCCCGCAGGACACGCCGAACACGGCGTCGATCGCCACCCGGCTGGGCGCGCTCGGGATGAGCGAGCCGGAGGTGGTGCGGGTGTTCCGCACGTTCAACGCGGCGTCGGAGGCCTTCCTGCGCGAGAGCGAGCGCCACGAGGAGGCGGGCCGATGACCCACGGCAACAAGGACGGCGGCCACGTGCTGCACGTCGGGACGCTCGCCCGCGTCGAGGGCGAGGGCGCGATGCACATCGCCTACCGCGACGGCGAGGTGACCGACGTGCAGCTGCGGATCTACGAGCCGCCGCGGTTCTACGAGGCGTTCCTGCGCGGCCGGTCGTACACCGAGCCTCCCGACATCACCGCCCGGATCTGCGGCATCTGCCCGGTGGCCTACCAGACCAGCTCGTGCTGGGCGATCGAGGACGCGTGCGGCGTGGCCGTCACCGACGAGATCCTGGCGCTGCGCCGGCTGCTGTACTGCGGGGAGTGGATCGAGAGCCACGCGCTGCACGTCTACCTGCTCCACGCCCCGGACTTCCTCGGGTACGACGGCGCCGTCGACATGGCGGTCGACCACCCGGCGGTGGTCGAGCGCGGGCTGCGGCTGAAGAAGGCCGGCAACCGGCTGATGGAGGTCGTGGGCGGCCGGGCCGTGCACCCGGTCAACGTGCGCGTCGGCGGGTTCTACCGGTTCCCGACCGCGGAGGAGCTGCGCGACCTGCGGCCGGTCCTCGAGCTGGCCCTCGACGACGCCGTGGAGACGGTACGCCTCGTCTCCGGCTTCGACTTCCCCGACTTCGAGCAGCCCTACGAGTACCTCGCGCTGCGGGCCGCCACCGGCTACCCGATCGAGTCGGGCAGCCCGGTGACCACGAGCGGTGCGGCGTTCCCGGTGCGGGACTTCGGCGCCCGGATCCAGGAGATCCACGTGGAGCACTCGCACGCGCTGCACGCCCGGCTCGACGGCGGCGCGCGAGGTCCGTACGCCGTGGGCCCCCTGGCCCGCTACACCCTCAACGCGGACCGGCTCTCCCCGCCCGCGCGGCAGGCCGCCCGCGACGCCGGGCTGGGGGACGCCTGCCGCAACCCGTTCCGCTCGATCGTCGTGCGCGCGGTGGAGCTGGTGGAGGCTTGCCACGAGGCGCTGCGGATCGTCGACGGGTGGACCGGCGCCGGCCCGCCGAGCGTGCCGGTGCCTGCGCGCGCCGGGGAGGGGTTCGGCGCCAGCGAGGCGCCGCGCGGCGTGCTCTTCCACCGCTACGTCCTCGACGCCGCCGGCGTCATCAGGGACGCCCAGATCGTGCCGCCGACCTCGCAGAACCAGGCCAGCGTCGAGGCCGACCTGCGGGCGATGGTCGGCGCCTGGTCCGACCTCGACGAGCACGCCCTCCAGCACCGCTGCGAGCACGCGATCCGCAACTACGACCCGTGCATCTCCTGCGCCACGCACTTCCTCGACCTGACCGTGGAGCGGACATGACCGGCCCGCTGGTCATCGGCCTGGGCGCCCCCGACCGCGGCGACGACGCGGTCGGCGCGGCCGTGGCCGGCGCCGTCGCGACGCGCCTGGCCGGGATCGCGGTCGTCGCCCACGAGGACCCGACCGGCCTGCTCGACGTGTGGGCCGGCCACAGCCCGGTCGTGGTCGTGGACGCCGTCCGCACCGGGGCACCGCCGGGCACCGTGCACCGGCTGGAGACCGGGACCGCCGACCGGCCGATCCGGGCGGGCCACGGCAGCACCCACGCGCTCGGCCTGGCGGAGGTCGTCGAGCTGGCCCGGGCGCTGGGCCGGCTGCCGGAGCGGCTGGTCGTGGTCGGTGTCGAGGCCGACCGGTTCGACCACGGCGCGCCCCTGTCGCCCGCGGTCGCCGCCGCGGTCCCCGTCGCCGTCCGCCGCGTCTGCGAGGAGCTCGGCCATGTGCCTCGGTGAGCTCGCCCAGGTGGTCGACCGGATCGACGACCGGACCGTGCGGGCCCGGGTCGGCGACCGGCTGGTCACCGTGTCCCTGCTGACCCTCGACGGAGCGGTCGCCCCCGGCGACTGGCTCCAGGTCCACTCGGGCTACGCGCTGGCCCGTCTCACCGACGAGGAGCGGCGCGAGGCCGCCCGGATCCGTGCCACCCCCCAGACCACCACCGACGAGGAGCCGTGATGTCCGTCCCGATCACCCCCGCCCGGCGTACCGGGATCCTGCTCGCGCTCGGCACCGCGGCGATCAGCGGCGTGTCCGTGTTCGTCAACGCCGACGGCGTGCGCGCCTTCGGCGACCCGACGGCGTACACGACCGCCAAGAACGTCGTCTCCGCGCTGGTGCTGCTCGCCGTGGTCGGACTCGGGTCGCCCGCCGGCGTCCGGCTGACCCGGCCCCGGACCCGCGGCCAGTGGCTCGGCCTGCTGGGCGTCGGGGTGGTCGGCGGAAGCGTGCCGTTCGTGCTGTTCTTCGAGGGCCTCGCGCGGGCCGACTCGGCCCAGGCCGCCTTCCTGCACAAGACGCTGCTGGTGTGGGTCGCCGCGCTGGCGGTCGTGTTCCTCGGCGAACGGCTGAGCGTGGTCCACGTGCTCGCGATCGGGCTGCTCGTCGCCGGCCAGGTCGGGCTGGTCGGCGGCATCGGCGGGTTCGGCTCCGCGGAGCTGATGATCCTGGCCGCCACCCTCCTGTGGGCGGTCGAGGTCGTGGTCGCCAAGTGGCTGCTCGCCGGGGTGTCGTCGTGGACGGTCGGCGTGGCCCGGATGGCCCTCGGGTCGGTCGTGCTGCTCGCCTGGGTCGCCCTGCGCGGCGACCTGGGTCTGCTCACCGGCATGACCGCGACCCAGGCCGGCTGGGTGCTGCTGACCGGCCTGCTGCTCGCGGGGTACGTCGCGACCTGGTTCGCGGCCCTCCGGCGGGCACTGGCCGTCGACGTGACCGCGGTCCTGGTGCTCGCCGCGCCGCTGACGGCGCTGCTGAGCAACCTCGCGGACGGCGTACCCCTGCGGCCGCAGCTGGACTGGCTGCTGGTCCTGCTCGCCGGCGGGGCCCTGGCGCTCTGGGCCGCGTGGCGAGGACGTGCCGTACCCGCGCCGGTGGGGTGACGTGAACGGCCCGCTGCGGTTCGCCCGCTACGCCTATCCGCCCAACGAGCTCGGCTACTGCGGACCGGACGCGGCGTCGCAGCTGCTCGAGCAGGTCGGCGCCGGCGTGGCCGACGGCGACCTGCGCCGGCTGCTGCGGGGGTTCGAGGGCGCGTGGCCGTACCTGGAGCTGATCGCCGCGGCCAACGGCATCGGGGACCCGCTCGACGACCGGGTCGTCTCGGCGTACTGGGTCGGGAGCCCGCTCCTCGACCGGGTGGGGCCGCGGCTGCTGGCGGACTCGCTCGAGGACCGCTTCCGCCCCCGCGCGGGCCGGTCGTTCGCCGACCTCGTGGCGCCGGTGCCCGCCGGTGCGGTGCCGCACCACTCCTTCCACGTGTTCGGCGTCTACCCCTGGCTCGGCCTGCTCCGCGAGGGCCGGCTCGGCGAGCCGCTCCGGGCCCTCGACCGCTGCCGGATCCGCTGGGGGCAGGTGCAGTCGGTCGACGGGCGCGAGGCCGTGGTCCGCTGCCGCCCGCTGGTCTGGGACGGCCGCCGGCTGGCGCTCGGTCCCCCCGTCGACGAGCCGGCGACCGTCGGCGTCCACCACGGCGGGCTCCGGCCGGGCGCCTGGTGCTCGCTGCACTGGGACTGGGTGTGCGAGGAGCTGGACGCCTCGGCCCTGGCCCGGCTGCGGCACTACACGCTGGGGCAGCTCGCCGTCGTCAACGGCGTCCGCGTCCCCGCGCCGGCGACCGTCCTGTCCTGAGGGTCCCCGCGGGACGTCATACGGATGGTGGAAGGGGACACACCATCCGTATGACGTCTCCGGCTCCGCTTACCGGTTGGTGAACGGCACGTAGTCGCGGCAGGGCTCGTTGCGCAGGCTCGGGCAGGGCGGGGCGGGGGAGTCGATGTTGAGCCCCGGCACGACCGGCAGCACCAGCCGCGAGGGGTGCGTCCGCGAGGACAGCACGTGCACGGTCGCGGCCCCGCGAACCGGCCGGGCGTGGGCGAACGACCAGATCGGCTGCTCGCCGCCGGGCGCGGAGATCGTCACCCGGATCCGCGAGCCGGCGCGGTAGGCGTGCGCCTGGAAGTACAGCGGCACGACGACCTTCGTGTACCGGTCGCTCGGCATCGGGCGCACGTCCTCGGCGCGGAACGTCGGGATCGGCTCGAGCAGGCTCGGCTGCTGCTTCATGATGTTGTGCCGGTCGGTCGCGAGCTTCCGCTCGCTGCCCCGCATCCAGCCGCTCTGGACGAACGTCTCGTGGCCGTCCCGGACCTCGCTGACCGTCGCCTGGAAGTCGACGTCCCTCGTCGACGAGCGCACCCACAGCTGCACCGCGCCGGCGCCCACGGTGGTCAGGTCCTTCGGCAACGGGGCGGAGACGTAGGAGACCGCCGTCCCGGCCTTCCGCTGCTTCCAGTCCCAGCTCCACTGCGAGGCGTTGCCCCACAGGCCGCCGGTGCCGGTGCCGCCGTCGAAGTCGGTGCCCGGCAGGACGCGGGGATCGGAGCGGTAGCGGTCGACGTTCCGCCCCGGTGCCTGCGCGTGCAGCGCGCTCCCGCCGCCGAGGTACCAGGACACGGCCTTGGTCGCGGGCACCGGGATCGAGCGGAACGAGTGCTCGTACGCCGGGTAGGGGTCACCGGGCTGGTTGCTCTGGGTGGGCCCGGTCCCGGCCCCGTTGTCGAACAGCACCCGCACGGGGTCGGCGCTCTCGAACTCCGCCAGCGCGCCGTCGTACGTCGGCTGCTCCTGCACCGGGTCCGCCGGCAGCGTGATCGGGTCCTCGGGCGGGGTGCCCAGCGCCTCGCGGTAGATGACCGGCGCGGCGGCCCGGAGCGCGGCGGCGTTCGTCGACGGCGCCTGGTCGGCGACGTAGAGCATGAGGAAGTCGTAGAGGCGGTTGAGCGTCTCGGGGTCCAGGGAGTCGACGTGGGCGCCGTTGGTGAACGTGAACCACTTCTTCTTCGTGCCGGTGAAGTGGCGCACCAGCGAGGGACAGTGGCCGCCGGTCTGCTCGTCCTGGAACTGGCAGGCGAGGAACGTCGGCACGCCGATCCTGTGCACGAACGACACCGGGTCGAGAGGGTCGGCCACCTTCGGCCGGTAGTGGCTGTTGGCCTTGATCTTGCGCATCAGCGACGCCGCCTCGCCGTGCAGGACCTGGTTGTCCTTGCAGGTCGTGTCGCCGTCCTGGATCCGCTGCTCGGCGTACGGCTGCGTGCCCTCCGCGCCGGTGCCGGCGGGCTGCGCCTCCTGCTGGCGCTCCTTGGCCCACGCGACCGCGAAGCCGGTGTTGAGGTTGCCGCCCGGGTAGAGCGTGGTCGCGGTCGCGTCGATGACCGACAGCGGCGAGATCGCCGCCAGGTGCGGCGGCCGGGTCTGCGCGGTGAACAGCTGGCTGATGCCGCCGTAGGAGATCCCCATCATCCCGACCTTGCCGCCCTTGACCCACGGCTGCCGGGCGACGGTCTCGACGATGTCGTAGCCGTCCAGCGACTGCAGCGGCTCGAAGAAGTCGAAGGCTCCGCCGGAGCAGCCGGTGCCGCGCATCTGGATGTCGACGACCGCGAAGCCCATCACGTTGGCGATCGCCGCGATCCCGTTGGTGGGCCCGGACGGGTCGGCGTACCCGTAGCCGGAGTACTCGATGAGCGTCGGGTACGGCGGGGTGTAGCTGACGCCCGCCGGGACCGGGATCGTGGTGCCGCCGATGCCGGCCGGGCTCGTGGGCGGGTGCACGGAGTAGGCGAGCTTCGTGCCGTCGCGGGTGGTCAGGTAGCCGTAGCCCTCCTCGGGCATCGACTGCTGGTAGATGCTCTTGTTCCACTGGTGCGGGCGGGTGCCGTGCACCGTCAGTGGACCGGACGTGTGGCCGCCCGATCGCACCCGGTAGCCCTGGCCCGGCTTGACGTGGCGGAACAGCACGCCGCCCAGCGAGTTGGCCTCCTGGCGCTTGACGACGTCGCCGTGCGCGTCGAGCAGGCTCACCCCGGCGCCGGGCCGCACCCCCACGGCGTAGACCTGGTGGGCGCTGCCGCGGGCGGTGAAGCCCCGGGACGCGTCGGCCGGCGCTCCCTCCACCACGGTCAGCGCGACGAGCGCGAGGGCGAACGCCGCGACGAGCGCGGCCAGGGACCGGAACCGGGGAGCGGGCACGGGTCGTCAACGAGGCCCGTGTGCCCGAGGTCACGGCACCCAGGCGCTACACCCGGCTCGGGTCGACGTGGCCGCGGGTGACCAGGAAGTAGTCGCCGACCATGTCGCCGAGCAGCGTTCCGCCGGCGATGTCGCTGGCGACGTGGCCCGCCATGTAGATCCGGGAGTAGTCGATCTGGTCCTGCCACCAGCGGTACTCCGGGTCGCGCTGGGGCATGAAGTGCGCCAGGAAGGTCCGCGACGCGGCGGCGGCCGACGCGTGCCGTGAGGGGTAGCTGCACGGGCAGACGTCGCCGGGGGCGACGGTGTGGTCGTTGCGCAGCGACGGCTCGAGCACGTACGGCGCGGACATCTGGAACTTCGTGCCGAGGTCGTCCGCGACGGTCTTGGTCATCGCCAACATGGCGTCGACCGCGTTCTTGCGGTCGTCGCCGGGGCCGGCAGGCAGGTACTCGGCCTGGTCGTGGACGGCGAGCTTCCACACGTCCTTCTTGCCGTGGTCCTCCAGCCAGGTCGCCGCGGTGATCCCGGCGGCCGTGCGCTCGCGGTCCAGCCGCTCGACCTCGGTCATCTCCTTGCTCCGCCGGGCGGCGTCGGGCGGCCCGGGCAGGTTCGCCTCGAGGAAGGCCTGGAACGCCGTGTCGTCGGTCGCGGTCCCGTGCTGGTCCCACCACCGCTGCATGAGCGTGGTCGCCCTCGCCTGCTGGGGGTCGGTCAGCGCGTCGATGCGGTGGGTCGTCGCGTCCGGGAAGAAGGAGGGAGGCGGATCGGCCGCGATCCGGTCCTTGGCCGTGGAGCCGGTGACGAGGCCGTAGACGGCCGGGCCGACCAGGGCGCCGAGCAGCGCCAGCACGGCGAGGACCGCGACGACGACGTAGCGGGTGGGCGGACGGTGGTGCGTCATGAAGCCTCCTGGCCGGTCAGTGCGCTCTCGTCGTGGACGCGGACGCCGCGGCCGACGAGGCGGCGCACCTGGTTGTCCGCGATGTCCGGGGCGAGCAGCGCTGCCGAGGTGGCGTACTTGCTGAGCGCGAGCGGGCGGTGCCCCATCCGCGCGAGCAGCCGGTCGCCGGCCCCGGGACGCGGCCCGCTCTTGGTCTCCACGATCACAAGACCCGTGTCGACGGCGACGCTCGCGGCCGCGAGGACCGGTGTCCGGGCACGGGTCGGGCGGCCGAGCACCCCGTGGTCGATGGTGAGTCGCGTCCCGGCCCGCAGGTCGACGAGCGTGGCGCGCGTGTACCCGATCTCGAGCACCGGACGCAGCTGGGGGACGGCGGGGTGGTCCTCGCCGAGGACGGCCGCGATGAACGCCCGCTCGGCGGGCCCGCAGCCGCCGTACGAGGACGGGTCGAGGTCCACCGCGTGCTTCACGGTCTCACCGCGGGCGCCCCGGACCTTGACCTCGAAGCGGCACAGGCCGTCCTCGAGGTAGAGCCGGCTGCGCGCTTTCCACCGCAGCCGTCGGCCCTGGAGGTGGTCCCGACACAGCCGGAGCTCGCCGGTGTCCAGGTAGGTCGACCGGTACGTCGTCGCGCGTCGCCCGGCGATCCGGAGGACGTGGTGGCTGTCCGCGAGGCCGCGCACCAGCCGGGCCGCATCCTCGATCGGCACGAGGTACTTCCGGTCGACGCGGCGGGCCAGCGCCGCCACCGACATGACGGTGGCGAGGTCGACCGGGGCGAGCTCGTCGAGCGGCAGGAGTTCGGCGAGGCTCATCGGTGCGCCTCCGGCTCCACCAGGTCGTCGCCGAGCTCCTCGGCGGCCTGGTCCCGCGTCGCCCACCACCCCGGTGTGGACTCCACCAGCGCGGACACCCGAGTCGTGTCGCGGACGGTGTCGACGTCCTCGATGACCACCGCGATCGGTACCTGGGCGAACCGCTCCGCCAGCGCGGCACGCGCGGCGGTCTCGTCGAAGACCGCGCGATCCAGCACGACGCGGATCCGTCGGGTGGTCGGCTGCCGCCGGGAGTCGTCGGTCACCCAGACCGCGGCCAGCACGACGACGTTCAGGCCGACGACGAGGGCGAGGTTGCGCTCGGGCAGGCCGTTGACCAGCGCGAGCACCAACGCCAGAAACGTGTAGGCGACGTCCTTGAGGGTGAACGCGGCGCTGCGCAGCCGGACCAGGCTGAGCAGGCCGAAGAGCCCGAAGCCGATGCCGGTGGGGAAGTCGCCCGTCCCGATCACCGTGACCGCCGCGAACAGGCCGACGTTGAGCGACGTCAGGACCAGCGCCATCTCCGGCAGCGTGGAGCGGCGTCGGTGCAGGACGCCGACGAGCAGGAGCAACGCGACCACGTCGAGGCCGAGCCGGCCGACGAAGCTGGACAGGGCGGAATCGAGCATGGGCGAGACCGTAGGAAAGGGATCATGAAGCGCAGGTGAACGCGCGGTTCCGGACCAGAGACCTCCCGGCCCGGGGCAGTTGTGCCCTGCCCGCGGCCGGTGCGGGCCGCAGACCCTGCTGTTCACCGCCCGTCGGTGGGCTTCGGCATCGTTCTCGGGTGGGCGGCGCTGGAGGGCCCGGGAGGACATCCACTCCCGCCGTCGGGAGGAGCTGTCGACGGACCGGCCGAGGCGGTGTCGGGCGCTCCGAGTGGCCCGGCGACCACCTGCATCGTGACCGTCTGCGAATGCTCGAAGTGGAGTGAGATGGTCATCCAGCTGGCCGCGCGGACCGCTTGGCGGAAGCCGGTGAGGCGGACCCCCGCCCCGTCGCCCCACTCGAGGTCGACGGGTTCGCCGGGCGGTAGCGGGATCCGCACCACGGGGCGCCCGCCGAGGCAGAGCTCGTCGCCCTGGACGAGCGGGGAGGTGACGCCGGTCAGTGCGTCCTGTCCGCCGAACTCGTTGACCGCGTAGAGGCGCAGGTCGGCCGCGCCGCCAGGTGCGACGCCCGTGGGGGCGTCGAGCCACACGTCGGTGAGGGTGATGGTCGGGCTGGAGGCCTGCACGCCGCCCTGGGGCACGTACGTGTCCCCACCGCCGGGTTCGCCGCCGGGCGATGCGCAGGCCGCGACGGTGACCCACAGCAGGGCTCCCACGCTGAGCCGCGACGCTACCGTGCCCACACGGGGTTCCCGCGCAGCTCGGCGGCCGCGGCCACCGCGATCGCCTCGACGATCAGCGTGCCGTCCTGGGTCAGCTCCCACTGCCGTCCGATGGTGACGTCGTTGTCCAGGACCGCGACGATGACGGCGGCGAGGTCCGCTCGCGGGATGTCGCCCTCGGGGACGTCGCGGCCGATGACGACTCGTCGCGTGCCCGGGTCGTCGGTCAGCCACCCCGGTCGCAGGATCGTCCAGTCCAGCTCGCTGTCTCGCAGTGCATCGTCAGCCGCTCGCTTCGCCTCGATGTAGGCCCGCCACACCGGGGACGCGTCCTCGGGGATCGGGTCGTCGACCACCATGGCGGAGACCTGCACGAACCGCTTGATGCCGGCCGTCTGGCACGCCTCGATGGACTTCAGCGAACCCTCGAGGTCGACGGTGCGCTTGCGCTCGACCTTGCCGTCCGCGCCCGCTCCGGCGGAGAACACCACCGCCCGGCACCCGGCGAAGGCCCGCGCGAATCCTTCGGCGGTCTCCTTCTCGATGTCGAGCATGCGGACCTCGGCGCCCAGGTCCTCGAGCTCGCGACGGTAGGCCTCGTTGCGGACGAGGGCGACCGGGGTGTGGCCCGCTCGGACGAGCAGCGGGTGGAGAAGCCGGGCGACCTTCCCGTGGCCCCCGACGACCGCGACTCTCGCCATGGTCAGCCCAGAGGCTCACGGTCGCGGGCGCGGGGGAGGACGGTCAGGACCCGCTCCACGTGGTCTCGGAACTCGGCCATGTAGTTGTGCAGGTACGCCGCGGTCTCCTCGTTCATCACTTCGCCGGTGTCCGCGAACACCGCGGGGGTGTAGTGGACGTAGGCCTCCGGTGAGGTCATCTGCCGGGCGTTGCAGAAGCTCAGCACGGAGCGCAGGCTCTGCTGGGCGACCGCGGTGCCGATCGGACCGATCGAGGCCCCGATGACGCCGGCGGGGATGTGGTGGAAGGAGTTCTGGCCCCAGGGGCGCGACGCCCAGTCGATGGCGTTCTTCAGGGCACCCGGAATGGACCGGTTGTACTCCGGGGTCACGAACAAGACGGCGTCCGAGCTGGTGATCGCCTCCTTGAGCGCGGTCGCCTCGGGCGGGAAGCTGTCGTCGAGGTCGGGGCTGTACAGGGGCAGGTTGTCGATCGCGATCTCGGTGAACTCCAGGCCCTCGGGAGACAACCGGATGAGCGCACGCGCGAGCACGCGGTTGATCGATCGCGACGACAGGCTGCCGACGAAGTAGCCGACCTTGTATCCGGGCATCTCGTCCCCTTCTCCTCGGCTGCGGTCGCAGCGCGACCTTCCGGCCGTCTCGGTGACGCCAGGCTGCCCGCAGGAGGACGGCGGACGCATCCCGTGATCGTGTGATGCGATGCCCGGGCTCGGCTGACGATGCTGGACGGCGTCGGGGCCGTGCGTTGGCCCCGGGGGTAGGAGGAAGCCGTGAGTTCCCACGCCGTCGCGGACGAGCTGCAGTCCCTGCTCGTCGAGGTGATCGACCTGTCGCTGAGCTCGAAACAGGCGCACTGGGTCCTCGGTCGGTCCCGGTTGGAGCCGCTGTCCGCGGAGCTGGACGACCTGGCCGCCGACGCCTGGGAATGGGCCGGCGCGGTGGGCGCGCGGCTGGTGGGGATGGGGGTCCCGCCCGACGGCCGAGCCGGGACCGTCGCCGGGCAGGTGCGGCGCACCAGCTTCCCCGTCGGGTTCGTCGACGCCGCAGAGGCCGTGGCTCCGATCGTGGGGCGCCTGAACGAGCTCATCGAGGAGTGCCCGCGGCGGATCGCGGTGCTGGGGGAGTCGGATCCGGTCAGCGAGAGCCTCCTGATCGACATGGTGGTGGGACTGGTGAAGCACAGGTGGATGCTCGGCTCCCAGGAGCCGGGTGCGTCCGCACGGGTGGATGTCGCGGCTCGGCGGCCGCGAGCCGTCCGAGGCTGAGATGGGAGCCGATGTCAGCGAGTGCGATCGTCTGCGACGGGTGCGGCGAGCGCAGTCGGGTGCGCCCGCAGGCGGTGCGCGGGCCGCGCTGTCCCCGGTGTCACCGCTGGCTGCCCTGGCTGGTCGACGCGTCCGACGATGACTTCGCCGATGTCGTCGGTTCGGCCCCGATCCCGGTCGTCGTCGACTTCTGGGGCGCCTGGTGTGCGCACTCCCGGAGGTTGGACCCGGTCCTCGAGCAGCTCGCGAGGGAGCTCGCCGGCGGCGAAGCTGGTCAGGGCCAACGTCGAGGAGACGCCGCAGCGGGTCGAGCGCTACGAGGTGCGGAGCGTGCCGACCCTGGTGATGATGCACCGGGAGACGGCGATCGCGCGCACGAGCGGCGCGGCGCGGGCCCTCGAGCTCCGAAACTGGGTCGAGGAGGCGTTGAGGAGCTCCGCGGGCGTCGTGGCCTCGGACCGGTGAACCCTCCGCGGCATCCCGGATCCGGGGGATGCCGGCCGCCGGGCTCGCCGTGAGGATGGAGGGGTCCCGGGCGGTCGCCCCGACGGCAGGCGGTGGGTGGAGGAGGCCGGGGCGTCGAGGACACTCACGGGCAAGGAGCGCGGATGATCACCGCAGCAGCACTCGAACGCCTCACCCGGTTCGACGGTGGGAAGCTGCCGGTGACCTCGGTGTACCTCGGACTGCAGCCGGACCGGCGCGCGCTGCGGTCGCTGTCTGCCCAGGTCTCGAGCCTGCTGCACCAGATCCGCCCGATGGCCGAGGACAGGTCACTGGACCGCGACGCGCGGCTCTCCGTGCGCGCCGACATCGAGCGGATCGAGGCCGAGGCAGGACGCGAGCCGAGGCCCACCGGGAGAGCGCTCGCCATCTTCTCCTGCAGCGGGCGCGACTTCTACGAGGAGCTCGAGCTGCCCCGCTCCGTGCGCGACCGGATCGTCGTCGACGCGACGCCGTGGGTCCGACCGATGCTGGCCGTGCTGGACGAGTACCACCGCACCTGTGTCCTGGTCGTCGACAAGGAGTCGGCTCGCACGTGGGAGCTCTTCGCGGATGAGCTCGAGGAGACGAGCACCTTGTTCGGAGCGGCACTGCGCAAGCCGCAGTACGCCGGCTGGCACGGGCTCGACGAGTACCGCGTTCGCAACAAGGCGCAGGAGCTGGCCAGACGGCACTTCCGCCGGGTCGCGACGGTGCTGGACGACTTCTTCCGGGAGGGGCGCTTCGAGCTCCTGGCGGTCGGGGGCCACGACGTCGAGGTGTCGACCTTCCTGGACTTCCTGCCGCCGAAGCTCCGCGACGCCGTTGCGGGCACCTTCTCGGTCGACCCCGGCACCGCGACCACCCAGGACATCCGCGCGAGCGCGGAGGCGATCGTCGAACGATACGAGCGGGACGAGGAGCGCCGCGAGGTGGCCGAGGCCTACGAGACGCAGGCGGCCGGCGGCAACGCCGTCGTCGGGCTCGAACACTGCCTGTGGGCAGGCTCGGTCGCCGCCGTCCAGCGACTCCTGGTGCACGAGGACGCCACCGCCCCCGGGGTCGTCTGCGACGAGTCCGGGTGGCTGGCCCTGTCGGGCGACACGTGCCCGATCTGCGGGCGACCCACCCGGCGTACCGACGACGTCATCGACGAGCTGGCCCAGGCCGTGATCGACACCAGCGGCACGGTCGAGCACGTGGCCGCCGACACCCCGTTGAAGGAGGACGTCGCAGCTGCCCACCTGCGCTTCCCGCTCCCGCCCCCGCCCGACTAGTCGTCGTCGGGCCAGGCGGCCCGTCTCCCCAGCCGCACCGCCGCCGCACGGCGGCGTCGCCGAACCTTCGAAAGGCCACTCATGTCGCAGTCCACCACCGTCGGGCACAGCTCCATCGCCACGGTGAACCCGTACACGAACGAGCTGGTTCGCGAGTTCCCCGCCATGGACGAGGCCGCGATCGATCAGGCGGTCCACGCCGCCCACCACGCGTTTGCGGGGTGGCGCGCCACCCCCGTGGAGGAGCGCGCGGCGAGGGTGGCCGAGGCCGCCCGGCTGATGCGCGAGCGCAGCGAGGAGCTCGCGCACCTGGTGACCCTGGAGATGGGCAAGCTGATCCGGCACAGCCGCACCGAGGTCGACCTGGCGGCGCGGATCCTGCAGTACTACGGCGAGCAGGGGCCAGGTCTGCTCGCCGACGAGCCGCTGGAGATCGAGGGCGGCACGGCCGTGATCGCCAACGCCCCGCTCGGAGTGTTGCTGGGCGTCCAACCGTGGAACTTCCCGATCTACCAGGTGGTGCGTTTCGCCGCACCCAACCTGGTGCTGGGCAACACGATCCTGCTCAAGCACGCCAGCAGCACGCCGCAGTGCGGTCTCGCGATGGAGCAGCTCTTCACCGACGCGGGCGTGCCGCACGGCGTCTACACCAACGTGTGGGCGCCGGGCAGCCGGATGGGGCGCATCATCGAGAACCCTGTCGTCCAGGGCGTCTCGCTGACGGGGAGCAACAAGGCCGGCGCGAGCGTCGGCGAGATCGCCGGCCGCAAGGTGCGCAAGAGCGTCCTCGAGCTCGGCGGCAGCGACCCCTTCATCGTCCTCGACGCCGACGACCTCGATCGCACCGTCGAGGCGGCGGTCGTCGGCCGGCTGCACAACATGGGCCAGAGCTGCGTGAGCCCGAAGCGGATGATCGTGGTGCCCGAGGCCTACGAGGCGTTCGTGGATGCGGTGGCCGAGCGCTTCGGCGGCCTCCAGGCCGGCGATCCGGCCGACGAGTCCACCACGCTGGCGCCGTTGTCCTCGGAGCAGGCCGCCGAGCAGCTCATGGACCAGGTGCGCGACGCGCTCGACAAGGGTGCGACCGCCGTCGTCGGTGGCCAGCGGGTCGACCGCCCGGGCGCGTTCGTCCAGGCGACCGTCCTCACCGGGATCACGCCCGAGATGCGCGCGTACACCGAGGAGCTGTTCGGCCCGGTCGCGGTGATCTACCGCGTCGCCGACGACGCCCAGGCGGTCGCGCTCGCCAACGCGTCGCCGTTCGGTCTCGGGTCGGCGGTGTTCGGCAGCGACCTCGAGCGCGCCCGCGCCGTCGCGGACCGGCTCGAGACCGGCATGGTCTGGATCAACCACCCGACCTCCTCGGAACCGAACCTGCCCTTCGGCGGCGTCAAGGACTCGGGCTACGGCCGCGAGCTCTCCCATCTCGGGATCACGGAGTTCGCCAACCGCAGGCTGGTGGTCACGATGCCGACCGACGCGGTCATCCGGGACGCGCTCGGATAGGCGGCACCGCCGGCCGTGACACCCGGCTCGGGCGGCGCGGCCCGGTCACTGGTGCAGCAACAGCTCGGTGTCCGCTGCCTCGACCACGCGCTGGACGTGCAGTCCCCGGTTGACGTCGAGCCCGGGCACCCTTCCGGTCCGGACCGCCTCCGCGAACTCACCGAACATGGAGGAGTAGTCGGCGGTCCCTGCGGCGTCGGAGAGGTCCACGACCCGGGTCCGGTCCGTCTCCTCGAACTCGAACTCGAAGCGCGCCTGGTCGCGCTCGATCGCCGTGCTCGTGCTCAGCAGCGTCTCGGAGTCCCCGCTCAACCGGTGCTCGAACTTCAACCGGACCGAGTCGTTCTCCCGGTGCCGTGCTTCCACGTCGACGATCTCGCCGAGCGCGGCGTCGAGGAAGTCGGCCACATGAGGACCGTGGTCGAAGAGCGCCCGGCGCTCGTCGCGCCACCGGCTGGTCGGCGGCCGGGCCGCCCTCGTGGCTCGGCCCCGAGCCCCCCGGGGAGGGGGAGCCGACCCGACCTCACCGAGGAGCTGCCGAACCGGTTCGGTGTACCGCCAGGTGAAGGCGACCTGGGAGATGACGCGCGCGGCCGCGACGGCCGCGGCCAGGTCCTCCGCACCCGCCGTGTCCCACGCGATGGGCACCTCCAGCAGCAGGTGCTTGTGGGCCCGGGCCGCGATGCTTCCCAGGTCGCTCTGGACGGCCGGCGGCACGGCGAAGGACAAGGCCTCACAGCTTCCGAGCAGGTCCCTGAACGTGCCGAAGGCCGAGACGTCGTACTGGCGGGCCAGCTTCTCGACGGCTCGTGGTGAACGTCCCCAGACACCGACGAACTCGATGCCGGGCGTCGCCGCCAGGGCCGGAGCGTGGACGGTGGTGGCTCGCATTCCGGATCCGACGAGACCCACGGTGACGGCCATCGCTCCAGGCTAGGAGGCCGGATGACCACCGACATCCCGTGTCGACGGGATGTCCGTGGCCCGCGCAGCTGCTCGACGGGTTGCCGGAACGCCTTCCGGCGCCATCCCGGATTCGCGGGATGCCGGCGACCGGGCTGACGGGCGAGGCTGGTCCGATGACGAGTTCGACGACCGATCACGACGAGTGGGTGTTGCAGCTCGACCAGCTGTCCAAGGAGCGCCGGGGCCAGTACGTCACGATCGAGATCCTCCACCCGGCGTACGGTGACGAGCCGCAGGCCGAGCGCCTGCCGTTCGCCTACGCGGTGTACGACCCGAAGGACGACGTGGTGGTCATCGCCGTCGGAGGCAACACACCCGAGTACCCGGTGCTGCTCCGCCACATGATCTGGCACCCCACCGAGGTGGACGTCGACGTCGACAACGGCGCCCTGAAGGTCGTGGAGAAGGACGGCACGACGACCATCACGAGCTTCCATTCACCGCCCGAGCGGGCCTGACGGTCGCGGTTACCGGGCCAGCGTCGAGGACGGTGGTTCGCCGAACGCCGCCCGATAGGCAGCCGCGAGTCGTCCCATGTGCAGCATGCCCCACCGGGAGGCCACCGCCTGGACCGTGGTGCTCCCAGGGCGGGCGTCCCGGAGGACGGCGTGGACCCGGCGCAGGCGCACGTCCCTCAGGTAGCGCATGGGCGGTTGGCCGACGTCTCGCTTGAACCCTTCCTGGAGGGCCCGGACGCTGAGGTGCGCCTCTCGGGCGAGCGTGGTGCTGGACCACGGTTCGTTCGCGCGTTCGTTGATGAGATCCACGACCCGGGCGATGATCGCAGTGGTACCGGGCCGTGCTGGACCTTCGACGTCCTCGAGGTAGTTGTGGGGCTGGCCGAGCAGCAAGCCGTCGAGCAGCAGGCTCTGCACGTGGGAGGCGGTGTACGGGTGGAGGAGGAGGCCCGGGCCGTCGCCGAGCTCGCGGGCCAGCAGTCGCAGCGTGTCCGAGCAGGAGCGTCCGATCGATCCCCGCAGATCCATGGCGAAGTCGAAGCGCAGCGGACGCACCATCGAACGCCCGACCAGCTCCTCGAGCTGGGTCTCCAGGATCCCCGGGGGGATCATGAGGCACACCTGGAGACAGCTGTCGCTCCAGCGCATCCGCGCCGGCTCGCCCGGGGAGAAGACGGCGCCCTCGTCCCACGGAGCGGCGACGACGGAGTCTCTGCCGGCGCTCATCTCCGCGCGCCCGGCCACGGGGACGTCGACGTGGAAGTTGCTGGCGTCGTCGGTCACCACCCGGACCTCCTGCCCGTAGCCCAGGAGGCCCACCGTGAGCTGGCCGACCGGCAGCACGGTCAGGGACATGTCCAGGCGGCTCGCGCGAGGAGAGACCTCGAGTCGGTTCGGTAGGTAGGCGTCACCCACCAGCGCCTCTGCTCGAGCGGGGTCGGTCACGCCGCGGACCGAGACCGGTCCGGGTGTGCCGGTGCCGGTGCCGGTGCTGGTGCCCGGCCCGCGATCAGGGTCGTGGATCTGTGCCACGGCTGGTCGCGATCATCGGGCGGGTGGCCCCTGGTCGGGGGCCTCCCCGCGCACGCCCCCGCGCGCCTGGAGCTCCCGGAGGGCCCGGTCGGCCACGTCGGCGTCCGCGAGGATGTCGTAGCGGGACGGCTGCATGACGGTGACCGTCGTGAAGTCACGACGTCCCTGCTGCATCGCGTAGACCACGATGTTCAGCAGCCCTCCGAGGACCGCGCCGAAGATCAGGCCGTAGAACGCGAGGAGAAGGCTGGAGGTGAGCGGGTCGACCCAGTCGAAGAGCCCGAACACCCAGCCGATCAGCGCGCCGGGGAGCGCGCCGGCGGCCGCCCCGTGCATCGCCGCGGTGGTGTAGGTGAGGCGGCCGGTCACCTGTTCGACCAGCTTCACGTCTTGCCCGACGATGGCCAACCGTTCGACCGGGAACTCCCGGTCGGCCAGGTGGTCGACCGCCGCCTCGGCCTCCGCGTAGCTGTCGTAGGAGGCGATCACCCGGCGGACGGGCTCGTGGTGCCGGAGACCTGGGGGCGTGCTGTTCGACTGGCTCATGGTTGTCTCCCATCTGGGGGAGCGTGACGGGTCATGCTCGTCCCCTTCTCCGGACGTCGTGCAACGAACCTGCCCATCGGAGGCGGGCCCTGTCATCCCGCGTTCGCGGGATCAGCCCGCGGCGCCGGAGGCCTCGCCCAGGGGTGGGGGCCCACCCGTTTTGCCAGGCCCGGCCTGGGTACCGAAAGGGAGGACGTGACCGTGCGGAGTACGGGGTGCGGGTCTCGGCCTTCAGGCGGTCCGGGGGAGTGGACCCGAGGAGGCAACGATGGTTGCTGGGACGCACCTGGCCGCGCTGTGCTCCACTCCGGGTGAGCGGAACCGCCTCGAACTCGCCTTTCGTCAGGAGGGGCTCTGGCGGGGAGACGGGTACCTGTGCCTGGCGGACCACCGCGAGCCCGCGCGGGTGCCGCGTCCCAGGGCGAGCCCGTGGATCTCCCGGGCCCGGTCCGGCTCCGACGTCCGTCTCGCTTCGGACGCCTGCCTGCACGCCGGTCTGTTCTCGGCGGATCGAATGACGGACGTTCTCGTCGAAAGTGCTGGTCGTGCAGTGGAGGCGGGGTGCCTGCGCCTGCGCGTGCTGGTGGAGATGGGCTGGCTGCACCAGCCGCCCGGGACGGCGAACGACCTCGGGCGCTACGAGTCGGCCGTGGATCGCGTGGTGAGCCGGGAGCCGGCGGTGGTCCTGTGCGTGTACGACCTGCACTGCTTGGACGTGCAGATGATGACGACGGTGCTGACGACCCACCAGACGGTGTTCCTCGACGGCACCGTGCTGGTGAATCCGCACTACCGGGCAGGTACGGGTTCCCGCGCGGCCACCGAGAGCGGCGGGGCACGGCCCAGCCCGGCAGGCGCCCGGAGCCGGCGGACGGCATCTTCGCCCGCGGACGGCCGGTGGGACTCCTTGACCCGGTCGGAGCTCCGGATCGTGGCTTACGTGGTGGCCGGGCTGACGAACCGGGAGATGGCCGCGGCGCTGGTGGTCTCACGCCACACCGTCGACGCCCACCTGAAGCACATCTTCGTGAAGCTCGACATCCACACCCGCGTCGAGCTCACGGTGCTCGCCCTCCAGCAACCTGTCGACTGACCGCGGGGCCTGAGCTGTGGGTATCGACCTCGGTACGACCAGCTCCGTGATCGCGGCGATCGAACGTGGCTCACCCGCTCTCTCCGCCCTGACCTCGATCGCGCCGGTACGTGTAGGCGGCCGCCCGGACCCTCTCGTCGGTCTCCAGACCCGCCCCGAGAGCGCCGCCCAGCGTTGCCAACGAGCCGGTGAGCCAGGCCAGCTTCACGTAGTCGCCGACCCGGGCAGCGTGCCCGATGGCCTGCTCGAGCAGCTGTGCCGGCACCAGGACCGGTGCGGTCAGCAGCGCGAGCAGGACGAGTGCTGCGTAGAGGGAGAGCACCCCCAGCACGACGGTCGCCGTGGTGGCGAGGTTGAAGAGCGTCACCTGCTTGCGGACTCCCGGATGCGACGTGTGTTCCCACAGCCCGGCTCCGGCGATCAACGCGATGGCGATCGCTACCACCGCTCCGACGCCGATCGCCGAGAGCCTGGTCCAGTCGAGCGCGTTGCCCAGCTGCCAGATGTCGGGGGTGACGAGAGCGAACACGCCTGTCGCCAAGGCGGCGGTCAGCGCGCGCGAGAGTCCGATGGCGAGCCGCCATGGCTGGTTGGCCCGGATCATTCCGATCAACAGTCGCAGGTTCCCGCTGAGAACCCTCGCGGTGAACATCACGCTGTCGTCGCCCACCGACTGCTGGCTCCTGCCGAGCTCGCGGGCGCGGCGCCCGAGACCTCCACCACGGCTCGAGAGGGCGTGGTCCTCCGAGTCCCCGAGCAGGGTGCGCACCAGGCCGACGACCGTGTCCCGGGTGCGACGCCGCAGGCCGAGGGCGCCGAGCGCCGGGAGGCACACGACAGCCACGCCGTGCAGGGGGCTCGCGTGCGCCACGACCGGTCGCCGGCGAGCCTTCAGCGGCAGGTCGGTGAGGCAGACGACCAGGTCCCAGTCCTCCGCCAGGAGCCGATCCCTCGCCGCGGCGACGAGTGCGGCGTCGTCGGTCGGTGGGTGCACGAGTGCGTCGACCACCGTCGGCAGCCGCCACCGAACCGTCGGCAGGTGCCGACTCAGCTCGGCGTGCAGGTCGTCGGCGAGGGTGGTGGCGATCTCGGTCGCGGCGCCCGGCGCCGAGACCAGCCCGATCGCCACCTCGCCCGTGCTCATGGGGAGACGGCAGGGCCGCGCCGATGGTCTCGACGTTCCTGCGTCATGGTGCGAGGCCCCTTCCTCCGTCCGCCCCTCCGTCCATCCCCGCGGCGGTGGCGGCGTTCCGTCCACGTCCCCACCCCGCCTCGTGCCTCGTGACCCGGGGTGAGTTGCACCGTCCAGCGATGGGGACCCTGCCCGCATCCCGTGTTCCCGGGATGCGGGGCGCTCCAGGAGGAGGTGACGCTGAGAAACGAAGCGCGGGCTGACCCGCAGAGTCGCCGAGGCGGATCGCATCCGTGGATCCCGACCCGAGGACCTGAGTGACTTCGATGGCTGCAGGGAGATGACAGATGTCGGTGATGGGCGTGCCCAAGTTCGAGCGCTTCTTCCGGCTCGCTGCCGGGTTGGACGTGGACAAGGAAGACCTGAAGAGGTACAGCGACTTCGTCGGCGAGAAGCTGTACGACCTGCTGGTCGTCGCCCAGGCCAACGCTCAGGCCAACGGCAGGGACGTCATCCAGCCGAGTGATCTACCGGTCACGAAGGGGCTGCAGGAGCGCATCCACGAGTTCCGGAGGCTGGACGAGGAGGTCGACCTGCAACCGATCCTGGTGCAGCTCGCGACGTGGCCCCCTCTGGACGTCACCGTGAGCGAGGAGACGGAGTCCCGGCTGCCCGCCGTCGTGGGAGGGCTCAGCGTCGCACTTGCGCGCACCTTCCGGATCCTCGATCCGGACCTGAAGAACCCGCAGACGACGCAGTGGGATCGCTCGTCGGATCTGATGAGCCTGCTGCTCTGAGCGTCCGACGGTGGGGGAGCGGTCCTAGACGAGACGGTTGAGCGTGTCTGACGGAGACTCACCGAAGGCGCTGCGATAGGCCGCGGCGAAGCGACCCATGTGCAGGATCCCCAGGCTGACGGCGACGGCACGCACCGTGGTGGCATCGCGGTCGGCCTGCTTGAGCATCTGGTGTGCGCGGCGCAGCCGGATCTGGCGCAGGTACATCATCGGCGGTGTGCCGAGGTCCCGGCGGAACCCGGCTTGCAGCGCCCGGGGACTCAGGTGTACCTCGGCGGCCAGACGCGACGTCGTCCACGGCTCGGACGGTCGCTCCTCGAGGAGCTCGACCGCCCTGGTGATCGCCGGGTTCGGCGCGGCCGGGCCGACGCGGGTCACGGCGCCGCTGTAGCTGTGCCGCTGACCGAGCAGCAGGCCGTCCATCACCAGGCCCTCGAGGTGTCTGCCCAGATGCGGGTTCCGCCCGATGTCCGTGGGGTGGTCGAGCTCGGCCACGAGCAGGTCCAGCACGACCCGCCAGCGTTGCCCCAGAGGACTGTGCAGATCGGCGGCGAAGTCGAACGAGAGTCGCTCTCGGAGGGGCCGGCCGAGCAGCCGCTCGAGCTCGGCCTCCAGGCAGGCCTTCGGGATCATCAGGCAGAGCTGCTCACAGTCGGTCGACCACGAGATCTCGGCGGGCTCTCCGGGCGAGAAGACGAGTCCCTCTCCCGGTCCCGTAGCCACCGGCTCACCGGATCCGCTCCTCGATGCGGCCCGGCCGCGCAGCGTGATGTTGACGTGGAAGTTCTCGGCATCGGCCGTGCGGAGGTCGACACGACGGCCGTAGGTCAGCCGGCTGGCTGTGAGAGCCCCCAGGCGCAGGCCGCTCACCTCCATCCGCAGGGGCGCAGCGCTCCCGGAGAGGTCGAGCCGGTGGGGGAGATAGAGCTGGGTGATGATCTGCTCCGCCTCGTCGCGGTCGCCGCTCACGAGCCGCGTACACGGCGTCTCCCACGGCTCGCCCTCGTCCTGGCTGGCTCCGCGGCCACCGGCGGCAGCGGCAGTCATGTCCCTCTCCCTGCGTCGTCCCGAGTCACGGCATGGGCGGGCGGCCAGGGTCGGCGTAGCCACCGCGGCCTTCGTCCGAGCTCCCCCGCAGGGGTGATCCGGAGGCCAGCTTCCGGAGACGATGCTAGGGAGTTCGAACGCGTCCCCTGAGCCGCACAGCGCACCGCGCTAGCCGGATTGCGCACGATCGCGCCCACCCGGCATCACGGGCCGACCGCGCAGCGTGCAGGAGCCTCCGAGGTAGGGCCGCGTAGTGTCCCTCACCATGAAGGAGCGAGAGCTCGAGGCCAGAGTCATGCGGTTCCTCCGCGAGATCGGCATCAGCCACGCGGGTAAGGCGCGCACGGTGAGCTTCGACCTCACCCGCGGGCTGGTCGTCATCGACACCGACGAGACCACCTATGCCGCACCTGCCGCAGGGCTGTGGGCTGACTACGCGGACAACGTGGCGCGCATCAGACCCCGGCACCCCCCGCTGATCACCTACCCCGACGGACCCCCCGGGTCGAGTGCCCGCGCCACGGCGCGACCTTCCTCCTAGTGCATCCGGTGGCCGGACGCCGGCATCGCCCTCGCGAGCAGTTCGTCGGCGTCGGCCCGTCGACGAGCAGTCCACGACGTGGGGCGGGCGGCCTCGGAGGCCCGGTGCGGCGACCCGTCCGCCATCGGCAGGATGGCCGATAGCGGGCGGGACGCCCTTTGCGCCCGCGCGGGTCCCGACCTACGGTGTACGACCAGACGGGCAGAGCGGCCGTCCCGGCCGCCGGCCCGGGAAGCCGTCAGCCGGTAGCCGAAGCGAGGCTCCCATTGTTGAGCGCAACCAGGTCGCTGCACGCCGAGATGGCGCTGGTCGCGACACAGGCGGGCAGCGTCCCGCAGCGCGCGGACGCACTGCTGGCGTGCCTGCGTGAGGTGGTTCCGTACACCGCTGCCTGGATCGGGGTGCGGGACCCGGAGACGCGCGTCCATCGTCGGGTCGGCAGCGACGGCGACACCGCCTCGTTGGTCCGCTACTTCGCGCACCCGTACGCCGACGACGAGCTCGAGCAGCTCGGGCTGAACCGGTACCGGCACCCGGTGCCGGCATCGGCACTCCCCGTCCCGCTTCCGGAGACGGTCGCCTGGGGGGAGTACCTGCTCCCTGCCGGCTTCCACGACGGCGTGGCCATGGGGCTGTTCGCCGACGACGGACGTCACCTGGGCCTCCTGACCGTGCTCACCACCGACCCCGCCCAGCGGACCGCGTCGTACGTCGGTCTTCTCGCCGGTCTCCGGCCGATCATCGCCGTGGCCCTGGACCGGCTGCCGTCCTTTGCCGAGGCGGCCGAGCTGACCGGCGACGCGATCGGCGGAACCGTGATCACCCGGGCCGGCCATGGCCTGCCCGTGCCCGGTCTGCCCACCCACCCACTGCTGGCCGAGGGGTCTGCGGCGTTGGTCGTGGCGCGTCGGCATGCGTGCGCTCCGGGGTCGGCCTCGGCCTTCCTGGCCGTGTGGGCGGGGACCCTGCTGCGGGTCGGTGTGCTGGACTGCCGAGACGAGACGGCCGACCACCTCTGCGCGCTCGCGCTCGTCCGCCCCGCGGGTGGGGCAGCGGACCTGGCGCGGTCGGACGTGCGGCTGCTCGGCGCGCTGGTCGAGGGCTGGGACGACGACCGGATCCGGGCCGCTCTGGGCCTGTCCGATCCCGCTCGCTCCGCCGAGGACCTGGCCCGTCGCCTCGCGCTGCGGTCGACGGCAGCTCTGGTGCAGCATGCGGCCCGTGAGGGCCTTTACCTGCCCCCGGCTCTGTGGGACTGAGCTCCCTCGCCGGGTGCGCCCCGGGCGGTGGTCGAGGGGTCAGCGCCGCGACCGCGGTCGCGGCGGCGGGGGCACGTGGCAACCCTCCCGCTCGGCCCGGACCGCGGCGAGCGTCCGCGTCGGCACGTCCATCTTGTGCAGGATGTGCTCCACGTGGGCGGCCACGGTCCGCAGGGCGATGGTGAGCCGTCGGGCGATCTGCTGGTTCGACCGGCCTTCCACCAGCAGTCCGAGCACTTCCAGCTCGCGCGGCGTCAGGCCTCGGCAGTCCGCCTCGGGCGTCACCAGGACCGTGCCCAGCACGAAGGCCGGCACGTCGGTCGCTGTCAGCACCGTCAGGCGCGCGTGACCGGTCGTGCCCGAGTCGCCGTCCGCCGGCCACAGGAAGGATCGGTACTCCTGGCCGGCAACGAGCGTCCGTCGAGCGATCTCGACCGCCAGGGAGTCCGCGGCCAGCAGCGGATGGTCGTCGAGCCCGGGGAGGGTGTAGCTGGTGCCGTCGCGGAGCAGGACCACCCCCGAGGTCGCCCCCTGCACCAGACGCGCGGTGGCCAGCATCGAGCGCATCGGTGAGATACCGCGCGCGATCAGCGGCGCGAGCTGGCCGAGACGGTCGCGCAGCGCACCGGACGGTGGCTCTCCGCTGGCGAACAGCAGGCTGAGCATGCCCAGGTACGGTCCCCGGGGCTCGAGGATCGGCACGCCCAGGCCTTCTCGGAACCCGGTCGGGATGAGGCAGTCCGCCCACGTGGGGAGCTCCTCCATCGGGACCGGGAGCTCCGTCACGCTGACCGGGGGCCGGTTCCGGTGGAGGCCGGCCAGCTGGGTCTCGCGGGCCACGGCCTGACGGCCCAGGTAGTCGAGGACGGGCTGTTCGAGCCCGGTGCTCCCCACGGTCGCGTAGACCTTGGAACCGGGATCGGAGAGCGTGAGCCAGATGGCGTCGGCGGCGAGCCAGCCGTCCAGGGTCTCCACGAGGCCTCGAGCCCGCTCCAGCAACGGAACCGCGGAAGCGGCGATCTCGAGCAGCTGGGCGACGGGCGGATCCGTGCGCATGACGTCCCTCCTTCGGCGATCCGCGGCCGGGTGTGTGGACCCTGTCGTCGGCCGTGGCTGGTCGAGACCGTGGCGCGAGGCTGCGGTACCCAGAGCGGCGACCCGCAAGCGGTGTGACTCGCCGACGCTGCCCACCGGGCGGAATCGGCATGTCTGCCGATACCGCCCGGCGGTGTGCGCCCGTGTAATGGCAGAGCGCCGCTCGGGCGGGCGGTGGACGACTTCGACGACGAGGAGGCAGCATGAAGGCAGTGGTGTACGACGGCCCGCGGCAGGTCAGCGTCAAGGACGTGCCGGACGCGCGGATCGAGCGGCCGACCGACGTTCTGGTGCAGATCACGTCGACCAACATCTGCGGCTCGGACCTCCACATGTACGAAGGCAGGACCGACTTCGAGCCAGGTCGCTGGTTCGGGCACGAGAACCTGGGACGCGTGGTCGAGGTCGGCAACGGCGTCGACAAGGTGCAGGTGGGGGAGTACGTCGTCCTGCCGTTCAACGTCGCCTGTGGGCACTGCAAGAACTGCGAACGGGGCCTGACCAACTACTGCCTGACCGCCCAGCCGGTGCCCAACTGGGCCGGCGCGGCGTACGGCTTCGCCGACATGGGCCCGTGGGCCGGGGGACAGGCGGAGCTGCTCCGAGTGCCGTGGGGCGACTTCAACTGCCTGCGCCTGGGTGAGGACGCCGAGGAGAAGCAGACCGACTACGTGATGCTCGCCGACATCTTCCCGACCGGGTACCACGCCACCGAGATGGCCGGCGTGAAGCCCGGTGACCAGACGGTCATCTACGGCGCCGGCCCGGTTGGGCTGATGGCGGCCTACTCCGCGGTGATCAAGGGCGCGGGCCGGGTGATGGTGGTCGACCGGCACCCCGACCGGCTGCGGCTGGCCGAGGAGATCGGCGCCATCGCGATCGACGACTCCAAGGTCGACCCGGTCGAGGCGGTCAACGAGATGACCATGGGCTTGGGGGCCGACAACGGCTGCGAGTGCGTGGGGTACCAGGCGCACGACACCCAGGGCCACGAGCACCCCAACGAGACGCTCAACAAGCTGGTCAAGTCGGTGCGGTTCACCGGACAGATCGGCGTGGTCGGCGTCTTCGTCCCGCAGGATCCGGGTTCGCCGGACCAGCTGTACAAGGAGGGGGTCGTCGCCTTCGACTACGGAGAGCACTGGTTCCGGGGCCAGAAGATGGGCACCGGGCAGTGTCCGGTCAAGAAGTACAACCGCGCGCTGCGCGACCTCGTCGCCGGCGGCAAGGCCAAGCCGTCCTGGATCGTCAGCCACGAGCTGCCGCTGGACCAGGCCGCCGAGGGCTACGAGCACTTCGACAACCGCGACGACGGCTGGACGAAGGTCGTCCTGCACCCCGACATGGCAGGGGCAGGTGCCTGACATGGCCGGCGAGCTGAGCGGACGCCGGGTCGCGATCCTGGCCGCCGACGGAGTGGAGCGGGTGGAGCTCGAGCAGCCCCGCCAGGCGCTGGACGAAGCCGGCGCACAGACCACGTTGCTGTCGATCAAGACCGGTGAGATCGCCGCGCGCCAGTTCGACCTGGAGGACGCCGGAACCTTCCCCGTCGACGGCCTCGTCGGCGACGTCTCGCCCGACGACTTCGACGCGCTGCTGCTGCCCGGCGGGACGGTGAACCCGGACAAGCTGCGGATGGAGCCCACCGCGGTCCAGTTCGTCCGGGACTTCGTGCAGTCGGGCAAGCCGGTCGCCTCGATCTGTCACGGTCCGTGGAACTTCGTCGAGGCCGACGTCGCCCGTGGCCGCCGGCTGACGTCGTGGCCCAGCGTGCGCACCGACCTGCGCAACGCCGGCGCGGAGGTCGTCGACGAGGAGGTGGTCACCGACGGCAACATCACGACGAGCAGGTCGCCGGACGACCTCCCGGCGTTCTGCGAACGCATCGTGCAGGAGTTCGCAGCGGCCCGGTAGGCCGCCGACACCGGAGGAGGGCCGACCGCCTCCGTCGGCGGATGTCGGCGCGCCACCGCTCGCCGACATCCGCCGAACCGCAGACCGAAGGGGAGCACTCTCGATGACGGACGCGACCGCTGAGTTCTTCGATGGGCTGAGTCGGCGGGGGCACGAGCCGATGCTGATCAGGCTCCGGGCGACGCTGCGCTGGGACATCCTCCACAGCGACCGGACCGAGCACCGGCTGGTCAGGATCGACCACGGCGACATCCGGGTGTCACTGAGCGACGAGCCCGCCGACTGCGTCATCACCGCTGCGCACGCCGTGTGCGACGACGTCGTCCGCGGCCGGACCAGTGCGCTGGCTGCGCTGCTGCGCGGCGCGGCGACGGTCGAGGGCGACCCGGAGCTGATGGTGCTGGCGCAGCGGCTGTTCCCCCGGCAGCGGGCTGCCGCGGTCGGACGCAACCACCTCCCCGAAGGGCGCGGACCAGATGGCTGAGGAGCGCGTCCAGATCCTCGACGGCAACACCTTCGTGGTCAGCGACGCGCAGGGTGACATCCAGGCCACTGCTTCCGATCCGTCCGGACTGTTCGCGCTCGACACACGGTTCCTGTCCCGCTGGGTGCTGACGGTGAACGGCGAGCGGCTCACCGCTCTGTCCACCGACGACCTCCACTACTTCGAGACACGGTTCTTCCTGGTGCCGGGTTCGGACACCGTCTACACCGACGCGAAGATCACGGTGATCCGTCAGCGCGCGGTCACCGCCGGCTTCCGGGAGCAGCTCACGGTCCTCAACCACGACGTGGAGCCGGCCGAGCTGACCGTCCGGGTCGAGGCTGCCGCCGACTTCGCGGACCTGTTCGAGGTCAAGGACGCCTTGGAGAAGAAGGGGACGCACTCGGTCGACGCCATCGGGGGAGAGCTGGTGATGACCTACGCGCGCGAGAGCTTCCGCCGAAGCACCACCGTCTCCTCGACCCAACCGGCCGAGGTGGACGACAGGGGCCTCCAGTTCTCCTTCGTGGTGGGGCCGCACGGCTCCTGGTCCACCGACCTCGACGTCCGGGTGGCGACCGTCGGTCCTGGGGGGCGTCCGCTCATGTCCCGGGCGCCGGCCGACGATGCAGGACGAGCGGCGCTGGCGGACCTGGAGGAATGGATCGCCGACGCGCCGCGCCTCACCTGCGACTGGGACTCGCTCGCCGCGACGTACCGGCGCAGCCTGGTCGACCTGGGGGCCCTGCGGTTCTCGCCGCTGATCGCGAACGCGCAGGGTCTTCCGGCAGCGGGACTGCCCTGGTTCATGACGCTGTTCGGCCGGGACAGCATCCTCACCAGCCTGCAGGCGCTCCCGTTCAACCCGGGGCTCGCGGCGACGACGTTGCGGGTCCTGGGCGACTGGCAGGGGAACCGGGTGGACGACTTCCGCGACGAGGATCCCGGCCGCATCCTGCACGAGGTGCGCTACGGCGAGCTGACCGCGTTCCAGGAGCGGCCGCACTCGCCGTACTACGGCAGCGTCGACGCCACGCCCTTGTACGTCGTCCTGATGGACGAGTACGAACGATGGACCGGCGACGCCGACCTCGTGCGCGAGTTCGAGATGGAGTCGCGTGCCGCCCTGCGGTGGATCGACGACTACGCCGACCTGCAGGACAACGGCTACGTCTCCTACCGCACACGGAACGAGGAGACCGGCCTGGAGAACCAGTGCTGGAAGGACTCGTGGGACTCGATCTGCTACCGCGACGGCCGGCTGCCGGGGTTCCCAAGGGCGACGTGCGAGCTGCAGGGCTACGCCTACGACGCCAAGCTGCGAGGGGCTCGCCTTGCTCGGCTGTTCTGGAACGACGCCGCCTACGCCGACGAGCTCGAGCGGCAGGCAGCCGACCTGAAGACCCGGTTCAACCGGGACTTCTGGGTCGAGGACGGGCAGTACTACGCGTTGGCGCTCGACGCCGACGGGAGCCAGGTGGACGCCCTGTCCTCCAACATCGGTCACCTGCTCTGGAGCGGCATCGTCGACACCGACAGGGCGCCGGCGATCGCCGAGCACCTCCTCGGGCCACGTCTCTTCTCCGGGTGGGGCATACGTACGCTGGCCGAGGGTGAGGCGAGGTACAACCCGATCGGCTACCACGTGGGCACCATCTGGCCCTTCGACAACTCGTTCGCCGCCTGGGGCCTGCGCCGCTACGGGTTCAAGTCCGAGGCCGCACGGGTCGCCGCCGGCATCCTGGACGCGGCGGACTTCTACCACGGCCGGCTGCCGGAGGCGTTCGGCGGCTACGACCGCACCCAGACCCGGTACCCGGTCCGGTACCCCACGGCCTGCAGTCCGCAGGCGTGGTCGACCGGTGCGCCGCTGCTCCTCCTGCGGACGATGCTGGGCCTCGAGCCCATGGGTGACCACCTGATCGTCGACCCCGCGCTTCCCGTCGGCATCGGCCGGATCGAGCTGCTCGACATTCCCGGCCGCTGGGGCCGCATCGACGCCTTCGGGCGCGGCCTGGTCGACGTCGACAGGGGCGGGCAGCTGCGGCCCCAGCTCGGCGACGCCAGCTCCTCGCCCCATCGTGGATAGGCCGCCGCACGGAGATCGGGCACCGCGCAGCGGCTCATGGGGACTGGTGGAGGGACGCGCTCGGCTGCTTCACGGCCGGCGTCGCGATCGCCGCTGGGCGGGGCGGCGGGTAGCGCGGCGCCCGGCCGGACAGGAGCTCCTCGTAGAGCCGGACGTGCGCGGCGACCATCCGGTCGCTGCTGAAGCGGCTGGCGGCGACGGCACGACAGGTCGCGCGGTCGAGCTCTGCCGCGTCCATGAGCGCCGCGGCCAGCTCGGGGACGTCCGTGCGCAGATAGCCGGTGACGCCGTCGTCGACGAGCTCGGGCGCCGAGCCCACCGGGGTGGCGACGACGGGGGTGCCGGTGGCGAGCGCCTCGATCATCACCAGGCCGAACGGCTCGGCCCACTGCATGGGGTTCACCAAGGCGACGGAGTCGCCGACGAGCTCCAGCTTCTCGGCGTGGTCGAGCTCGCCGAGGAACTCGACCTCGGAGCACAGCAGCGGCTTGACCTCCGCGTCGAAGTAGTCGCGCTCGGCCGGCTCGCGGAGCTTGGCGGCCATCCGGAGCGGGATGCCCGCGCCTCGGGCGACCAGCACGGCTTCCCGGGGACCCTTCTCCGGGGACATGCGGCCCAGGAAGCTCGCATACCCTCCGGTCCCGCGGCCCTCGGGCACGGAGCTCACGTCCAGGCCGTGGTGGATCACACCGGCCACGGTGACGCCGTCCGCGGTGGCCGCCTGGTGGTGCGAGATGGCCACGAGGGCAACCCCTCGCATCGCGCGGTACACGGGCCCGAGAATCGCGTCGAAGGGGCCGTGGGCGGTGGTCACCACGGGCATGGACACCGGAGGGTGCCCGTAGAGGGGACCGACCAGGGTGTGGTCGTGCACGACGTCCACGTCGGCCAGGGCGGCGTAGCTGGTGATGACGTGGCGCAGGTCGGCGGTCGTGGCGGCACACACCGGTGCCGAGTCGCCGGCCTCGTCGGTGCCGGCGACCCGCGGCACCGGGCACGTGCTGTTCGCTGCCGCGGCGAGCAGCACGTCGTGACCGGCGCGAGCCAGCCCGCGGGCCAAGCGGTCGATCACGGACTCGGTGCCGCCGTAGGCGGGAGGAGGCACGGGGATCCCCGGCGGGGCGATGAGGCCGATGCGCATGAGGTTCCTCCTCGGGAGACCCGCGGCCGTCGCCGCGACGGAACGAGTGGGCCCATGGCAGCAGGTCGGCTCCCGGTCCTGCTATCGGCAGATCGACCCAGAACGGCCCGCGAGCCGGGCCCGAGCCCGCTATGGGCAGTTCTGCCGATAGCAGGACCCGGGCCCGGTCGGTGCAATGGAGGTTCAACCACCGGACACCGCGCGCCACAACGGCGATCACCCCGATGAGCCGATCACCGGCTCCTGTGCCGTGCACCGCGCGCCCGGCTGGTCCGTACCGAGCGAACGGAGAGCTTCATGGGCAGGGCTGTCGGCATCGACCTGGGAACGACGAACTCGGTGATCGCGGCGATGGAGGGCGGTCAGCCCGAGGTCGTCCCCAACGCTGAGGGAAACCGGACCACCCCCTCCGTCGTCGCCTTCCTGGAGAACGGCGAGCGGCTGGTGGGCCAGATGGCCCGGCGCCAGGCGATCCTGAACCCCAAGGGCACGATCTACTCGGCCAAGCGGTTCATCGGGCGGAAGTACGACGAGGTGCAGAGCGAGCTCCAAGCGGTCTCGTACGACGTCGTGGCCGGACCGGACGGGGCAGTCCGCTTCTCGGTCCACGGGAAGCTCTACGCCCCGGAGGAGATCTCTGCCCAGATCCTGCGCAAGCTGGCCGACGACGCCGGCCGGACGCTCGGCGAACGGGTGACCGAAGCGGTCATCACCGTGCCGGCTCACTTCAACGACGCCCAACGGCAGGCCACCAAGGATGCGGGCAGGATCGCCGGCCTCGAGGTGCTCCGGATCATCAACGAGCCCACGGCCGCTGCCCTCGCGTACGGGATGGACCGGCTCGAGAACGAGACCATCCTCGTCTTCGACCTCGGCGGCGGCACGTTCGACGTCAGCGTCCTGACCGTCGGGGAGGGCGTCGTGGAGGTGCGGTCCACGGCAGGCGACACCCACCTCGGTGGCGACGACTTCGACCGGCGCATCGTCGACCACCTCGCCGACGAGTTCAAGAAGGAGAACGGCATCGACCTGCGGCAGGACCCGCAAGCCCTGCAGCGCCTGTTCGAGGCCGCCGAGAAGGCCAAGGTGGAGCTGTCGTCCGTCACGCAGACGTCGGTGAACCTCCCGTTCGTGACCGCCGACGCCTCCGGCCCCAAGCACCTCAACGTCAACCTGATGCGTTCCACGTTCGAGCAGCTCACCGCAGACCTCGTCGAACGTTGCCTGGGTCCGGTGAAGCAGGCCATGGGCGACGCGAAGGTCACCGAGGACGACATCGACGAGGTCATCCTCGTCGGTGGCTCGACGCGCATCCCTGCGGTGCAGAGCCTGGTGCGCCGCTTGACCGGCGGCAAGGAACCCAACATGACCGTCAACCCGGACGAGGTGGTCGCCCTCGGCGCCGCTGTCCAGGCGGCGATCATCAAGGGGGACGTGCAGGACGTCCTGCTCCTGGACGTCACCCCGCTGTCGCTGGGTCTGGAGACGCAGGGCGGGGTGATGACCAAGGTCATCGAGCGCAACACCACGATCCCGGCGCGGCGCACCGAGGTCTTCAGCACCGCTGAGGACAACCAGGGGGCCGTGGACGTGGTGGTCCTCCAGGGCGAGCGGGAGCGCGCGAGCGACAACCGGGCGCTCGCCCGGTTCCGGCTGGAGAACATCCGGCCCGCGCCGCGGGGCGAGCCCCAGATCGAGGTGACCTTCGACATCGACGCCAACGGCATCCTGCACGTGTCGGCCAAGGACAAGGACACCGGTGCCGAGCAGGAGGTCACCATCAGCGAGACCTCGACCCTCTCCCAGGAGGAGGTCGACCGCATGGTCTCGGACGCCGAGACGCACCGGAGCGAGGACGCCCAGCTCCGGCAGCTCGTCGACGCCCGCAACGAGCTCGACTCCGTGACCTACCAGGTGCAGCGCCAGCTCGAGCAGGCCGGGGACGCCGTCGCCGAGCACGACCGCGCCCGGGCCGAGATGCTGATCAGCGAAGCGCGCACGGCCCTCGACGAGCAGGCACCCATCGACCGCCTGCGGTCCCTCACCGGCGAGCTGCACCAGATGGCCCAGGTCCTCAGCACGTCGGCCCGCGGTGGAGCCGACGGATCCACGGGCCAACAGGCCGGATCCTCGGGGCAGGCCGCAGGGGCCGACGACTCCGACGACGTCATCGACGCCGACTTCACGACACGCTGACCGCCACCGTCATGTCCGAACCACGCGACCACGAGCCCGAGTCCAGCGGCGAGGACGTCGTGGACAGCGCTGCCGACACCGAGAAGCGGATCGCCGAGCTCGAGGACTCCTGGCGCCGGACCGCCGCGGAGCTGGACAACTTCCGCAAGCGGTGCGCCCAGGACGTGATCCGCGCCCGCGAGCAGGAGCGGGCGTCGGTGGCCGGCCGCTGGCTGCCGGTCCTCGACAACCTCGAGCGTGCCCTCGAGCACGCGTCCTCGGCGCCCGACCAGATCGTCGAGGGCGTGCGTGCGGTGCACCAACAGGCACTCTCCGTCCTGGCGGACCTGGGCTACCCCCGCCGCGACGACGAGACCGGCAAGGCCTTCGACCCGGCCCACCACGAAGCCGTCAGCACCGTCACCGCCGACGATCTCGTCCCCGGCACCGTCGCCCACGTCGTCCGTCCCGGATACGGACCCGACGACGGGATCCTCCGTCCGGCGTCCGTCGTCGTGGCGACCAGGACCGCGTGATGGCTCGGGACGCCTACGAGATCCTCGGGGTTTCCCGCGATGCCGACCAGTCGGAGATCCAGCGCGCCTACCGCAAGCGCGCCCGCAAGCTCCACCCCGACGTCAACAAGGATCCCGGAGCGGAGGAGAGCTTCAAGGAGCTCTCCGAGGCGTACGACGTGCTCTCCGACCCCGACCAGCGCAAGCGGTACGACGCGTTCGGGCCGGACTTCCGGCGCGTGGGTCCCGACGTCGACCCGGACGCCTACCGCCGCGCGCGGGAGTACGCCGGTGCCGGCGCCGGGCGGTCGAGCGGCTGGGGCGGGGCCGGTCCCGGGGGCGGGTTCCGGTACACGAGCTCCGGCGACGACGTGGACCTCGAGGACCTCCTCGGCGGCATCTTCGGTGCTCGCGGCCGCGGTCGGGGTGGCTGGGGACCGGTCTCCGGATCCGACCACGAGACGGAGGTGGAGGTGACCGTCGAGGAGGCCTACCGCGGAGCCCGACGAACCCTGACCGTCTCGGGGAGCGACGGGCCCCGCACCATCGACGTGACTATCCCGGCGGGCGTCGTGGACGGCCAGCGGATCCGCCTGCGCGGCCAGGGGGGTGAGGGATCCGGCGGCGGCGAGCCCGGCGACCTGTACCTCGTCGTCCGCATCGCACCCCACCCGCGCTATCGGCTCGAAGGCCGAGACGTGCACCTGCTGATGCCCCTGGCCCCCTGGGAGGCCACGCTCGGCTCGAGCGTCGACATCGAGACGCCCGGTGGTCCTGCCACCGTGACCGTACCGGCCGGCACGTCCAGCCACCGCCGGCTCCGGCTGAAGGGCCGGGGACTGCCGAACAGCCGGGGCACGCCCGGTGACCTGTACGCCGAAGCCCAGATCAAGGTGCCTGCCTCACCGTCGGTGGAGGAACGCGAGCTGCTGGAGCGGTGGCGCAAGGTTTCGACCGTCGACCTGAGGAGTCCACGATGACCGACACGACCACCGGCACGACCACCGGCACGACCAGCGGCACGCCGACCGGCACGAGGTGGCCGCTCGCGCGCCCGCACCGGCTGAGCCTGGACAGCTACGCCCGGATCACCGGCGTGCACCCCGACCTGGTCCGCCGCCTGGTCGCGCTCGGCCTGCTGGAGATCACGCGGGACGCCGAGGGCAACCTCTGGTTCGACCCGTCGCAGGTCCGGGAGATGGCGACGGTGCAGCGGCTGCACCTGCGGCTGAACCTCACGTACGCGTCGCTCGGGCTGGTGATGGACCTGCTGGCCCGCATCTCCGACCTGGAGAGATCCCAGCGACACCCACTCTCAGACAGGGGAGTCCGATGGACCTGAACCGACTCACGCAGAAGTCGCAGGAAGCACTGCACGACGCCCAGACCAAGGCGCTCCGGTTCGGCCACCAGGAGGTGGACGGCGAGCACCTGCTGCTGGCGCTGCTGGACCAGGCCGAGGGGCTGGTCCCACCGCTGCTGGGCCGGGCGGGCGCCGACGTCGATCGGCTGCGCGAGGACCTGGAGGCGGAGCTGTCCAGGCGCCCTCGGGTCACCGGCTCCGGCGCCGAGACCGGGAAGGTGTACGTCACCGCGAGGCTGAACCGGGTCCTCGAGGCGGCCGAGCAGGAGGCCCGCCGGCTGAAGGACGAGTACGTCTCCGTCGAGCACCTGGTGGCCGCGCTCCTCGACGAGGGGTCCGGCTCGGCGGCCGGCCGGATCCTCGCGCAGCACGGCGTGACCCGCGACTCCTTCCTGCAGACGCTGACCGAGGTGCGCGGCTCCCAGCGAGTCACGTCCGCGACGCCGGAAGGCACCTACGAGGCGCTCGCCAAGTACGGTCGGGACCTGGTCGCGGACGCGGCGGCCGGCCGGCTGGAGCCGGTGATCGGCCGGGACTCCGAGATCCGCCGCACCGTCCAGATCCTCTCGCGCAAGAGCAAGAACAACCCGGTCCTGATCGGGGAGCCCGGGGTGGGCAAGACGGCGATCGTGGAGGGCCTGGCGCAGCGGATCCATCACGGGGACGTGCCCGAGGGACTGCGTGACAAGACCGTCTTCGCCCTGGACATGGGTGCCCTCGTCGCGGGTGCGAAGTACCGCGGCGAGTTCGAGGAGCGGCTCAAGGCCGTCCTGAACGAGGTGCTGGCCGCCGAGGGCAGGATCCTGCTGTTCGTCGACGAGCTGCACACCGTCGTCGGGGCGGGCGCGTCGGAAGGCGCGATGGACGCGGGTCAGATGCTGAAGCCCATGCTCGCCCGGGGGGAGCTGCACATGATCGGGGCCACGACGCTCGACGAGTACCGCAGCCACATCGAGAAGGACGCGGCGCTCGAGCGGCGGTTCCAGCCGGTCGTGGTCGACGAGCCCAGCGTGGAGGACGCCTTGTCGATCCTCCGGGGTCTGCGCGAGCGGTTCGAGGTGTTCCACGGCGTCAAGATCCACGACGGTGCCCTGGTCGCCGCGGTCACGCTGAGCCACCGCTACATCTCGGACCGGTTCCTGCCCGACAAGGCCATCGACCTGGTCGACGAGGCCTGCGCGATGCTCCGGACCGAGATCGACTCGATGCCCGCCGAGCTCGACGAGCTCACCCGCCGGGTGACCCGTCTGGAGATCGAGGAGGCCGCGCTCGCCCAGGAGACCGACCAGCCCAGCAAGCGCCGCCTCGAGGAGCTGCGCAAGGAGCTGGCCGACCTCAAGGCCGAGGCCGATGCCCTGCGCGCCCAGTGGGAGGCGGAGCGCCAGGCGCTCCGCGAGGTCCAGGCCCTGCGTCAGGAGATCGAGCAGGTCCGGTCCGAGAGCGAGCGGGCCGAGCGGGAGTACGACCTGAACCGCGCCGCGAGCCTGCGGCACGGCCGGCTACCCGAGCTCGAACGACGTCTCGCGGCGGCCGAGGAGAGACTCGAGGCCAAGCAGGGCGCGCGGCGCCTGCTGCGCGAGGTCGTCACCGCCGACGAGATCGCCGACGTGGTGGCCCGGTGGACCGGCATCCCGGTGACCCGCCTCCAGGAGGGAGAGCGGCAGAAGATCCTCCGCCTCGACGACGTGCTCCACGAGCGGGTGATCGGTCAGGACGAGGCAGTTCGGCTGGTGACCGACGCCATCGTGCGAGCCAGGTCCGGCATCAAGGACCCGACGCGCCCGATCGGCTCCTTCGTCTTCCTCGGACCCACCGGCGTGGGGAAGACCGAGCTCGCCAAGGCGCTCGCGGAGGCGCTCTTCGACAGCGAGGAGAACATCGTCCGCATCGACATGAGCGAGTACCAGGAGCGGCACACGGTGAGCCGGCTGGTCGGAGCTCCGCCGGGCTACGTGGGGTTCGAGGAGGGCGGCCAGCTCACCGAGGCCGTCCGGCGCAAGCACTACTCGGTGGTCCTGCTCGACGAGATCGAGAAGGCCCATCCCGACGTGTTCAACACCCTGCTCCAGGTGCTCGACGACGGCCGACTCACCGACTCCCACGGCCGCACGGTCGACTTCCGCAACACCGTCATCATCATGACGTCCAACCTCGGGTCGGAGTACCTGCTCGACGGGGTCACGCCGGACGGGGAGGTGAAGTCCGACGCCCGTGCCCAGGTGATGGCGGCCCTGCGATCCCACTTCCGGCCGGAGTTCTTGAACCGGATCGACGAGATCGTGCTGTTCAAGCCGCTGACGTTCACCGAGATCGAGCGCATCGCCGATCTCCAGCTCGACGAGCTGCGAGAGCGGCTGGCGGCGCAGGGGATGACGCTGGAGGTCACGGAGGACGCCCGGCGGTTCCTGGCGGAGCAGGGCTTCGACCCGGCGTACGGCGCTCGTCCCCTGCGGAGGTTCATCGCCCGCGAGGTCGAGACGCGCGTCGCGCGCGCGCTGCTCGGCGGCGACCTGCCCGAGGGCTCGACCCTGGTGGTCGACGTCCACGACGGTGACCTCACGGTCCTGGTGAGCCCACCCGACGACCAGAGGAGAGCAGTGGCATGAGCACGACGACGAAAGGCCCGGCCACGGTCGTGGTGTGCCCCACGTGCAGCACGAAGAACCGAGTGCCCGCCGCCGCGGACGGCGCACCCCGGTGTGGCAACTGCGGGAGCCCGCTGCCGTGGGTGGTCGACACCTCCGACGCCGACTTCCCCGCCGTGGCCGACGACGCGACCGTCCCGGTGCTCGTGGACGTGTGGGCGCCGTGGTGCGGCCCCTGCCGCATGGTCAGTCCGGTGCTGGAACAGCTGGCGACGGAGTTCGCGGGCGCGCTGAAGCTGGTGAAGGTCAACGCGGACGAGGCGCCGGAGGTGAGCCGCCGGTTCGAGGTCCAGGCGATCCCGACGCTGGTCCTCTTGGACCACGGGAAGGTGGTGGACAAGCAGATCGGCGCCGCGCCCGCACCCTCGCTGCGGTCGTGGCTCACCGAGCACCTGCCCCCGGCCGAGGCGGCGCCCACCGGGGACGACCAGTCCACGCCGGAGGGCCGGCGATGACCATGTTCCCCGGCCGCGCCGTCCCGGACCCGCACCTGCCGATCATCCGGCCGGTCGGCCCGCCGAGGACGCCGGGCTGCGAGGAGTGCCTGCGCCTGGGCACGCCGTGGGTGCACCTGCGGCAGTGCCTCACCTGCGGTGTGGTCGGCTGTTGCGACTCCTCGCCGATGCGCCACGCGCGCGCTCACGCGGCCAGCACCGGTCACGTCATCGTGCGCTCCATCGAGCCGGGGGAGGACTGGAGGTGGTGCTATGCCGACGAGCAGTTCGTCTGAGCTCGAGCTGCCGGACCTGCCCGAGACCCCGGACACGGCCGGCGCCTACCCGCGGCTCACGGACGACCAGATCATGTTGCTCTCGCGGTACGCCGAGCGGAGGAGCCTGCCCCGGGGATCGACGCTGTTCTGCGAGGGTGATCGCGACTGCGGCGTGTTCGTCGTGCTGGACGGCCGGGTCGTGGTGCTGCAGGAGGACGGACCCGGGGTGGAGTCGCGGGTGATCGCCGTCCACGCCCGCGGTCGGTTCGTGGGCGACCTGTCGATGCTGACCGGCCAGGCCGTCTACGTCACCGCCGTCGCCCAGACCGACGTCGACGCTCTCGAGATCCCCTTCGACCGGCTCAAGGAGGCGGTCACCCGGGACCCGGTGCTGGGCGACCTGATCCTGCGGGCCTTCATCCTGCGCCGCAACCTCCACGCCCACCTCGGCGCGGGGCTTCAGATCATCGGGTCCCGCTACTCGCCCGACAGCCGCCGGCTGAGGGACTTCGCGAGCCGCAACCGGGTGCCGTACCGCTGGGAGGACGTGGAGGAGGATCCCGACGCCGAGTCGACCCTGCGGGCCTTCGACATCCCGCCTGAGCAGACCCCCGTCGTGATCTGGAAGGGACAGACCGTCCTGCGCAACCCGAGCAACACCGAGCTCGCGGAGCTCCTGGGACTGCGGGAGGACGCGCCGCCCCGCGACGCGCACGACGTGCTGGTGGTCGGCGCCGGTCCGGCCGGGTTGGCCGCCGCGGTGACCGCGGCGTGCGAAGGACTCTCCACGGTGGTGGTGGACGCGATGGCGACGGGAGGGCAGGCCGGCACCTCGTCCCAGATCGAGAACTACCTCGGGTTCCCGGCCGGGATCTCGGGTGCCGAGCTCGCCGACCGCGCCGTGGTCCAGGCCCGCAAGTTCGGCGCGATCTTCACGATCCCGGGGGAGGCCCGGTCCCTCGACCGCATCGACGGCCACTTCGTCGTCGGACTCGCCGACGGCGCCCAGGTGGAGGCGCACGCCGTGATCCTCGCGACCGGCGTGCGCTACCGGCGCCTCGACGTGCCCGGGATCGACCGGCTCGAAGGCCCCAGCGTGTACTACGCCGCCACCGAGTTCGAGGCGCGACTGTGCCGGGGCGACCCGGTCACCGTCGTGGGGGGCGGGAACTCCGCCGGCCAGGCGGCCCTGTTCCTGGCCAGGAACGCCGCCGGCGTCAACCTCGTGGTCCGGCACGGCGACCTGAACCGCGACATGTCCCGCTACCTCATCGACCGGATCGAGCAGGACCCGGCGATCACGGTCTGGCGCACCAGCGAGGTGGCGGAGCTGCTCGGGAGCGAGAAGCTGGAAGCCGTGACGATCCGCGACCTGGAGAACGACGATCGACACCAGGTCCCCACCACCGCGCTGTTCGTGCTGATCGGCGCGGAGCCCCACACCTCCTGGCTCGAGGGTCAGGTCCCGCTGGACGAGAAGGGCTACATCCTGACGGGCAGCGGCGAGAACGGCTCCGCGGCCGGCTTCGAGACCGCCGAGCCGGGCATTCTCGCGGTCGGTGACGTGCGCAGCGGCTCCATCAAGCGGGTCGCCTCCGCCGTCGGTGAGGGCGCCATCGCGGTCCGCCAGGCGTACGACCACCTCCGCAGGGCAGGCCGACGGTGAGGACCGGGCCTCGGTAGATCGACCGATTGCCCAGCGCGGGACCCCCGTCGAGCATGAGACGACCGGCGTCGCGTCGCCCACGGCGTCGCACCGGCACCGCCTCACCCCCGACGAGAGGACTGAGCACCTGTGGTGGCACATCGCGAACTTCTCGAGGCAATCGCCGAGCGAGCGGGGCTCGACCCTCCGGATACGGCGCGGCGGCCGGCGGAGAGCGTCCTCGTGGGCGTCGCCCGGCGGCTCGACGGTCCCAGCCGGGCCGCGTTGGGGTCGACGCTGCCCTCGCACCTGGCGACGTTGGTGGGCGAATCGGCACCGCTGCGTCGCGACCAGGGCAGGACGCCGTTCCTGCAGACCGTGGCGTCCGAGCTCGACACCACCCCGGAGCGGGCTCGCTTCCTCGCCCAAGCGGTGCTGGCCGCCCTCGCCGACCGGGACGCCCCCACGGCGGAGGCGGTGCGCAGCCAGCTGCCCGACGATTTCGCGGAGCTGTTCGCCGCGCCCGGCGACGGTCCGCCACCGGACCGCGCTGCGACCGCCGCGCTTCCCGAGCCGACCGACCTGACCGCGGACGAGGTCGCTGCGGCGCTCGCCTCCCTGCCCGGCTGGACCGGCGACGTCCGGGCCCTCGAGCGCACCGTCGACCTGCCACCGGGCATCGGTGAGGAGTTCCGCAACCGGATCGCTCGCGAGGAGCAGGCGATGAACCACCACGCCGTGGTCGAGGACCGTCCGGACGGCACCGTGTTCCGGGTCTGGACCCACGCGCGCGGTGTGGTCACCGACCTCGACGTCGAGCTGGCGCGACGGATCAGCGCGATCATCGAGGAGTCATGAGCGGCGTGCGGCCGGCGGACCGCCCGCCGCGCGAGCCGGAACAGGTCGGCGCCGGTGCTCCTCCACGGTGATCCGACCCAGCTCCTCCCCGCTCGGGAGCAGATGGCCTTCACGCTCGGGTTCCACATCATCATCGTGCCGTTCGGTGTCGCCTTCACGTTCATGATGCTGGTGGCGAACTACCGGGCGCTCCGCCGCGGCGACGCCGATGCGCTGCTCCTCGCCCGGCGCTGGTCGAAGGTGTCCGCGGTGCTCTTCGCGGTCGGTGCGGTCTCCGGGACCGTGCTGTCCTTCGAGCTCGGACTCCTGTGGCCGGGCCTGATGGGCCGCTTCGGCGCGGCCTACGGGCTGCCGTTCGCCGTGGAGGGGATCTTCTTCTTCCTCGAGGCGATCTTCGTGGCGATCTACATCTACGGCTGGGACCGGATGAGACCGTGGCCGCACTTCTGGTCGGGGGTGCCCGTCCCGCTCGCGGGGCTGGGGGGCACGGCGTCGGTGGTCGCGGCCAACGCCTGGATGAACCGGCCGGGCGGGGTGACGCTCGACCATGGACGGGTCGTGGACGTGCGGCCGCTGGAGGTCTACTTCAACGGTGCCTTCTGGTACGAGGCCCTGCACATGTTCCTGGCCGCCTACGTGGTCGCCGGCTTCGTCGTCGGCGGCGTGTACGCCCGGGCGATGCTCCAGGGCCGGACCGACTCCTACCACCGCCTCGGCTTCCTGATCGGGTTCACCACTGCCGCGGTGGTGATCCCGGTGCAGATCTACGTCGGCGACGTCGCGGCCCGGGAGGTGTTTCACCACGAGCCGGCGAAGTTCGCCGCGATCGAGATGACGACCACGACCTCGACCCACGCTCCCGAGGTGCTCGGCGGTGCGCTGGTCGACGGGAAGGTGCGGTACGGCGTCTCGATCCCGGACGGCGCCTCGTTGCTGTCCGGCTTCAGTCCCTCGACGCGGATCCGGGGGCTCGACGCGATACCCGCGGCGGTGCGGCCGGCAGACCGGATCGTCACGACCGTCCACCTGGCCTTCGACGTCATGGTGGGCACGGGGTTCGCACTGCTGGCGCTGGCCGCCTGGTACGGCTATCTGCGGATCCGCCGACGAGAGCTCCCGACGAGCCGTCGCTTCCTGCGATGTGCCAGCGTGGCCGGCGTCGTCTCGGTGATCAGCCTGGAGAGCGGATGGGTGGTGACCGAGGTCGGGCGTCAGCCGTGGACCGTGGTCGGGCTGCTGCAGACCGACCAGGCGGTGACGCGCTCCGGCCAGGTGTGGGTGTTCTTCACCGCGACCCTGCTCGTCTACCTCGCGGTCGGCACCGTGACCGTGGTCGTCCTCCGAGCGATGTCTCGGCGGTGGCGCGGCTCCGGCGGCGGGGACGCCGACGACGTGCCGTACGGGCCCTCGGCGGCGCCGGCCGGACCGTCCTGCGCCGGACCGGACGAGTCGGCGTGATGGCCTCAGTGGTCGCCGCCGCCCTGGTGCTCGGCCTCCTCGCGTACGCGGCGTTCGGCGGGGCCGACTTCGGCGCCGGGTTCTGGGACCTGACCGCCGGCGGCCCGGAGACCGGAGCGCAGGCCCGGGCGCGGATCGACGCGTCGGTGGGACCGGTCTGGGAGGCCAACCACACCTGGCTCATCTACTGCCTCGTGGTGATGTGGACCGCCTTCCCCGAGGCCTTCGCCGCGGTCATGACGACGCTCTACGTCCCGCTCGGGATCGCGGCCCTCGGGATCGTGCTGCGGGGCAGCGGCTTCGCGTTCCGCAAGGTCCTCTGGCGGACGCCGCATGCTCGGTTGGCCGGACTCGCCTTCTCGGCGTCGTCGGTCCTCACCCCGTTCGCCTTCGGGACCGTGGCCGGAGCGATCGCATCGGGACGGGTGCCGGCCGGAGGCTACGGGCCTCCCTTCTCGAGCTGGCTCAGCCCCAGCGCGCTGATGAGCGGTCTGCTCGCGGTGGCCGTCTGCGCCTACCTCGCGGCCGTGTTCCTCACCGCGGACGCGCACGCGGCGCACGAGCAGGACCTCGAGGACTGGTTCGGTCGCCGAGCTCGAGCGGCTGCCGTCGTGACCGGTGTCGTGAGCCTGGTCGGGCTCGTCGTGGCACGGGCAGACGCGCCGCTGCTGTTCGACAACCTGCTCACGCGAGCGTGGCCACTGGCCCTCTGCTCCGTCGCCGCCGGGACCGCGGCGTTGTTGCTACTCCGGCGAGCATCTCCTCGGCTCATCCGAGCCGTGTCCTGGGTCGCGGTGACCGCGTTGGTCCTCGCCTGGGTCGCGGCGCAGGCTCCGTACCTGCTGGGGACGCACACCACGATCGGCTCCGCGGCCGCACCCCGGACGTCCCTCGATGCGCTGGCGATCGTCATCGTGGTCGCCGTCGCGATCATCACCCCGTCGTTCGCGCTGCTGTACGTCCTCCAGCAGCGATCTCGACTCCACGGGGGCTGACGTGAACGCGCGAGGGGGGCGCCCTGCCCCCGATGGGGCGGGCACAGGGCGCCGTGAGGGACTCGCGGCTCCCTCGCGTCCATCATCGTGTCCCGGACGCCTGGCACCAGGGCTGCAGGGCAGATGCTGCGCGATCCGGCTACCAGGCTGCGCGCCGCGGCTCCTGCGGCCCTGGATCCTGCTCGACCGGCTGTGCTGGACGGGGCGTCCCCGTCGCCTGACTGCACCAGGTGCACACCGGTCCCGTACCATGGCAGTCGGGAGATCAAGGGGCGCCGGTCCTTCGTGGGCCCGCATTCGTCGCCGATCGGCGGACGGACGGAGTCTCGGGACGTTTCCGGCGTGCGGCTGGTGGCCGCGGGAAAAGGACGATGAACAAGGTCGGCGGCTCGGGCCGCCATGCAGCACATCCGCACGGCGACGACGAGGTCCAGGGTGGCACCACGGTGCCCCGCCCCCCGGGGTACACACGGCGGCGGACCAGCGACCGCGACGAAGCGGAACAGGTCATCTCGGAGCTCTACCTGCCGAGCCGCCTCGACCTGTCGCGGGGCAGTGCGCCGCTGGCGGTGGAGGTGGCGGCCCTGCAGCTGGGCGTGCTCACCGCCGGGCGGCTGTCCCATGGCCGGCGGGTGCGCCTCCGCACCTCGGACGCCCGGAACTTCCACGTGAACACGCCCCTACGTGGGCGAGCCGCCAGCCGGCGGGGCTCGGGCGATCCGGTCGTGCGAGGTCCGGGGCGCGGCCTGATCTTCTCTCCCGGGGAACCGGCGGAGATCTCCTGGTCCAGCGACTGCGTCCAGCTGTGCCTGATGATCCCGCGGGCCGGCCTGGAGGCAGAGCTCGAGCGACTGCTCGGTCGTTCCATCCGTGCTCCACTCACCTTCGACTTCACCACGAGCCCCCAGGCGTCGGTCGGCCGGCAGTGGCCACACATCGCGAGGCTCCTCGCCGAGGAGATCGACCACCCGAACGACCGGCGCGTGCACGAGGTCGCCGCCGGGCACGTCGAGGGGCTGGTCATGGATACGCTCCTGCTCCGGTGCTCGCACAACTACAGCGAGGCGGCCCTCGGCCACCGCGGCCAGGCGCCCCGGGCCGCGATCAGGGCGGCGGTCGGGCTCATCGAGGACCGACCCACCGAGCCGTGGTCGACGGTCCGGCTCGCCGGCGAGGTGCACCTGAGTGCCCGGGCGCTCCAGGACGGCTTCAGCCGGGACGTCGGCATCCCGCCGATGACCTACGTGCGCGAGGTGCGGCTCCGCCGGACCCACGAGGCGCTCCGACGGGCGGCCCGCGAGTCCACCACGGTCCAGGCGGTGGCACGCGAGTGGGGCTTCGTCCACATGGGCCGGTTCGCCCGCGCCTATCGCGAGGCGTTCGGCGAGCTGCCCTCGGAGACGCTGGCCCGCGACCTCGGGTGAGGTGCAGATCGGCAGGTCTGCCGATACCGCGCGTGGAGCTCGGCCCGTGTAATGGGTGACCCCGGCCCGGAGCTGGTTGGCACACGGTCCGGCGCCGGGCCCAGACGAGCGTCACCGAGAGGTCAGGAGTCAGCATGCGCGCGATGGTGTACCGCGGTCCGTACCGGATCCGAGTGGAGGAGAAGGACGTTCCCGCGATCGAGCACCCCAACGATGCGATCGTGCGGGTGACCCGTGCGGCGATCTGCGGGTCGGACCTGCACCTCTACCACGGCATGATGCCGGACACCCGGGTCGGTCACACGTTCGGCCACGAGTTCATCGGCGAGGTCCACGAGGTCGGCCCGTCGGTGCAGAACCTGTCGGTGGGGGACCGGGTGATGGTGCCGTTCAACGTGTTCTGCGGAACCTGCTTCTTCTGCGCCCGAGGCCTGTACTCGAACTGCCACAACGTCAACCCCAACGCGACCGCGGTGGGCGGGATCTACGGGTACTCCCACACCTGCGGCGGCTACGACGGAGGACAGGCGGAGTACGTGCGCGTGCCGTTCGCAGACGTCGGGCCCGGACTGATCCCGGACTGGATGGACGACGACGACGCGGTGCTGTGCACCGACGCGCTGCCGACCGGGTACTTCGGCGCCCAGCTGGGTGACATCGTCGAGGGTGACGTGGTGGTGGTGTTCGGGGCCGGGCCGGTAGGGCTGTTCGCGGCCCGTTCCTCGTGGTTGATGGGCGCGGGCCGGGTGATCGTGGTCGATCATCTCGACTACCGGTTGGACAAGGCGCGCACGTTCGCGCATGCCGAGACGATCAGCTTCACCGAGCACGGTGACGTGGTGCGCCACCTCAAGCACCTGACCGAGGGGCTGGGCGCGGACGTGGTGATCGACGCGGTCGGCGCCGAGGCCGACGGCGCCCTGCTGCAGCACGTGACCGCGGCGAAGCTCAAGCTGCAGGGCGGGTCGCCGGTGGCGTTGAACTGGGCCATCGACAGCGTCCGCAAGGGCGGCACGGTCTCGGTGGTCGGGGCGTACGGGCCGTTGTTCAGCGCGGTCAAGTTCGGGGACGCGATGAACAAGGGCCTGACCCTGCGGATGAACCAGTGCCCGGTCAAGCGGCAGTGGCCCCGGCTCTTCGAGCACCTGCGCAACGGGTACTTCAAGCCCAGCGACGTCATCACCCACCACGTCCCGCTCGAGGACATCTCCGAGGGCTACCACATGTTCTCGGCCAAGCTGGACAACTGCATCAAGCCCATCGTCATCCCCACCGCCGCGGCCTGAGGCCCGGGAGGAGCTCGCCATGACCTACACCCCGCACAAGCCCCGGCTGGCCGAGGACAGCGACCAGCTCCGCAGCCGGATCCCCGGCTGGGGCGCGGACCTGGATCCCGCCGACCGACCCTCCGTGCCCCGGGAACAGTTCGACCCCGGCCGCACCGGCGCGCACTGGGAGTACCCGGACGAGCAACCCGAGAAGTGGCCCCGGGAACGCTCCGTCGAACACACCCAGCTGCCTCCCGTGTTCGGCACCGCCCAACCACCCACCGGGCTGTCGGGCGCCATCCGCAGGTACGCCTACGCCAAGTACAGCGAGGGCCAGGCCGCCCACTGGCTGCTCCTCATGGCCGGCGACCGCGTCGACACGGTCGAGAGTGCGCTGCGGTCCGTGCTCACGCTCCACCCGGACAACCCGATCACCGAGACCGGCGTGCTGGCCGAGGTCAAGCGCCACGGGATGAGCTCACGCCTGGGACACAACCGGGCCGACGTCAAACACCACTGGATGGACCCCTTCATCGTCGGCGCTCCCTGGGTGGCCGCGCTGATGCTGCTCCTGCGGCTGACGAGGCGCGCGCGGGGCCACGCCTAGTGAGCCGCCGGCGGCGGGCGCAGGCGACCTGGGACTAGGAGCTCCGGTCGTCTGCGATCCGCTTCCGGCGCTCCTCCTCCCGCTTCGAGTACGCGGCCGCCCGGATCGCCTCGTCCGACTCCAGCCCGCTGCCCAGCGCGCCGCCGACGGTGGCCGCCGACGCGACGAACCAGGCGAGCACGAACAGGTCCCCGTAGCCGATGGACATCCCGAGGTAGCCGCCCATGACCGACGGGTCGAGCACGAACAGCGCCCACGCCAGGTTCAGGACGTAGAGCGCGAGGTAGCAGATCAGCGTCCCGACGGTCAGCGTGACCAGCGTCGAGATGTTGTAGAGGCGCGACCGCTCGCGCGCCTCGGGTGAGTGGTCCTCCGGACGGTCCCAGAGCTCGCCGTCGATCACGATCCACCCGACGACCAGGGCGATCGAGGCGATCGAGGCGATCGTCAGGCGCCACCACGACAACGAGTCGGCCAACAGCCAGACCGTGGAGTTGATGGTGGCGATCGCGCCGGTCGTGATGGCCGCGACCAGCGCCGTCTTGAGCCCGGGCACCAGCAGCCAGGGGCGGTTGGCGAGCACCATGCCCTGGAGCAACCGCCAGTGGCCACTGCGGCGAGGCAGCGGCACCCGGCTGTCCTTCTCCGAGTTCGGGTCGGCGAGGCCGTCGATGAGCTTCCGCAGCGCGTGCTTGCTGCGCCGGTGCATGCGGAGGCCGCCCAGCGCGGGCAGCGAGAGCACCGCCGTTCGACGTCGGGGGTCGGTCTCGACCAGGAGGTACCGGCCGTCGTCGCCGCGCAGGGGCAGCTCGGTGAGTCCGACGACGAGGTCCCACTGGTTCTCGCGGGCGTGCTCCGTCAGCCGGGAGAGCGCCGTGTCCACGTCCTCGGTGGCAAGGGTGAACGGCTCGCTGACCACGTCCAGGTCCCAGGCGGGCCCGTCCTCGCCGTCCGGCGTGTCGAGTTCGCTGAACCGGTGGGCGATCACGGTGGGCTTTGCCGGGTCTGCGACCAGGCCGACGCGGAGCGGGTTCATGGGGCCGCGGTACCCAGGGTGGACGGGCCCCAACAGCCCCGGATCGCCGCCCGAAAGGCCCGGGACTTCCGGCCCTGTCGCGGGGAGCGGGACCGGCCTAGCGTCCGGACCGTCCCCGCTCATTGGAGGCTGGAATGACGACCGATACGTCACGATCCGCCACGGCTCCGGCGCCCCGAGCGTCGCAGCCGGGCGAGCAGTTGCGGCCGGAGCCGGCCGTACGTGCTCAGCTGTACGAGACCATGGTGCTGTGCCGCACCTATGAAGAGGCGATCCTGCGGGAGTACCACGCCGACAAGGGCCCCGGCTTCGACATCGGCAAGGGGCTGGTCCCGGGGGAGATGCACCTCTCCGCGGGCCAGGAGCCGGTGGCGGCAGGGGTCTGCGCGCACCTGACCACCGACGACGCGGTGACCGCCACACACCGCCCGCACCATCTGGCCATCGCGCACGGGGTGGACCTGGGCAGGATGACGGCGGAGATCTTCGGTCGCGAGACCGGGCTCGGCCGGGGCCGCGGCGGTCACATGCACCTGTTCGACCCGGCCACGCACTTCTCCTGCTCCGGCATCATCGCCGAGGGCTTCCCGCCCGCGCTCGGACAGGCGTTCGCGTTCCAACGCCGGGGCACGGACCGGATCGCGGTCGCCGTGACCGGCGAGGGTGCCGCCAACCAGGGCGCCTTCCACGAGTCGCTCAACCTCGCCGCGCTCTGGAGGCTCCCCGTCGTGTTCGTCGTCGAGGACAACGACTGGGCGATCTCGGTCCCGCGGGCGGCGTCGACCGCCGTTCCGTCCAACGCCGACCGCGCAATGGCGTACGGCATCCCCGGTCTCCGGGTGGAGGACAACGACGTCGAGGCCGTGTACGCCGCCGCCGGCGAGGCCGTGGCCCGGGCGCGGGCGGGGGAGGGCCCGTCGCTCCTCGAGATCCACACCCTGCGGATGTGGGGCCACTTCGAGGGCGACGCCCAGGGCTACCGCCCGGAGCTCGCCGACGTGCCGGCCAACGACCCGATCCCGCGCTACGAGCACGAGCTGCGGGACGCGGGGGTGCTCGACGACGCCCGGGTCGCAGCGATCCGGGACCGGGCGACCGCACGGGTCGAGGACGCCGTGGCGTTCGCCAAGGGCAGCCCGACCCCCGACCCGTCGTCCGCGACCGACCTCGTGTTCGCCTGAGAGGAGACCCCGATGACCATCATGGAAGCGCCGCAGGCAACGCGGCGGCTGACCACCTCGAAGGCCATGGTCGAGGCGATCGAGCAGGAGATGGAGCGCGACCCGTCCGTCCTCTACCTGGGCGAGGACGTCGGCGCGTACGGCGGCATCTTCAGCTCCACCACGGGCCTGTTGGAGCGGTTCGGCCCGCAACGGGTCATCGACACCCCGATCTCGGAGACCGCGTTCATCGGCCTGGGCATCGGCGCCGCCGTGGAGGGCATGCGCCCGATCGTCGAGCTGATGTTCGCCGACTTCATGGGCGTCTGCCTGGACCAGATCTACAACCACATGGCGAAGATCCACTTCGAGTCCGGGGGCAACGTGCAGGTGCCGATGGTGCTGACGATGGCGGCCGGAGGCGGCTACTCCGACGGTGCGCAGCACTCGCAGTGCCTGTGGGGCACGTTCGCCCACCTGCCCGGCATGAAGGTCGTGGTGCCCAGCTCGCCGGCCGACGCCAAGGGGTTGATGACGGCGGCGATCCGTGACGACAACCCCGTGGTGTACGTCTTCCACAAGGGCGTGATGGGCCTGCCGTGGATGGCGAAGAACCCCCGCACGCTCGACGAGGTGCCGGAGGGGGAGCACGTGGTCCCGATCGGCAAGGCCCGCGTCGCCCGCGAGGGCAGCGACGTCACCGTCGTGACCCTGTCGCTGTCGGTCCACCACGCCCTGGACGTGGCGGAGCGGCTGGCTCCGCAGGGGATCGACGTCGAGGTGATCGACCTGCGCAGCCTGGTGCCGCTCGACCGCGAGGCGATCCTCACCTCGGTCGGCAAGACCGGGCGGCTCGTGGTGGTCGACGAGGACTACCTGTCCTACGGCGTCTCGGGCGAGGTGGTCGCCACGGTCGCCGGGGTCGACCCGGGGCTGCTCGTGATGCCGGCCCAGCGGGTCGCGGTGCCGGACGTGCCGATCCCGTACGCCCACGACCTGGAGTACGCCGTCCTGCCTCGACACGACCGGATCGAGAGGGCCATCCACGCGGTGACCGCTCGATGAGCTCTCTCGTGCTCTTCCCGGCGCTGTCGAAGGAGACGGCGGGCGCCGAAGGAGTCCTCGCGACCTGGTTCGTCAGCGACGGCGCCACGGTCGCGGCCGACCAGCTCCTCGCGGAGGTGCAGGTCGACAAGGTCGCAGCGGAGGTGCCAGCGCCGGTCGGGGGCGTCGTGCACCTCCTCGTCGCCGAGGAGGAGGTCGTCCGCCAGGGTGCGCCGATCGCTCGGATCGACTGAGCGCACACCGTTCACGACCCGGGGGGTGTCACCTCCCGGCGCACGCCCCGCACGAGGAGGTAGCCGATCATCCAGAGCTCGCCCACGGTCGCGGGTACGACGAGGATGCCCGCCGCCGCCCCGGCGTCGACGAGGTAGGTGACGAACGGGCTGAGGAGGTAGCCCACGCCGCCGCAGGCGAGGATCCAGCCCAGGGCCGCGGGCATCCAGCCCGAACGGAGCACGAGCAGCCCCATCGGCACCAGCCACAGTCCGAAGAACAGCTCGCCGACCACCCAGAGCTGGTCACTGAGGACGTACATGAGCTGGACGCTCTGCTGCGAGCCGGGCGAGCTGTCGAGGGTCAGCTCGAGTGCCGCCGCCACCGAGGCGGCGCTCACCAAGACGACGATCGCGTTGACGAAGCTGAAGGCCGCGAGCGCTCCGGCGGCGAGGCTGTCGACGGACCGGAAGAGCCGGTAGAACCAGAGCCCGGTGAGTGACTGCGTCACCACGAGGCCCAGCTCGAGCGCTGTCGCGACGCGGGCGATGCCCTCGTGCTGTGCCAGGTTGTCCAACGTCGCGCCGGCGTCGTCGGGGTCGAACAGGTAGGCGCGGAGGACGACCTGCCAGAGCAGCCCGGTGATCGCGACCCCCAGGTAGAGGAGCCCGGTGGTGCGCGCGACGCTGACTCGCGCGTCCACGGTCAGGGCTCCCGCCAGCGCCAGGCGTAGACCACCACGAACGCGGTGGCTGTGATCTCGACCGCCGAGAAGAAGAGGTAGAACGGTGCGGGGCCGAACCCGAGGGTCGCCGCCTGGACCACCGTCATCACGGTCCCGGCGACCAGGTTGGCGATGCGCGCCGCCGAACGCCGCAGCACCCGCGACAGCAGGACCATCCCGATCGGGATCTCCATGAGCGCGCCCGCGCCCAGCAGGAACCCCTCGCTGATCCTCATCCCCCCGACCTCACCCGCCAGGAAGCCCTGCAGCTCGTCGCGATGCATCAGCGTGAGGACGTCGCAGTAGAGGTAGTTGAGCGTCACGAAGATCCAGGCCGACTGCAGCACCGTGCGGACGTCGTGGCGCGTGGTCCGAGGGAGCGGACGAACAGCCGTCGACATGCGACCTCCCAGTCAGCCGGATGCCGCCAGACAACCGCCGCGGGGGAGCCGTCCGCCAGGGGCGAAGGTCCTGAGCCGGCCCGGCATGTCCGCCGTGCGCTGACCGGTGTCCGCTCGACGCAACCACGCCGAGAACCCCGGGCGTCGGGCACCTCCGAGGGCAGACGATGTGCGACCTCGGGCGATGTTCGGTGTCTTCTCCGAAGGGAGTTCCGCAGGTGTCACCCCACGCTTCCGCCCACCCCACGTGCTCGAGGACCGTCGGCCAAAGCTCGACCTCGGCGACGGCATGAGCGACCAGAGGATCGCGGCCCCGAACGGGTCCCACGAGTCCGTGCTGGACACCGCCGGAGACGCCGTGCTGGATCTCTCGCTTCGCGAGCGCCTGCGCTGGGCGTTCGCGGTGGTCCTCCGTGGCAACGGCGCCCCCGGCCCGTACGTCCCGCACGGTCCGCACGGTCCGCACAGGCCGCAGGGCATCACCCACGGCACCCACGAGGTCGAGGTCGTGCCGGTGGCCGCGCCCCGCCCGCGCCCCAGCGCGGGTGCCCTGGTGGCGGTGGCCGCCGTGACCGGGGTCGTCGTGCTGATCTGCTACGTGGCCTGGGCGGTGCTCGCCGGGGAGCGGCTGGTCGTCGGCAACGAATCGGGGGACCCCGGGCGCGACGCTCGGCGTGAGCTGGTCCGCGACCTGCGCGCCCCCGAGCCGACCGACGACCCGTCCCGGGACCTGAGCACGACCACCGCCGCCCCGGCGCAGGCGTCCCGGCATGCGGCACCCGTGCCGGGGACCCGGTCGACGACGATCGACGGGAGCCTGGCCGCCCTGGCCGTCGCGGTGGGTGCGATCGCCGCCGGGCTGGCGGTCGCCCGAGCCATCCTGCGTCGCTCGCGCGGCTCCGACGACGAGCGCGACGACGAGCTGGAGCTCGTCGAGACGGGCGATGGGGATGAGACCGACAGCGAGGCGGAGGCAGACGCTGCCTCGGAGCACCACGTCGATCAGGACGACGGCGACGTCGGTTCCCCGGACGACGACACGGAGCAGGACACCGACGCAGGCCCCGTCGTCCCTTCGCCGCGTTCGGGCGGGCATGACGCCGCCACCTGCACGGGGCCGGACGCCGGTGCGACCGCCGCGACCGCGGTCGGGCCCGCGCAGCCGCGAGTGGTCCTCTACGACCGTCGGATGACCCGCCGAGTGGAGGTGCGCATTCCCGCCCGACTGCAGTGGCCGGGCCACGACACCGCCTGCGCTGCCGAGTCCCTCAGCATCTGGGGGCTGCGCTGCCTGGTCCCGACCTCGGATCCCGACCAGGTGCCGGGCGTGGGCAGCTCGGTCCGCATCACCATCGCCGTCGGTGGCGCCCTGCTGCCGCTCGAGGCCGGCGTGACCTACGCCCGGAGCCGTCAGGACGGGCACGTCGTGGGCCTGCGGTTCCACCCCCTCGACGAGGTCCATCGCGACTTCCTCTTCGCGGTCATCGACGACGCCGACGCCGACGGCGCCCCGTGACGGCGTCCTCCTGGGTCCGGGGTCCGGGTGTCCGAAGAGCGCCGTCTGATAGCCGGTGTGTGCAGGACGCCGTCCTGGGTGTCCTGTTCGTACGTTCCGGGGGGTCAGCATGGAGCGGCGGTGGGGTTGCGCCCGCGCCGACAGGCGCGCCGCGCCGGCCGAACGACGCGAAGGCGGTTCCCAGCATGGAGGAGTGGATGGCTGACTCGGAGCTCGAGCGGCTGAAGTCGTCGACCCTGCTGGCGCAGACCGGACTGCTCGTCGCCGCCAGCGACGCTGCCGGACGGATCGCCTTTCTCAGCCCCGGCATGCAGGAGCTCTTCGAGCTTCCCTTCGAACCCGTGCCCGAGGACGAGATCACCGCTCGCTTCCGGTTGTTCACCCATGACGGGTCCGCGCCCTTGCCGACCGACGACGTCCCGCTCGTGCGGGCCGGGCGGGGCGAGATCGTCCGGGACGCCCTCATCGCCTCGCGGACGTCGAGCGGACGCCTGCTCTACCTGCGCTGCAACGCCTCGCCGCTGACCGCACCCGACGGTACTCCCAACGGGGCCATCGTCCTCGTCCAGGACGTCACCGGTGAGCGGTCGGCGCTGGAGCGTCAGTCCGAGCTTCGGGGACAGCTGCTGGAGACCATCAACCACCACCTGCGCACACCCGTGACGAACCTGCTGGGCTACGCAGAGATACTCGACGACCAGCGAGCGGGCGTCCCGCCCGAGGCGGAGCGGGCGCTCGACGCCGTGCTCCGGGCCGCGGGTACCCTCGGGACGCTGCTCGAGACCATCTCGGCACTCCTCGACCTCGACCGCCACACCCAGCTCACCAGGACGTGCGACGACCTGGCGCGTCTCGTGCAGCAGGTGGCGTCCGCGTACCACCCGCTGTTCGACGAGAACCGGGTCGAGCTACGCGTCGAGACGCCCGCCGCGCTGCCCGTCGTGCTGGACGTCGCAGAGGTCCGCCGCGCGGTGTCCGAGCTGCTGAAGAACGCCGCCTGCTACGCACCAGCCGGTTCGGTGGTTCTCCTCCGCGCTCATCGCGAGGACCCAGCGGTCGCCGAGGTCTGCGTCTCCGACAACGGCCCGGGCATCGCCGAGGACGAGCGCGATCGCGTCATCGAACCGTTCGAGCGCGGCTCGCACCCCCGTCAGGACGTCACCGGACGAGGCCTGGGGCTCGCCATCGCGCACACCATCGCCCTGGCCCACGGCGGAGCACTCCAGCTCTCGACGAACCGACCGCACGGTCTGTGTGCCACCCTGCGGTTCCCGGTCCACTGAGCGGAGGCCGGATCAGGGTCGCCGCGACAGGTTGGGCGGCTACGCCGGGACCTTGTCGGCGATGATGTCGATCTTCTCGATCTGCGGCTCCGAGAAGAGGACCCCGGTGTTGGGTCCGAGCGCCTGACCGACACCGCCGGCGAGGTGGGCGTCTCGGGCCTCGTCGTCGGGGAACGCGTCGTACACCCCGAAGCTCGAGGGCCCGAACCGGATGGCGAACCAGGTAGCCGTGCCCGGCTCGTCCATGACGATCGTTCGCGCCTGGGTGAGGAAGTCGGCGAGCTCGTCTTCCTTGCCGGGTAGTGCCTCGAGACGCACGAGAAGCGCTTTGGTCAGCACGGCTCGGACTCCTTCGCTCCGGTGTGGGCTGGTCGGGCTCCATTGAACCGGCGGGGTGCGGGGGCCGCTATCGGCAGATCTACCACTGTCCCTACGCGGTCGTCAGGGTCGAGCGGTCTTCCCCATCGCGGAGACGAGCTCGTAGGCCACGTGGCTCGCGGCGATCCCGGTGATCTCCGCGTGGTCATAGGGCGGCGAGACCTCGACGACGTCGGCTCCGACCAGGTCGACGCCGGCGAGCCCGCGCAGGATGGCGAGCAGCTCGCGACTGAGCAGCCCGCCCGCTTCGGGCGTGCCGGTCCCGGGTGCGAACGCCGGGTCGAGCACGTCGATGTCGACCGAGACGTACACGGGCCGGTCCTGGACCCGGGCGCGGATCTGCTCGACCACGCCGGAGACGCCGAGGGCGTCCATCTCCCGAGCCGGCACGATCTGGAAGCCCAGGGCGTTGTCGTCGACGAGGTCCTGCGCGGCGTAGAGCGGACCCCGGATGCCGACGTGCATGCTGCCCTCGCGGTCGATCAGGCCTTCCTCGGAGGCTCGGCGGAACGGCGTCCCGTGGGTCGTCGGGGCGCCGAAGTAGGTGTCCCAGGTGTCGAGGTGGGCGTCGAAGTGCACCACGGCGATCGGCCCGTGGCGCCTGCTGACCGACCGCAGCAGCGGGAGGGCGATCGTGTGGTCACCCCCGATGGTCAGCAGCCGGCCGGCCCGCTCGAGCAGCTCGTCCGACGCTCGTTCGATCTGCTGCACCGCCTCCTCGAGCGAGAAGGGGTTGGCCACGATGTCACCGGCGTCCGCCACCTGTTGCACCCCGAACGGCGACAGCTCCATGGCCGGGTTGTACGGCCGGAGGAGCCGGGAGGACTCACGCACGTGGCTGGGCCCGAACCTCGCTCCCGGGCGGTAGCTGACGCCGCCGTCGAACGGCACCCCGACCACGGCGACGTCGAGGTCGTTGCTCCCGATCTCGTCCACCCGTGGCAGCAGCGCGAACGTAGCCGGGCCGGCGTAGCGCGGGACGTCGGTCGACAGCACCGGGCCGACCCGCCCGTTCTCCACCGTGCGTGGCGTTTCCTGTGACATCCATTCCCCTCCGGGTGACGGTCGGCCCGAGTCCCGCACCCGTTCAGGTGGCGGTTGCCTCGTCGATCCTGGCCAGCTCCTGGTCGCTCTCGTGCTGCGCCGCGCGCTCCGCGTCCAGGTCCAGCGACCTGGCGAGGACGAGATAGGTGACGGACGAGACCACGAGGCCGACCAGCCACGCGATGTCGATGCCGTTGACCTTCTCCACCATGAACCCGGTGAAGGTCCAGTTGCCCAGCGTCGGGAGGACCATGAACGGGATCTCGAAGAGGAAGCCTACGGCGTAGGCCGTGAGCCCTCGCCAGGCCCAGACGCCGTACATGCCGTCCGGGCGGAACAGCTCGGTGATGGCGTAGTGGCCGCGCCGGACGAAGAAGTAGTCGACCAGGTTCGTCGCGGTCCAGGGCACGAGCAGGTAGAGCATCAGCGTCAGCGCCGTGAAGACGGTGCCCACGGCACCGCCGGTGATGGCCTCGCCCACGACGTACCAGAGCACGGTCAGGACGAGGATGGCGACGATGCGCGCGGTCCGGGTCGGCTTGAGCGGCTTGAAGGAGTCGATGGCGGTGAGCACCGACAGCGCTCCGCCGTAGGCGTTCATCCCCATCGTCGCTGCCAGCGCCAGGGCGGACAGCAGGGCGACGACGTCGCCGAGGTTGCCGAACACGTTGTTGCCGGCGGTATGCAGCCCGGCCAGCCCGTCGACCGCGCCCAACCGGATGGCGAGCCAGGCGCCCAGCACGATCAGCCAGAACGCCGCGCCCGCCGCGCCGACGAAGACCGACGCGATGACCTTCTTGGCCGGGGTGTTCGCCGGTAGGTAGCGGGAGTAGTCGGAGACGTACGGCGCGTAGGTGATGTTGTAGGCGGCCGCGGCCGACAGCTGAGCCATGAACGCGACCCAGGAGAACCCGTAGTGCGCGGTCGGGGCGTGGCCGCCGGCCTGCCCGAGCAGGATGCCGACGGTCACGATGGTGGTCAGCGGGAGCGAGACGTACAGGAGGGTCCGGAAGGCGCGGTGCACCCAGTCGTGCCCGTAGATGGCCAGCACGGCCGCACCGACGGTGGCCACCACCGCCACCACGTGCGGGTTCCAGCCGAACGCCGCCTCGAGCCCGGACCCGAGCAGCACCTGGTCGGTCACGTTGAACGCGACGTAGGTGAACAGCGTGGCGAGCAGCACGATCACGACGCCGCGGTAGCCGAACTGTGCCCGCGACTGGATCATCTGGGGCAGGCCCATGCGAGGCCCCTGCGAGGCGTGGAACGCCATCGCCGTCGTGCCGATGGCCAGCCCGATGGCCGCCGCGACCGCCGTCCAGCCGAGCGACAGGCCCAGACCGGGTCCGATGAACCCGATGGGGATCGAGAAGTACTGGAAGTTCCCCAGGAACCACAGCGGGGCCTGGTGCCACAAGCGGCCGTGCCGCTCGGTGTCCGGCACCCAGTCGATGGAGCGGACCTCGATCTCGGAGACGCGCGGGCTCCTCGTTGCCTCGGACATGGGCGAACCTCTTCTGGTGGCTGCGGTAGAGGAAGTTGCCTGACGATAAACCTGTGATCTCTATCGGTCAACAGTCTGCGAGCACCCGCGTCGCCCCGGGTCCAGAGGTCAGACGGACGCGTCCCAGGAGGCCGGGAGGATCACCCAGATGGCCTCGGCGGCCCGGGACGCATCCGGGTTCCGCCACGTGTGCGGCTCGCGGCCGGCGAACGTCACCGTGTCACCGGCCATCAGGCGGTGGGTCTCGGAGCTGAAGACCAGGTCGAGCCGGCCCTTGAGCACGTGGAGCACCTCGAGCTCGCAGTTGAGCGTGTAGAGCTCGTCCCCGCCGGAGCCTCCGGGCTCGATGGAGGAGCGGATCATCTGCAGGCGGGACTGGCCCCGCGGTGTCACCAGCCGCTCCGCGGCGCCGGCGCCGGTCAGGTGGATCTCGGGCGCCTCGGCGCGCCGGACCAGGTCGTTCTCGGAGACCTCGAACAGCGTGCCGACCGGAAGGGACAGCACCTCGCACAGGGTCACCAACGTGGCCACGCTCGGGGAGGTCTCGTCCCGCTCGACCCGGCTCACGAAGCCCTTGGTGACCTCAGCGGCCGCCGCGACCTGGTCGATCGTCAGGCCCTGGCGCTGCCGCGCGGCACGCAGCCGGGCGCCGATCCGGGGCCGCTCGGCACTGGGCCGCACCGGGACAGACTTCATCGAGACCCGCTCTCTCGGCCGAGGTCGCCCACCGCCGCATCCTGATACCGTTGTTGTCTCAGGGACAACATACTTGCCTGATGAAGCGCGCGCGAAAGGTGGTCCGGTGACAACGCAGGATGAGGTGCTCGAGGCGGCACGGCGTCTGGTCGACGCGTTCGGCGCGCACGACGTGGCGTCGTACTTCGACGGCTTCGCCGCCGACGCGACGTTCGTCTTCCCCAACTGCCCGGCGCCGTTGGAGTCGCGGGCGGAGTACGAGGCGACCTGGCAGGACTGGGAGCAGGACGGGTTCCGGGTGGAGGGGTGCACGTCGTCCGATCCGCGCGTGCAGCTCCTGACCGACGACGTCGCGGTCTTCACCCACCGGGTGACCACCGCGCTGGCCGGTGAGGAGGCACCTCAGCACGAGCGCGAGACGATCGTCTTCCGCAGGGACGCGGCGGGGCGCTGGCTGGGGGTCCACGAGCACCTCTCGCCCGATCCCACGGCGTGAGCGGCGCACGCGCCGTTCAGAGCACCTTGGTGCCGTACATCTCGCCCAGCGGGTCGGCCAGCAGCTCCAGCCGGGCGCCGTCGGGGTCACGGAAGTAGATGGACCTCTCGCTCTCGATCAGGTACTCCACGCCGGCCGCGTCCAGCTTGCCCCGCAGGTGGTCCCACGTCTCGGGCGTGACCGAGATGGCCAGGTGGTGCAGGCCGCCGAGCACCTCCGCGTAGGGGCCGAGGTCGAGGCCGGGCAGGTCGAAGAACGCCAGCAGGTTCCCCGCGCCGATGTCGAAGAAGAAGTGGTTGGAGCCGGCATAGTCCCGGTTCTCGAAGATTTCCGTCAGCGGGAACTCCAGGAGCCCCTGGTAGAACTCGATCGTCCGGCGCACGTCGGAGCAGATCAGTGCGAAGTGGTGCAGGCCCTGGGCGCTGGTGGCGGGACGGTCGGGACCCTCCCGGAGGAGATCCTGGCGGATCCGCTCCCGCTCGGCTGAGATCGCGTCCCGGTCGATCGACGTCACGGTGCGCGCCTCAGATCCGGAAGAAGCCGTCGAGGAACTCGTGCCCGAGGTCCCGGTCTCCGTGGACGGTGCCGGCGTTCATGCGGCCGTAGGCCGTCAGGACGAAGCTGGCCGGGTCGAAGTCGATCACCGTGGGCACGTCCGCGATGCTGTCGGCGCTGGTGGTCAGGCCGTCGGGACGCACGCAGATGCGGGTCTCCCCGGCGTTCTCCCCGGACAGGATCCGCACCCCCAGGTCCATGGGCTTGGTCTCCGGCCCCACCTTCGCGGTGGCCGACCAGAGCACGAAGCAGAGGGGCACCAGCAGGTCCGCGGCTCGGCCCTCGAGCGCGTGCGGCTTGCCGCTGCCCTCGCGGATGTCCCAGCTGTGCACGGCGTAGTCGACCAGCTGGAAGACGGGGTAGAAGAACGCCGGCAGCGGGCCCATGTACTTGTGGGGGACCGGCAGGTTCCAGTCCTCCTCGGAGAGGCCCTCCTCGATGGCGAGCATCCGGTCGAGGGCGACGCGCAGGCGTTCCAGAGCCTCCTCGCGCCCGAGGGACCGGAACGCCTGGGCGCCGCGGTCGACGTGGACCGCCATCTCGGTGAGCGGCACCAACGGGGGGCCCTCGCCCTCGCCGCGCGCCGCGTCGAAGCCCGTGAAGTAGGTCTCGGTCGTGTCGATGAGGTGTCCGAAGATGTCGCGCACCTGCCAGTGGCCGGCGCCCGTGGGAGCCTCCCAGGCCCCGGGATCCTCGGCCAGCGCGAACATGTCCGCCGACTCGCGCCGGACCGCCTCCAGCAGGTTGTCCTTGCTGTCGTAGCTCATGAAGTTCCAGGCACTCATCGCGTCCTCCCAGACCCGCCTGACCCGAGCTTGGTTGTCGTGACAACCAGATTGAAGCCGGGTGACGATGCTGTCAACAGTGGGACGGGGGGCTGCCTAGACTCGCTCCGTGCCCCTGGACGTGCGCTGGCTCGACCCCGACGAGCAGCGGGCGTGGCGGGCGTGGCTCGACGCCCACGCCCACCTGTCGGCCCGTCTCAACCGGGAGCTGCAGGCCACGTCGGGCCTGTCGCTGTCCGACTACGACGTGCTCGTGCACCTCACCGACGTGCCCGACGGGCGGCTGCGCGCCTTCGAGCTCGCCCGGGGCCTGGAGTGGGAGAAGAGCCGGGTCTCCCGGCAGGTGGCCCGGATGGCCGAGCGCGGCCTGGTGGAGCGCGCGGCGAGCCCCGAGGACGGTCGCGGCGCGTACGTGGCGATCACGGCCGCGGGACGACAGGCCATCGAGAACGCCGCGCCGGCGCACGTCGAGCTGGTCCGGCAGCTCGTGTTCGACGGGCTGACCACGGCGCAGGTGCGCACCCTGGCGACGGTGGCGCTCTCGGTCCTGAGCCGCCTGGACGACGCTACGTGAGCGGGCGCACCCAGCCGCTGGTCGGGTAGAGGTCCGCGCGCCGGTCGGCGTGGATGTCGCTGAGCCCGCCGATCCTCTTGTCGTCCGCCTGCGCAGGGTCGAGCTCGGCCAGCACGACGGCCTCCTCCTCGCTGGACCACCCGCCGGCGACCACCCAGCCGTCGGCGTCGGTCACCACGGTGCCGCCGACCCAGGCGACGCCCCGCTCGACCCCCACCCGGTCGGCGGCGACGATGGGCAGCCGGTTCACCGCCGCGTCGGCCTGGGCGCGCACGACCTCGGCGGGTCGCTCGCCCGGGGGAGCCGGTGCGGCCGGCCAGTTCACGGGCGCGGCCAGGATCTGGGCGCCGGCCAGGGCGGGGATCCGCACCCACTCGGGGAACTCGAGGTCGTAGCAGACCATCGTGCTCAGGCGCCCCACCCTCGTCTCGACGACGGGGGGAGCCTGGTCACCGGCGTCGAAGATCAGGCGCTCGCGGTCCCACAGGTGCGCCTTGCGGTAGACCGCCCGTACCCCGGACGGGTCGACGACCACCGCCGAGTTGAACAGGGAGTCGCCCGAGCGCTCGCAGAGGCCGCCGACCAGCACGACCCCGCGGTCCGCCGCAAGTCGCCGCCAGGCCTGCACCGTCGACCCGTCCACGTCCTCGGCGGACGCCCAGGCCTCGGCCCGGTCCTCGAAGGCGTACCCGCTGGACACCAGCTCGGGCAGCACCACCAGCTCCGCGCCGCGGCCGGCCGCGTCCTCGACCGCGGCCGCGACACGATCCCGGTTCGCGGCGGCATCGCCCAGCGCCGGCGCCAGCTGACAGGCCGCGACCACGATCATGGGACCTCCTCGCTCAGTGGTCCGGCGATGCTCCCACACGTCGTCGGCCGATTCCCGACCTACTGCGAAGCCGGGCGTTGGGTACCGGCCCGCATGCCTCGAGTCGAACCGCCCAGGACCAAGGACGCCCACTCCGTGCCGGTGCACTCTTGATGAGCGCCCCGAGGGACCTGACCGACCGGGTCGCGCTGGTCACCGGCGGCGGGAGCGGGCTCGGTCGCGCGATCAGCCGGGACCTGGCGCAGGCCGGTGCGCACGTGCTCGTCGGCGACGTCAACCTCGACGGAGCGAAGGCGACCGTCGCGCTGGTCGAGGAGGACGGCCGCGGCACCGCCGAGCCCGTCGCCGTCGACGTCACCGACCGCGACGCGGTCGACCGGGTGGTGGCGGACGCGTCCACGACGTACGGCGACCGCTTCGACCTGCTCGTCAACAACGCCGGCACCGACCGCGGCGACGACCTGGTCGACGTCGACGACGAGCGCTGGCACCAGGTCTTCTCCGTCAACGTGCACGGCCCGATGTACCTGAGCCGGGCGTTCGTGCGGCACCTCCAGGGTCACCACACCTCCCGCACCGGCGACATCGTGTGTGTCGTCTCGATCAGCGCGCTGACGGTGGGCGCCGGCGCCGGCGCCTACAACTCGTCCAAGGCCGCGATGCACAAGCTGGCCGAGGTCATGCAGACGGAGTCGCGCGAGCGCGACTGGCCGGCCCGGGTCAGCATCATCGACCCCGCCGCGATGAACACGCCCATGATGGACCAGTGGGGCCTCCCGGAGGAGCGGAAGATGGATCCCGCGATCGTCGCAGGGCTGGTCCGCACCGCCGTCACCCTGCCGCCCGAGGTGGTGCTCCAGAGCGCGGTCGTCACGCTGCGCAACGAGAACTTTCCGCGGTGACGCCCGGCCAGCTGCTCTCCCCGCGCCGGGCGCTCCTCAGCCTGGTGGCCGGCCTGGCCGCAGGCGGGCTGGTCGCCGTGCTCGCCACACCCCGCCTGCTGCCGCTGGTGAGCTGGACCGTCACCGTGGCGGTGCTGCTCACCTGGGTCTGGCGGATGAGCTGGCCGCAGGACGCGGCGGGGACGAAGCGACTCGCGGAGCAGGAGAGCCAGACCAGGTCGACCGACGTCTGGCTGCTCGCGGCGGCGGTCGCCAGCCTCGCGGTGGTCGTGGTCGCGCTGGTGCAGTCCAGCAGCAGCAAGAGCGGCGCCGCCGTGGCCTCGGTGATCCTGAGCGTGCTCAGCGTGACGCTCTCGTGGGCCCTGGTGAACAGCGTCTACGCGTTCAAGTACGCACGCCTGTACTACCTCGACGAGCCGGACGCCCGGGGCATCGACTTCAAGCAGGACGAGCCCCCGGCGTACAGCGACTTCGCGTACCTGGCCTTCACGGTCGGCATGTCGTTCGCCGTCTCCGAGACCGAACCGACGACGACGTCCATCAGGAGGATCGCCCTGGGCCACGCCCTGCTCTCCTACGCGTTCGGCACGGGCGTCATGGCGGTGGCGATCAACCTGGTCACCAACCTCGGTCAGTGACCGGGCGTGGTCGCGCCCCCTCGCCGCATGGCTACCACCGGCTCCGCATGCTTCGCTGTCCCGTGACGCACGGCGAGGGACGATCTAGGAGATGCGCTGATGGCCACGGTTGGTGTCTGGCGATGCACTCGCCGCTCGCACTCCGGCGAGTGAGGAGTGGATCCGTGGGTTGCGCGCCCATCGCGGCAGAGTCTGAGGCTCAACGTATGCGGCTCTGTTGAACGCCAATTGCCGTAGCGACCCTCCTCAGGCAACCTTCGTCGAGTCTCTTGATGCGGTTGAAGCAGTCCATGTAGAACTCATCGTCATAGAAGGCGAGCTTGATGACCGAAGGTTCCATCGCTCCCTCGCGAGGCGGTAGCGCGAGTCCCTCGATTGCAGCAGCTTCGCGGTTGGTCCTCGGACGATAGAGAAAGTAGTCGCGGCCCATGGAGACATGTGCGTGGCCGATGGCGTTGCGCAGAGCACTGAGATACTCAAGGTCGTCACTGTCAGCGTCCGCGAGTAGGGCACCGAATGTCGCGATGAAGGCGTCCTTGGTGGGACCAAAGTTCAACTTCTCCCACTTCTCAAACCGGAGCTGTATGAACTGTCCTGGCAATTCCGTCGGAGTGGCATGAAAAGGCGCGATGAGGTCTGGCCGCTCTGAGAATATGAGAAGGTCGGCCATCTGGCCTTGGATCCATAAGGCCTTTAAGAACAACTCGCCCGCGCGTTCGACGTTCGTATCAAACCAATAGCCAGGTGGGGTCGGCCCACACGTCATGAGTAGGATCCAACGTCGACCGAAAGCGGCTCCGCAAGCCCGGCGGCGAGAGTGACCCACTTGGCCTCGGCGCCCAAGCCGTCACCCACCCAAACGAGCCGGTACTCGTTCTGCCACTGGTCGTCGGTGCTCTTGAGGAAGTGCCCCCGGTTGCCGGACTCGCTGGTGTAGTCGACGCGCCCACACATGCTGTCTGCACCGATCTGTGGGTCGATACAAGCCTTCAGGGCGGCCACCGACGGAATTCGAAGGGCCGCCTTGTGTCCCAACCGCTCCATGATGGCCACGTCGTACACGTTGGACATGCAGAGAATCAACGAGTGCTCCGGGTACTGATTGATCTCGATCCGGCCAGGCACTCGCACGCCGTTGAAGGTGCAGTTCTCGAAGACGAGCCCAGTAACGGCTGCCCCCGGCCCGATCTTGAGAATTCGATTCTCGCTCAGGAAGTTCATGCTCGCCCCGGTGATTGACTTCTGCATGACCTCGTCTGGCGTTTTGGTTCCGTCGCGAACCGTGTCTAGGTAACGGCTCGCCGGGTAGATGGGCACGTCGCCGCCATTGATCCAGGTGTCCGCGTAAGCCTGCTCGGCCAAGTACAGGTACTTCGGCTCGCCGTCTGGCGTGGTGTTACGAGTCGCGGGGGCCGGGGTCGGACGGGCGTATGGGGGGGAGGCGCGCACGCCGAACGGTAGGGCACGAGTACCAATGGCTTCGTCGGCGAGACCACGCCTCGTCGACTGTTTCTGTTCGTTCAACGCCGAACCTCCGGCGCCAGAATACCGTCGTCGGACGCCCGTCCGCTCTTCGGCATGAGCGGCTGCATCTCCCAGAGAGCCGGGCCGCACGGTCATACGCGGTGATTGACTTCGTGACACAGCCATGACACAAGAATGTCCAGAAACGTCGAAACAGCCCCTGACCTGCGACAACACGCTGAAGTGTGTTTCTGCCTTCAAGAACCTCTCTTGAACTGGGGCTTTAACTCCCCGAGGCAGTGCAGGTCAGGGGCTGTGCCGAACCCTTGAACTAGCGGCTGCTAGATGTCGTAGTACTGACTGACTGACCCATGCTGACCTGCTCAAACGTCGATGACTTTGGAGCATTTGTACCACGTTTGTAACGAACGTGGGCCTCCCCAGCAGTCGTGGCGCATCGTCGGCCAAGCCAAGAAGGTCGAGAGTTCGGCGGCTGTCGGCCCGGTAGGGATCGGGGCGGGCCGCTCATCGGCGAGCGAACTGGCGCTGTGCCTCGCGGCGAGGTCGTGGAAGCCGACGGGACGCAGTTGCACGCTTCCGCTGTTCGCCCGCGGGGTCAATGCACGCGGCTTGAGCGTGAACCCACACCTTGCCCATGTTGGGCGGTGGCGCCGAGTGCGAAGCCGTCCTTGCCGCACTTCCTTCATCTGATTCTCAAGCATTCGACCAAGTCGCTGGCGTTCATCCATTCCTCCGTCATTGTCGACGGCACGGGGCTGCCAGTGCCTCATCGGCGGCACGTCGTCCTTCGTCGATGATCCGGGGGATGTCGGTGCGTGACCATTTCGACAGCTGCCGCAGCTGTGGCTTGATGATCAGGGTCTCGGTGGCGGGCGGGGTGGCGGCTCCGGGCGCCGCTGTGGGTCGCCTCGAGGCAACTGTCCGCTTGCGGCCACCGTACAGCTGTACGGCGATCACGATGTCTGCGCCCAGGCTCCGGGCCGGTCTGATGGGTAGGTTGTCGGTCAGGACGCCGTCGACGAGGAGGTGACCGTCCCAGGCGACCGGTGGGAAGAGTCCGGGGACGGCGATGCTTGCCCGCAGGGCGAGGTCGAGCGGGCCGTGGGTGAGCACGATGGATGCGCGGGTGCGGAGGTCGGTGGCGACAGCCGCAAACTGGCGTGGCAGGTCCTCGATCCTCGGCTCGTGGCCCAGCAGGGCAACGGAGGTCGAGAGCACGGAGCTGTCCAGCAATGCCACGCGGGGTGCGAGGGTGAACTGACCGAAGGTGGCCCAGGTGGCCGTGCGGACCTTCTCCTCGATGAGGTCCAGGGGCAGGCCGGCCGCGAATGCGGCGCCGACGAGGGCTCCGGCGCTCGTCCCTGTGATGATCTCGGGTTGGATGTCGTGGTCGGCGAGGGCATGCAGGACACCGATGTGGGCAGCGCCGAGTGCGGCCCCGCCCCCGAGGGCGAGACCGATTCGCGGGCTGGAGGACATGCAGCGGCTCCGTGCTGGTCGGGCACTTCTCAGTGGGAGGGTGCGCGCTGGGGGCGGCTCGGGCTGAGTGCGTCGAGCAGTAGCCCGAGATAGCGGCGGCGTGTTGGTCGGTCGAGGCTCGTGCCTGCGAAGGCGGTGGCGACCAGGGCGATCAACACGGGGAGGTCTTCGGGCGTGATGTCCGGGCGGATGTTGCCCGCTTCTTGGCTGGCGCGCAGGATCGGCGCCATCGTCTCCATTCGGTGGCGAAGCAGGTCCCGGGTCGTCTCGGTGATGTCGCTCATGGCGGCGATAAGGCCGGGCTGGTGCGCCACCACGTCGCTGATCCGTTCGGCGACGTCGAGGAGCGCCTCCCGTGATACGCCGTGGCGCCCGAAGGTCGCGAGTGCGGGCTCGATTTCAGTGGCGAACACGTGCGCGTACACCGCGGAGGCCAGGGACTCTCGGTCCGGGAAGTGCCGATAGAGCGTCGCGACCCCGACGCCGGCATCCCGGGCGACGTGGCGGAGTGGCCCCCTGCCGTCGCCGGTGGCGAAGAGGCGGCGTGCCGCCTCCACTATCCGCGCGACGTTCGACACGGCGTCCGAACGCATGGACGCCAACTTCGGTGTGGGCACACGCAACCCTTCCTCGCTGCCATCGACGCTCCATCTGAGATCATACTCTCACTTGTGCTCGCGGACTGGTTGCCCGATGGGTCATTTTGCCGTTTGGGCAGTCGTCTGCCACTCTTGGTGTGTGACACGACCCGGACTGCGTGAGATGAAGCGTGAGGCGACCGCGCAGGCGCTCGCCGAGGCTGCGTTCGACCTGGCGAAGGCGCATGGTCTGGACGGTTTCGTGATCGACGACGTCACTGAGCGCGCGGGGTACTCGCGCCGCACGTTCGCCAACCACTACTCCTGCAAGGAGGCGGCGGTCGCTGCGGTGGCGTACTCCGGCATCGATGCGGCGGTGAGTGCCCTGGAGGATGTCTCGGGTGACGTCCCGCTGCTCGACGCGATCCACGGCGTGCTGCGGCTGCAGCTGACCACGGAGACCCTTTCGCGGATGCGGGAGGTCATCCGGCTCTCGCGGGAGTTCCCGTCCCTCGAACCGTATGTCCACCACGTCCAGCACCGGATGCGGCTGGAGGCTGAGCAGCGGCTGCGCTCGGTGGCGGCCGATCGGTACCCGCCGACCTACGTCTCGCTGCTCTTCGGCGCGCTCTACGGCATGGTCTCGGCGGCCCTCGAGGGGTTGGTCGACGTCCGCCTCCCCGGGGACACGTCGTCGAGCCCCGGGTCGATGGAGTTCGACCAGTTCCTCGACGTCGCCTTCAAGCACCTCCGTACCGGCTTCTGACCCGCGCACCCGTCACCTTCTGAGGAGAACCGCATGTCCACGTTCCTGTACCGCCTCGGCCGCGGGGCCTACGGCAGGCCCTGGCCGTTCATCGTCGGTTGGGTGTTGGTGCTCGCCGCGGTGGTCGCCGCGTTGCTGGTCAACGGGGTCAAGGTCACCTCGGAGATGAAGATCGACAACACCGACGCCCAGCAGGTCCTGGACCGGGTCATCGAGGAGCTTCCGGAGGCCTCGGGCGGTCAGGCCAGCGTGGTCTTCACCGTGCCCGACGGCCAGCGGTTGGACACCCCGGAGCGGATGGCCGCCATCGCGGGAACCGTGCAGGAGGTCTACGGCCTGGAGCAGGTCGTCAACCCGGCCGACCTGATCGCCGCCCAGGGGCAGTTGGGTGCTCCCGGCCCGGATCAGCCCACCGCCGAGCCAGGGGCCCCGGGTGCGGATGCCCCGCAGGCGCCTACCCAGCCGGGTGCGGAGCCGCCGCCGTACCAGCCGCTGGTGGTCGACGGCACCCCGGTCCCGGGTGTGCTGGTCTCCACCCAGGCGCCGGTGGCGCTGTTCCAATTCCAGTTCACCGTGCCCTCGACGTCACTGACCGACGAGGAGGTCTCCGCGGTACTCAAGGTGGTCGAGAACGCCGGCAGGGGCACCGGCCTGCGGGTGCTGCCCAGCGAGTCGCTGAAGGCCATCGAGGTCCCGGTCGGCCCGACGGAGGTCGTCGGTCTCGCGATCGCCGCGGTGGTGCTGGTGTTGACCCTCGGGTCGCTGGTCGCCGCGGGACTGCCGTTGGTCACCGCGCTGGTGGGCGTCGGGATCGGCGTCGGTACGGCGTTCGCGTTGTCGACGTCGATGGAGATAAATGAGGCCACCCCGGTCCTGGCGTTGATGGTCGGCCTGGCCGTGGGGATCGACTACGCGCTGTTCGTGGTCAACCGGCAGCGGCGGCTGATCATCGACCGTGGTCTGGAGGCCCGGGAGGCCGCCGGCCGGGCGGTGGGGACCGCGGGCAGCGCCGTATTCTTCGCCGGCCTGACCGTGCTCGTGGCGTTGGTCGCGCTCACGGTCATCGGGATCTCCCTGCTCACCACGATGGCGCTGGTGGCGGCGTGCACGGTGCTGCTGGCGGTCCTGATTGCGCTGACCCTGCTTCCGGCCCTGCTCGGACTCATCGGTGAGCGGATCGTCTCGGCCAAGGCCCGCCAGAAGGGACACACCAGGCGCGAGGAGGAGGCCCACAGCGTCGCCGACCACTGGGCCAAGGCCGTGGTGCGGTTCCGTTGGCCGGTGGTTCTCGGCGTCGTCGCCGTCCTCGGGCTGGGTGCGGTCCCGGCGGCGAACATGGACCTGGGCCTGCCGACCGGGGCGACCGCCAACACCGACACTGCCGCCCGGCAGAGCTACGAGGCCATCACCCGGGGCTTCGGCGAGGGCTTCAACGGCCCGCTGCTGGTGACCGTGGAGTCCGCGAAGGGCGCTGCCGTCGACTCGCAGACCCTCGGCGCGGTCACCCAGATGCTGCAGCAGCGCGACGACGTCGTGGCCGCGGTGCCGGTCGGCACCAGCAAGGACGGCGCCATGGCCGTTCTCAGCGTTATCCCGACCTCCGGACCTGACGACGACGCCACCGCCGACCTGGTGCAGGCGCTCCGAGCTCCGAGCTCCTCCATCGCGCAGGAGTACGGCGTCGTGGTGGGTGTCACCGGATTTACTGCGATCGGCATCGACATGTCCGACCGGCTCGCCGAGGTCGTGCCGGTCTACCTGGCCGTCATCGTGGGCCTGTCGCTGCTGATCCTGCTGGTGGTCTTCCGGTCCATCGTCGTGCCCATCCAGGCGACCGTCGGGTTCTTGCTCAGCATCCTGGCCACTTTCGGGGTGACCACCGCGGTGTTCTCCTGGGGCTGGGTCGGGTGGCTGGTGGGCATCGACACCGGCGGGCCGTTGATGAGCTTCATCCCGGTCATCGTCACCGGCATCCTGTACGGCCTGGCGATGGACTACCAGGTGTTCCTGGTCTCCTCGATGCGCGAGTCCTACGTGCACGGCTACCACGGCCCGGCGAGCGTGGTGCACGGCTTCGACCAGGCCAGCCGGGTGGTCGTCGCGGCCGCGGTGATCATGGTGTCGGTCTTCGCCGGCTTCATCTTCACCCACGACGTGATGATCAAGCAGATGGGCTTCGCGCTCGCGATCGGCATCCTCATCGACGCGTTCCTGGTGCGGATCACCCTGACCCCGGCGCTGATGGCACTGTTCGGCGACAAGGCCTGGTGGCTACCGCGGTGGCTGGACCGGATCCTGCCCGACCTCGACGTCGAGGGCGACCGACTTCTCCAGATGCTCGCCCGGCGTCAGGACAGCGAGGAGACGCCGCGTCCCGACGCGGTGGGGACGCGGTAGGCCGTCACCCGCGGCGTGGCGCGGCGCCTTGTGGCCGACGCCTGGCTGGGGTGCGGGTGCGGTTCCTTCGGCGGCCCGGGCGGAGATCCCGTCCGAGTCCGGTGACTTGTCTCGCGACTGTTTTCGCTGTGCGTGCCGAGTCGGCGCGGCCGGAGCCGGCAGAAGGCAGGTCAGGGAACGAGGAGGGCGTGGGTCGCGGTGACCAGGTCGGCCACCACGTCGAGTTCGTTCTCGTCGCGCGGCGCGTAGAGCATGACGATGGTGTCCGGGATCAGACCGAGGCGGGCGATCGGATGCGGCTCTGCCCAGCCGGCTTCGATCGCCTCGACCATCAGATCGCGCGGCAGCGCGGCGTGCAGGCTGAGGTCCGGCGTCGGATGCAGGTGCGCGAATTCGCTGCCGACCAGGAACATCGGCGATCGTGGACCCGGCTGCCGCAGGGTCAGCGCCCGCGCGCCCGGCACGGAGATCGCGCTGGGCGCTCCACTACGCCAGGGAGGGCGAACAGCCTGGCCGCCAGCTGCTCCCGGATGCTCGGGTCGGCGGGTTGCTGGTCGAGCTGGGTGTGGGGATTGGACGTGGTGGTGCGCGGGCGTGGTCCCGGCCGCGTCGGCAGGGGCGTGGCGAGGGTCATTCGAACAGGCCGTCCAACAGCGGGTCGGTGAGGGTCAGCCCGAGATCCGCGGTGGTGGCGAAGAACGCGAACAGCATCAGCGCCGCACCGGCCAGAGCGAGGTCCTTGAGGAACTGCGTCTGCTCCATCTGCTTGCTCTGCGGATCGGTGACACTCCAAAAGCCGTGCATCAAGACCGCGGTCGGAACCAGAAAGAGCACCAGCAGGAGTGCGCCGAGGTCTGCCCAGACCCCCAGCAGCACCATCAGCGCACCCGCCAAGATCAGCACACCGGTGCCGAGGACCGAAGCGCGGGCCAATGGCACCCCCTTGCTCTGGGCGTATCCGGCCATCATCTGAGTCTGGGTGAGGTGACCCACCCCGCTCGCCACGAACAGCACGCCGAACAACAGCCGCCCCACCAGCACCAGCCACTCCATCACGACACCCCTTCACCGCATTACCAAGAGTAGTTACTATGCATAACCTATACCTGTGTCGGTGCTGGTGCAATCCTGTGATGGTGGTGAGGGAAGAGTTGGATGCCGGGCACTGCCCGAGGTTCCAGGAGTCGATCGAGTTCCTGGGGCGTCGCTGGACGGCCTCGATCCTGCGGCCGATGTTCGACGGTCCGGTCCGCTTCAGCGACCTGCTCGACGCGGTCCCGCACCTGTCCTCGCGTCTGCTCAGCCAGCGGCTCGAGGAACTGTGCCGGGCCGGCGTGATCACCCACCGGCTCAAGGACGCCTGCCCGCGCTATGAGCTGACCGACATGGGGCGCGACCTCGAGCACGTCTTCCTCGCCATCGACCGCTGGAACCGCCGCTGGACCGACACCGAGCCCGGGAAGTCGCCAGCCTGACGCAATCGTCTCGGCCGGGCGGCGGAGACGCGGCCCCGGGCTCCGATCTGTTGACGCCGGGCGCACGTTACCCGCGTGACGGGCGTCGTCGGAGGCCTCGAGGTGCCCGGGACGGCTTGAAGCCGTCGAAGCCCTCCGCCCGTGCCGGTGTCTGGTGCTGCAAGAACTCCTCGACCTGGCGCAGGCCGCGGGCGACTTCTCGGTCGATCCGACGTTGCTCGCGTCGCCGCAGCCAGTCACGATCCCATTCCTGCCAGACGCGGTAACCGCCGTACCCGAGGCACCAACAGCTTCCGAACGCGACCAGACCGCCGTAGAGGAACCACATCGCGTACCAGGCCGCGTCGGCGAGCAGGTCCGCCAGCGCCTGCCAGGCGTAACCCGAATACATCGGCCACCTCCATCGGACGCTGACAGTCCACTGAGTGACGTCCGACACGCCCAGACTACATGCCGTCATGCACGTATGTAACCCATTGGCATGCACAAGTTGAGGTCGGCCCAGGGCCCATGCTGAGCCGGGTGGGGACAAGGCCGGACGGGGGCGTGGACGGAGGGCAGGCGGGCGAAGTGCGAGAACGCACACCGCCGCGAGAAGCGACGCCCCCGATCGGGACACGAGCAGAGCGTCGGTGTCACAGTGCCGAGAGCTGGCTACCTCGTGCGGGCGTCGTGGTGCCGTGCCCAGCGCTCGGCCAGGTCGGCGATCCCCTCCCGGGCAAGGGCGAAGCAGTCGCGGGTCTCCTCGAACCTGGCCCGGCCAGGGCTGCCGGGCTCCAGGAGGGCGACGGCCGCGTCCAGCGATGTCAGGTAGTGGTCCAACTGCGGAAGCCGCGCCGTGATCATCGTGCCCCAGACATCTCCGTCGACGAGCCGGTACAAGTCCCCGCGGGCCGAGGGCCGGCGCTCCTTGATAATCAGCCCGTTATGGATGAGGTAGCGGACTGCGCCGGAGATCGCGGCAGGTGAGACCTGAAGTGCGGCGGCGAGCTCGGCGGCGGTGCAGTGGTCACGGTCCTCGGCCAGGAGAAAGGCGAACACCCGGGCCGGCATCCGCGGGACGCCGTTGTCCTCGAGGGCGCGGCCGAGGCGTTCGACGGCCTGCTGGACATCACCCACGGGACAAGGCTAGTTCGGCACGTTCACGATGTCATGAATCCGGCCGAGGTGGATCGTGGACCAGGACGAGCGCCCCGACCTCGCATAGGCGGCCGTCAGGTGTCCAGGGGTCCCACCAGGCAGCGCTGCAGGGTGAGACCGAGCGTCCTCCTGAGGCGGGTGGGGGCCGATGCGCCCAGCGTCTCCAGTCCGATCACGTGCCGCGCGAAAACGAGGCCTGAGATCTGGGACAACGCGAGCTCGGCGCGAAGGTCGGCATCGGAGACGTCAAGCCCTGACGCGATGGGTTTGAGGATCTCCTCGGTGACCGCCACTCGGAGGAGTGTCGCGGCTTCGCGATCGTGGCTGGCAGACCGCAGCAGCCCGATCACCGTGTCCCGGTTGTGCTGGTCGGCGAGCACCTCGAAGGTAACCGTAGCCAGGCGCTCGCCCACGGCGGTGCGCTCGCCGTCGAGAACGCGCGACACGACCCGAGGCGGGTCGATCGGCAGCCGCATCACCTGGTTGAACAGATCGCGCTTTGATCCGAAGAAGTAGGCGATCAAGGCAGGATCCACGCCTGCTTGCTGGGCGATGGACCTCATGGTGGCGCCGCCGTAGCCCCGCGCGGCGAACTGGTGCAGCGCTGCTGCAGCGATGGCCGCCCGAGTGGTGCTCTGGCCCGGCCGCCGTCCGGTACGCCCCGACGCACTACCACGATGGTCGGCCTCGGCCACGGTGTCGTCACGCAGCCGGGGTCCCGGGTGCGCGTCCACGGGCTGGCTGGAGGGCGGCTCAACGATCGCTCGCTGCACGCTTCCTCCTCGCCGGCGCCGGGTCGGCTCTGGTGCAGGCAGACCTTCGGCGTGGTAATCCTCCACCCAGGCCCTACGCTGCCAATTCTACGTGAGCAGCCCCGTAACGACATGTCCGCTGACGCTGACGCACCCGGCTCGTCCAGATGGGCGGCCCAACTCCGGCTGCTGCGACATGTCTTGAGACGTTCTGTCGCCCACGGTCGGCTAACTCGGTAGGCGGGGCGTTGTCCACGCCGGGTGCGCGGCCGGGGCCCTGCAGTCTGGCGGGACCCATGCGGGGCACGCCAGTGGTGGTCTGGGCTGACCGATTGAAGTGGCTCGGTGCGCTCGGCACGCGAGCGAGCAGGGTGCTGCGTGTCCGGCGCTGGCTCACCGGAGGTTTGGTCCGGTCTTCTCGTCCAGGTTTCGTACGTGTCGGGCGACGCGGTGGAGTGTGCGCTGGAGCCGGTCGAAGTAGCCGGGGAGCTCTTCGAGCACGGCGGTGCTCCGGTTGAGCCGGTCGAGGCTCTCGGGAAGCGGGGCGGTGGTGCCCGCGAGGCTGCGTAGGGGCTTCTCCACCTGGTTGAGTGGTTCGACGAGACCTTGGTCGAGGGCGGCGAGGCGACCGTCGAGCCGACGGAGCGAGGTCTGGAGGCCCTGGAGCTGGTCGGACAGGCGGGCGATCTTGGGGGCGGCCTCGCCCAGTGGCTTGGTGGTGCGTTGCAAGGTTTCGAGGTCGCCCAGGAGTTGGTCGACCTGGCCGGCCAGGGTTGCGATGTGCGGGGCAACTTCGGACAGGTCCTTGGTCGCAGCCGCCACGGGGGGAGTGATGTTCTCGACGTTGCGGTCGATCCGCTCGACCTGGTCCAGGGTGTCCGGGGCGCGGTCGACCACCTCGAGAGCCTCGGGCATCTCGGTGGCAGCCCGGGCGAGGCCGGGGAGGTGCGGCAGCAGCAGTGCCACTCCGATGGTCACGACGAGCAGGGTGAGCGCGAGCAGCGCCGCCAACGCGCGCATTGCCCACAGCGGGAGAGCGTTTGCAAGCATGTCGAGGAACCATCCTTCGGGTCGGGGGCGAGGGGTTGGAGGACTCGTGGCGGCCTTCAGCGGTGCTTCTGACCGGGCGGGGTCAGCGGGGGCGAAGGCCGTCGAGGAGCGTCGTGATCACGGCGCTCCCGATGCGCTCCTCGTCCAGGGGCTGGTCGGTGACCAGGTAGGACAGGGCGCTGATGGTGACCGCGCCGAACAGGGCCATGGCGACCGACCCAGGGTCCGGGACCTGCCGCAGCGAGCCGTCGGCCACCCCCTCGGCGAGCAGGGCCTGGACTGGTTGGTAGTAGGCCGCGTGGATCACGGCCGCGATCTCCGGGATGCGGCCGGCCCGGCCCAGTTCGCCCACGAGGGCGCGGCAGACGGCCGGTTGCTCGGCCATCACCCGCAGCTGGGCCCGGATCACCTCGCCGAGCCGAACTGCTCCTGGCCGGTCGGACTGCACCGCGATCGCTACCTCGTCCGAGACGCGGTTCAGGACGTCGCGGAACAGGAAGGCGAGGATCTCCTCCTTGCCCGCGAAGTAGTAGTACAGCGTCGCCTTGGGGATCCCCGTCGCGGCGGCGATGTCGTCGATCTTGGTCTGGTCGACACCGTGCTCGGCGAACAGCTCGGCGGCGGCGCCCAGCTTGGCGGCGGTCTGACTGGGGACGGTACGCATTGCAACTCCTGTCCGACGGGTCCAGACTCAGAGTCTAAACAGGCAGTCCGGAAGCAGTGCGGTGAGGGGAGAGCCATGACCCACGCAGCAGTCCCGGAAAGCAACCTCTACGACCCGTTCGACACCGGCGTGCAAGACGATCCCTACCCCGTCTACGAGAGTTTGCGGGCCGCCCACCCGGTGTACTGGGCGCCGCCCAGCAACACCTGGGTGCTCAGCCGCCACGCCGATGTGGAGGCGGCACCGCTGGACCCGGGAACCTACTCCTCAGCCTCGGGGATCTTTCCCACACCGGCCGGCATGGAGATGACTGAGCTGTTCCTGCCGATGATCATGACCGACCCGCCCCGCCATTCGCAGTTGCGCGCGCTGGTCAGCAGAGGTTTCACCGCGCGGCGAATCGCCAGCGTGGAGCCAGCGGTCATGGCGATCGCCACCGAGCTGGTGGAAGGATTCGTCCAGGCAGGCGCCTGCGACCTGGTCGCGGAGCTGGCCGGCCCGTTGCCGGCGATGGTGATCGCCGACCTGCTCGGCATACCCCGGGAGGACCTGGCGCAGTTCCGGCAGTGGTCAAGCCTGCTCGTCCAGGCAGACCCGGTGCGGGATCAAACCGGCGCCGGCCTTGCCGCCGCGGCCTCCTTGTACGAGTACTTCAGCGGGTTCCTCGCCCAACGACGCAAGGAGCCGCGCAACGATCTCATCTCCGCGCTGGTGGGAGCCGAGGTAGACGGGCAGCGGCTGACCGAGGAGGAGCTGCTCGGGTTCTGCTTGCTGTTGCTGGTCGCCGGGCACGAGACGACCACCAACCTGCTCGCCAACAGCATGGTCATCCTGGCCCGGCACCCCGCTGCCCGCGAGCGCCTCGCGCGCCACCCCGAGCTTCACCCGGGGGCCGTCGAGGAGCTCCTCCGCTTCGACTCCCCAGTGCAGGGCCTCTCGCGAACCCTCACCCGCGACGTGACCATCCACGGCATCACGATGCCCGCCGGGGACACCGTCCTGCTGCTGTTCGGATCGGCGAACCGCGACGAGCGCGTCTTCCCGGCCGCGGATCGATTCGACATCGACCGGGGACCAGAGCGCCACCTCGCGTTCGGGCGAGGCATCCACTTCTGCCTGGGCGCAGCCCTGACTCGCCTCGAGGCACGGGCCGCCCTCGAGGTCCTGCTCCGAACCTGCCCGGACTGGGAGGTCGACGAAGACCGGTCCGGGCGGCTGAGGTACGGTCCGATCCGCGGATACCTGGCACTCCCGATGCACTGGCTCCCGCACCGCTGACCGCGGCCCCGTCCGCATCGCCTCAGGGGTGGATCAACCGTCGAGGGGCAGGCGCGCCACCTCGCGCCAGGTCGGCACGGCAGCCCAGGCAAGCGGTAGGGGGAGCCGACACGGTGGGCGCCGTCCGGACGTGGCCGGAACCCTGGGTCCACGGATGGGCTGCGAGGAGTCGAGGGCCAACCGCGCAAGGCCTCGCGTTTCGTGGCCTGGCTGCGGACGTCGAGACGGGGGGGGGGGCGACCAGGGCGGTTGGGCGATCTGCCGCGGCGCCGATGGCTCGGGAGGCTTGGTGCGACGCCGAACAAGCCGTCGTGTGCGGCGGGTTGTCCGCAGTGAGGCACGGATGGAGACCCAGTCGGCTGCGCATCCTCGGGGTTGAGGGGCCACCGGCCGCCAGGGCGAGCGGTCCTGGGTAGCGGCGTCGGGGTGTTCTCGCTGGTGGCAGGGGGTTCTGGGGACGCGGTCCGTCTTCGTCGTCGCTCAGGTGTGTGTCTGGGTCGACCGAGGTCTCGAGTGCGGCGGCGAGGTCCCGCCCGGGTGTGTCCCCGGGTCCGTCGCAGCGGGTCTCGCGGAGGAAGAGCAGGATGACGAACCCGAGGGAGCGCAAACGGTACGGCGGCGAGGAACGTGGTCTGCAGTGCCTCGGCGAACCCGGCGGTCACTGCGAGGTGGATGGGGTCGGGCAGCGCGGCGATCTGTTCGGGGCTGCCCTGGGTGGCTGACCCGGCGGGCATCTGGTCGGCGGTCACCCCGGCTGCCCGCAACTGGGCAGGGATGGTGTCGCGGAGCCGGTGGGTAAGCAGGGCACCGAAGACCGCGACTCCCATCGCGCCCCCGAGGGAGCGGAAGAAGGTCGCCCCGGAGGTGGCCACGCCGAGGTCGGCGTGGGGTACCGCATTTTGTGTCGCCAGCACGAGAACCTGCATCACCATGCCGATGCCGGCGCCGGTGACGAGCATGAACACGCCGGCCAGCCAGAGGGAGGTGTCCACCGACAGCCGGCTCATCAGCGTCAATCCAACGGCCGCTATCAGCAGGCCGACGACTGGGAAGATCTTGTAGCGGCCGGTGCGGGTGATCAGCCGCCCTGACCCGATCGATGTGATCAGTAGGCCAACCATCAGCGGGAGGGCCAGCAGACCGGAGGCAGTGGGTGACTCGCCCTTAACGATCTGAAGGTACTGCGGAAGGAAGATGATCGCGCCGAACATGGCGACCCCGACCGCGAAGCCGGCCAGGCTGGTGATGACACTGCCTACCTCGAACCGGGGTGGTGGGTGTGGTCGACTCGCCCTTCACTATCGCCCGGCACTGCCGTGCCTTTTCCGTATGCCTAAGCCCGGATCCACCGACGCGACGTGACGAGCGGGGTTGTCGACGTTGACGTTGGCAGCTCGGTGAGGGGGCGTGGCGGAGTGCCTGGCCTTTCTGCCAGGGGCGTTCCGGTTCTCAGGTCACGCCGTCGCTGACGGCTGGGTGTTCAGGACGCGAGCTCGAGTGGTGGGTCGCTGACGCGGGTGATCAGCTGGGTCCAGGCGGTCTGCCAGGGCCAGTTCTGGGGTAGGTGCAGGGTCACCCGCCGTGCTGAGGTCGCCACCCGGGCGGGAACGGCGAGGAGCTTGCGACGCAGGGTCGCAGTCGTCGCCCTTGCCAGGTCTGGTGCTGCGAGTGTGCCGGCGGCTCGGGTGAGGTTGAACGCGATGACCGCGAGCACCAGCCAGGCGGCGTTGGCGGTGAACACCCCCGACGGCAGGTGCGCGAGCGCGGAGTTCTTCAGGTCGGCGTGGACCTGTTCGATGACCGCGTGACCGCGAAGGGTGGCATCGGCGGCGACGGTGTCGAGCAGGTCGGCGTCGGCGGTGGTGAAGAACGCGTGGAATCGCCACAGGTCGAACAGGGTGTCCTGGCCGGCGGCCTTGTGCGCCTCGGCGTTGAAGTCCGGGATCCGGCGCACGATCAGCCGGCCGGGGACCTGTTCGGCCTTCTTCTGTCCGGCGAAGGCGGTGAAGTCGATCTCGGCGACCTCCGCCCGGGAGATCCAACGGCCGGTGCTCTCCTCGAAGACGGCGTCGGTGTACTCGATCGCGATCCAGGCGTCCTGGTCGATGGCGGCGATCGCAGCCTTGATCTGGGGGTTCATCCGGACCGTGACCGACACCGCGGCGGCTCCAGCCAGGGCGGCGTGCACCGGGCCGCGGCCGTAGAACGCGGAGTCCATCCGCACCAGGATCGACGCCTTCGGGCCCAGCAGCCGACAGGCGGTCTTGACCGCGTCGCCGACCAGGCGTTTCGCGCCCCGCGCTGAGTTGGTCGATCCCTTGCGGAGCCGCTGGGCCACGATCACCGGGGCGGCCGTCGTGGTGGTCAGCGTGGCCAACAGCGCATTCAAGCCACGGACCCGGTTGTAGCCGAAACCGGCTCCCTGCTTGGCGTGCCCATGAACCTCCACCACGGTGTCGTCAACGTCGACCAACGCATACCGACCGGGCTCGCCCTCCGGGCGCGAGGTGGCCGAGTCGAACAGCCCGGTCAGCTTCGCCAGCGCGAGAAGGAGCCTCGAGGCGACGGCGTCGAGTTGGCGGATATGACCGAAGGTGAAGGCCCGCAGGAACGACCCCAACGTCGAGGGTGCGTAGATCCAGGCGAACAACCGGCCCATCCCACCGTGCCGCAACAGCGCCATGTCGTCGATCGAGTCCGCGCCCGCGACCATGCCGGCGACCAGCGAAGCTACCTTCAACCCAGCATTCGCGCCCTTGTCGGTCGGCACCGTCAGGTGCTCATCGGCGAGCTCACGCAACCCTGCGGACTCGGCCAGCGCGAGCAGCGGAACCAGACCCACGGACGACACCAGATTCGGATCGTCGAACACCGCCGAGGTCGCGCGGAGGCTATGAGAGAGTTGCACTCGACGGATGCCCTTCGTGCCGGTGGATCTGGAGTCCTAGACAAACCCCAATCTCCCAGCCCGCAAGGGCATCCTCGCGTTACGGCTCGCTCAAGCCCGCCGACAGACCCAGATCATCGGTGGATCCGGGCTAAGAGCCGCATGCCCGGGGAGGATGTGATGCGCCGCTCGTGCCAGGGTGTTGGGGCGACAGTTGGGTAATGGATGCGATACATGCAGGTGGGGGCCTGCGGCCCACGGTCGGCGACTCTCTTGCGGGGAGTTCAGGACGTGCGTGACGTTCACGTTGCCGACGTGGCGCGGCGGCGGAGCACGTCGAGCGCCTTGTCCGCGTGAACGTCCATCCGGAGCTCGCTGTGGATGACAGCCGCGATGTGTCGGTCAGGGGCAACAACGAAAGTCGAGCGGCGCAAGGGCAGAAGTCGGGTGCGCGACCGGGTCCGGGCCACCCCGTAGTCTCGGCAGACTTCACCCGAGACATCAGCCAGGACTGGGTAACCGAGATGGTTGGCCTCATCGAAGCGGCGCTGCCGATCCACGGCATCTGGGCTGATGCCCACGACTCTGGCTCCCCACCTGGCGAACTCCGCGGCCAGGTCCCGGAAGTGGCAGCTCTGTGCGGTGCAGCCGGGGCTCATGGCCGCCGGATAGAAGAACACCACGACGGAACCCTGGGTGAGGAGCTCGGACAGTCGGACGAGGTCACCGGCCTGGTCGCGCAGCTCAAACTCCGGCGCTATCGCGCCGACCGGAAGCAGTCCGGTTCCGGCCATTTCGTCCCTCCGTGGCCTTGGCTCTAGCGCCACAGGCCACTTACCAATAGTAAGTGATTCGGTGCGGGACACAAGGTCTTCCCTCGCCTCGCCGGATCGATACCGGTCGCCAGATGCCTGGTGGACGCGGCAGCGGCGTAAGAGCAGGCGACCTGCCACATGCGCACCCCTCGGGTATCCCCGATCCGAGCCGGCGTGGAGGATCGGGTCGTTCTTGCCGCGATCACCGGTCCGCGGACAATACCTGGGCACGCTCGAGGCGACTGGCGCCGGCGCGACTGAACGCCCGCTGGCGCTGGACTCGCCACGGCTCTCGCGCCCGACGGAGCTAATCGTCCACGGAAGGGGCGCCACATCGGCCGAAGTGGTCGACGCCGACGGTGACGAACACGGCAGTCGACGTCGCCACCGACCGACCGTCCGACGCGGTCAGGCTGGCAGCGACGAACAGCTTCCGTCCCTCACGGCTGGTCACGCTCCCCTCCAGCCGGTACGTCGTGCCGATCAGCACCGGGGCGAGGTAGTCAACCGTCAGCCGGCGGGTGACCGCGGGTGTGCCGACCAGGTAGAGCAGGAACCCGTAGAGATCATCGATGACGGTCGCGACGGCGCCGCCGTGCACGATTCCGGGTGCGCCCACGTGGCGCCCGTCAAAGGAGTGCGAGGCGACCACACTGTCGCCGTGACGACGGGCCTGCAGGCGATGGCCGTGAGGGTTGTCCGGGCCGCAGCCCAGGCAGTGGTTGTGGTGGGCCGGCAGGTCGGCGCCGTCCGGATGGGGCCGGAACTTCTGCTCCCACGTTGCCAGCAGAGCTTCCGCGTCAGTCACGGGGACTTCCCGTCAGGCGCCGGGCCCAGGCGGCCAGGACCTCTGCTTGGCGCTGGTCTGGATGAGGGGTCAGCAGTCCGCTGACGCCGCGCCCGAGGAGGAGGTCCAGGGTCAGGCGGATCTCGATCGGATCGACGGTGACATAGGTTCGGCAGATCTCGGCGAGCTCGGCATTGACCCGGTCCTCGGCGGGAACCAACTCCGTCCGCAACGTGGGATGTGAGCGTGCGGCAACCCAGAGCTCCAGAGTGGCGGCGTACAGCGGACCCGAGAGTGCCTCCGCCAGCAGCCCCAATGCCGCTTCCGGATTGTCCCGTGACGACGGGCCCTCGCGCTCGGCACCTGACGACGCCAGCCGAGACATCTGGTCCCGCACCTGACGCAGGCGCTTCTGCGCCAAGTGCTCGACGGCCGCGACCACCAACTGGTCTCGGGTCCCGAAGTGGTGCAGCTGCGCACCACGCGAAAGGCCGGCTCGCTCCGCCACCGCGGCGCTCGTGGTGCCCGCGTAGCCGAGCTCGGCCAGGCAGGTCACCGTGGCGTCAAGCAGGGCCCGGCGCGTAATGGCCGAACGTTCCTCTTGTCGTCTCGCTTGCACAGGCACAGTAAGGAGAGTACATCCGTGCACGAATGTATGTACGGTAGGCACGAAGACTGGCTGAGCGTTGCCCCGGACCGACCGAGCGTGGGCCCGCAGTGGAAGGGCCTCGTGACACCCGGTTTCGCTTGACAGCGCGCAGACGCCGGCTCTGGCGAGGAAGGCTCAACGTGGAGGTTGCATGTGGCGGCACGACGAGCACCGCGCCAACATCACCCGCCACTACCAGACGCTGCGCGATGAAGAGCCGACCCTCGGTGCTGCCCGCCGGCTACGTCGGGATGTTCCTGGTGGCGATCTTCCCGCCGATCTGGCCACGCGTAACAGGTGTTCGGGTACTGGCTCACCCCGGCGGCGACGTCAGCCCCGCCAACATCCCCCCTCGCAAGCGGGCCAAGGTTCTTGCCCGGTGCCCGGTGTCGGCGGTCGACGAAGCGACCGTCGCCGAGGTGGTCGACGACCCGCACCCGGTGTCGTGGAGGAGGAGGTGCTCGCCGCTCGCTGCCCCAGTCGCGGCAACATCGACGAGGTCGCGGCCGGGGACGAGCTTCGAGGGGTCCCCGCGGGCATTGCATGGGTCGACATTCCCGAGGATGTACGAAGCCCGCGCGCACGAGTGCATTGTCGTCGGCGACGACGGTACTGTCACCGTGCTCGACGAGCGGTCGGCAACCGAGCACCGCACCGAGCTGGAGGTGTCGGTGGGCTCCGCCCCCCGCATCGGCGCTCCCCCTGCTGCGCTGAAAGCTCCATAGAGCCGTGGGAACCGCCAACGCCCCGAGGTGCCAACCGTCGCCACGCACCGTGCCAGCGCTCGTCGCCGGTAGCCTGTGGACGCTCGTCCTCGCCGCGGTCATGACGCTGTGCCCGCCCGGCTGGCGCTCACCTGAGCTCACCAACCGGCTACTGAGCCTGTGGAGTCGGGGCTGGCTGATCGCGACCGGCGCCAGGGTCGTTGTCGAGGGCGCCCAGCACCTCCACAGAGTGGGCGCCTGCGTCGTCGTCTCCAACCACCAGTCGAACCTGGACCCGATCGTGCTCACCTCGACTTTCCGCGGGCGCATCCGCATTCTCACCAAACGAGAGCTCTTCGGGGTGCCGCTGCTAGGTTCGGCACTGCGTGCGGGGGGCATGGTCGAGGTGAACCGCGACGCTCCAGATCGGGTAACCATTGCCGCCGGCGCGGCGCATGCACTCGACCAAGGCATGCCGCTCCTTGTGTTCCCCGAAGGCACCACCTCCAGAACCAGCGATCTGTTGCCGTTCAAGCCCGGTGCCTTCCAGATCGCGGTCAGGCACGGCGTTCCCATCCTTCCGGTGCTGGTGACCGACAGCCGCGAGGTGTGGCCCGCCAAGCGCTTGAGGGTCAGAGCAGGGACGGTGCGGGTGGTGGTGACGGCGCCGGTGGCAACGGAGGGCTTGACCGAGCGTCACGTGGTCGATGTGAGCGCGAAGGTTCGCGGGCGGCTCGAAGATGCCCTGCGTGTCCGCAACCCCCCTGGGCGGAACAGCTAGCGATCGCGGCGAGCTGCCTGCGCACGGACGTGAGGTCCTTACCATGCCTAGCTCACCGAAAAGTCAGCAGAAAGTAAGTCCCCCTGTGGGCGTGGAAGGGGCGGTACTGCCCGGAGTGGTGCAGGTTGCGTCGCAGCTCGCGGCTGATCGTCGATGCGGCGCGACCGAGCTCTCGCCCGATCGCCGCCGGCCCGTGACCGCGGCTGGCCAGGTCAGCGATCTTGACCCGCTCGCCTTCGGATAGGAAGCGGGGCGAAATCTGACGGACAGCGAGCGGCTCGAGAGGTGGCACGACGAAGACCGTGCCATCCGGACGACGCACCCGTGCCCCGTTCTTCCACCGCTGCCCGGCGGAGCGTGAGACACCCACCTCCGCGCACGCGGCGCGCAGCGACCAGCCCTGCGCCAGCAACTCGACAAACCTGGCCCGGGCCTCCGACTTCGGCCGTCTACCCGGCCCTTTCCGAACACGACGCGCTGACAACAAGGCCTCCTACGAACCGGCGCTCGTTGCGATGGTCACTGGAAACCACCACGTCGCATCAGCCCTGTTTTCGAGCGTCGTCGACAACTCGGTGATCGCGCTCTTGGAGCACTGCGTGGCCAGCCACGCGACCTGCTGGTCGAACGCCAACGTGTGGCCCGCAGCGTGGCGAGCCCAGGGCACCTGACGCACCGTGGGGCCGTGCTCGCGGCAGTTCACCCGCGGCGCATCGGCCTCGAGGAACACCTCGATCGTGCCGAGGTCCAGGCTTCGCCACCGCCGTCGTCCCTCGCCACGGTCGTACCACGGCGAGCGTCGACCACACCGTCCGCACCGGGCCGCAGCCCGGCGCGTGGGCCGCACAGCGGCCACCACAACGCCCTCGTCCTCATCGAACTCCACGTCCTCGATGACAGTGCGCTCGACCCCCAGAAGGGCGCGCCATAGGCTGGCGTTTCGCACGCCGTTCCCCGCTCACTGGTTCCTGTTCTTCGACAGCTCAGAAACCTAGGCAGGGAACGGCGTGCGGCTCTCTCAGGCTCGCGCAAGCACCCACGGAAGTGTCAGGTGCTATCGCTACTGATCCTGATGTTGGTCTTCCGGTCCGTCATCGTTCCACTCGTCGCGACTGCCGGGTTCCTGCTCAGCATCCTGGCCACCTTCGGCGTCACTACAGCCGTCTTCACCTGGGGATGGTTCGGCAGCCTGTTTGCAGTGGAGGGAGGTGGCCCGATAATGAGCTTGATACCGATGATCGCCACAGGCATCCTCTACGGACTCGCCATGGACTACCAGGTCTTCCTCGTCTCCTCGATGCGAGACGCCTACGTCCACGGCCACCACGGCATGCGCAGTGTCGTACACGGCTTCGACCAAGCAAGCCGCGTAGTCGTAGCAGCGGCCCTGATCATGATCGCCGTCTTCTCCGGCTTCATCTTCAGCCACGACATCGTGGTCAAACAGGTCGGCCTTGCGCTCGCCGTTGGCATCCTCATCGACGCCTTCTTCGTCCGCGTGACACTCATGCCAGCAGTAATGGCGATCGTCGACGACAGGGCGTGGTGGCTGCCGCGCTGGCTCGATCGCTTGATCCCGAACCTCGACGTCGAAGGCGACCGGCTCGCCACCCTGCTCAGCCAGCGGTCGAGCGCACAAGCGACCGTCAACGACGAGGTGAGCGCACTGTCAGGCAACGGCTCCACCGCCTCGATCCAGGAGCCCGGCCGCCCCCAGCGATAGGAGGCCGGAAGCCTCATTGCGGAGGCTCAACGCGGACGCCGGCGCACCGGCGCATCGGGCCAGTGGCGCGCGCCGACCCGCGTTCCCCGGTGGCTGCCCGAGCATCAGGGCCGGACAGGAGACGTTGGCGCCCGATACTCCAGCGGCCGTCGACGAGGAGTGGTCCCGTCGAGGGACTGGCAATCGGCTGGTCGATCACCCGATCCCGTGGCGCAGCATCCGAGTCGGCCACCAATTGTGATCCTCGAGCAGGGCGGCGCACGCGGGCACGATGAGGCTGCGGACCACGAAGGTGTCGAGCAGCAGTCCTGCGGCCACGGCGAAGCCGGTCTCCGCGAGGGTGACCACTGGTGAAGAGAGGAGGGCGACGAAGGTGCTGGCGAAGATGATGCCTGCGGAGGTGATCACGGGGCGGCGTCCTGGTTGCCATGACGCTGTTCGCCCGCAGGGTCGCCCACCTCACCGACACCCACCGCGAGCTCGTCGAGAGCGCAGACGGGACCGTCACGGCGGTCTACACCGTCACCCGGCGAGCTGTTCTTCGCCTCCAGCAACGACCTATACACGCAGTTCGAGTACGCCGACGACCCCGACCGCGTCGTCATCGACCTGTCCCAGTCACACATCTGGGACGCCTCGACCGTCGCCTCGCTCGACGCCATCAGCACCAAGTACGAACGCAAGGTCAAGACCGTTGAGATCGTCGGTCTCAACGACGCCAGCGCCGAACGGCACGGTCGGCTCACCGGAGAGCTGCCCTCGCACTAGTTTCGGGCTATGGGGTCGACGGTGTGTCCGACCTCTCGGCCCGCTCGGTCAGGTACGCGGCCAACGCCTCGGGCGGGGCCTCCTCCACCAGGCGCCCAAGGTCGTCGACCACCACCCGCAGCAGGAGGGACTGCACCAGTGGTCTCGGCTGCCGTCACCGCGTGGCACCTGGGCGGCTTGCACCCGATCGACACCCTTCTCGTCCTGCTGCTGGCCTTCACCCCGTTCGTGATCGTGATGCGGAGTTCACCGACGTCAGGGTCGAGGGCGCTCGAATTCTGCGGTGACGGATCGACCGATGAGGATCGTCTTGAACTTGCTGAACAGCTTCCGCGGTGGTGGCTCGCGTACCGCGGTGTCGTCGACGAGGTCGTTGCGCCGTCGCGCTTCGAGCTCGAGGCGACGCCCCACTCGAATCGCTGGTTCGTCGAAGCCACTGGCCAGTCCCGCTGCGATAGCCATGGCTGCCCGGTCGTTGCGCGCGGTCGCGCGGACAGCGTGCGCGATGCCGTCGGTTGTCGGGTTCTCAGCCAGCTCGTCGATGACCATCCGCACGCCGCGGTAGGTCTCGCTGGCGTGCCGCCATGCCTCGATGACCATCTCCTCGCGGTCTTCGGGGTCGCCGACGAGTCCGCGTTCTAGTGAAGCGGTCAGTAGCGTGTGCCAGCGAAGTAGCAGGGCGTCCGCGAGGTCGTCGGGGTCGTTGAAGAAGGTGTCGATGCCGTCGATGTCGGTGGGAATCTGCCCGTCTTTGCGGGCCAGGATCTCCTCGGTCACGGCGTGGAGGACGCTGGCGCGGGTCGGCTTCGGGTGGTTCTTCACGGGGCGCTCCCTTCCTCAGGACGAGGGTGGTGCAGCCTTCGCCCACTGCACGGGCAGCGCGACGTAGCCGCGGATCGGACCGGAGCGAAGTCGGACCGCTGAGTCGAGGTCGGCATCCCAGTCACGACGTCGGGCCAGGAGTGCCTGGAGAGCGATCTGTGCTTCGAGGCGTGCCAGGGCTGCGCCGAGGCAGAAGTGGATGCCCCGGCCGAAGGCGATCTGTCGTTCGGGGCGGCGGTTGATGTCGAAGGCGTCGGCGGAGGGGAAGGCGTGGTCGTCCCGGTTCGCCGACCCGAACAACAGCAGCACGCTGTCACCGGTCTTCATGCGTTGCCCGTGCAGGTCCACCTGCCGGGTCAGGGTGCGCGCGAGGCCCTGGACGGGTGAGTCGTAGCGGAGCAGTTCTTCGACCGCGGCGGGGACGAGATCGGGGTGATCCGCGAGCCGTCGACGGCTCTCGGGATGCTGGGCGAGTATTACGGCGCTGTTGGAGAGGAGGTTGGTGGTGGTTTCGTGCCCGGCGACGAGCAGCAGAAGGCAGAAGCCGAGGAGCTCCTCCTCGGAGAGGTGGGCGCCGTCCACTTCGGCGTGGACGAGTGCTGTCATGAGGTCGTCTTGGGGGTGCGCGCGTCGGTCGGCGAGGAACGCCGCGAAGTACTCGTAGAGCGCGGCGGCGGCGTCCAGCCCGGGGCCGAACTCTCCGCGGATGGGGTTGGACTGGATGAGCGTGCTGGACCATGTCCGGAACCGGCCGCGGTCGTTGCGCGGCACACCGAGCATGTCGGCGATGACGATGGCCGGCAGGGGCCCGGCGAACCCGGAGACGAAGTCCCAGGTCCCGACGTCGGGAGCCTGGTCGAGCAGCTCGTCGACAAGGGCTTGGATGCGCGTCTCGAGTCCGGCGATGCGGCGCGGGGTGAAGGCCTTGCTGATGAGGTGGCGAAGCTGGGTGTGCCGGGGTGGGTCGCTCATGATGAGCATCGGCAGGAACAGCTCGGTCATGTCGACCCCGGGTGGGGTGGGGAAGATCCCGGACGCCGAGGAGTATGTCTCCGGGTCGAGCAGGGCCGCGGAGACGTCGTCGTAGCGGCTGAGCACCCAGGTGCTCGTCTCCGGCGACCAGTAGAGGGGAGCGTTGTCGCGCAGTTGACGGTAGACGGGGTAGGGGTCGTCGATCACCGCTGGGTCGAAGGGGCTGTAGGTCAGCTGTTGCTGGTTCATCGGGGGGTCCCCTCGAGGGTTGAGCTCCGTGTCGGCGGGTCGGCCAAGGTGGCTGGTTGCGGTCCTGAGGTGTCTGGTGTCGGGTAGCGGTGTGGCCACCAGCTGCGTTCCTCGACCAGGGCGGCGCAGGCGGGGACGACCAGGGTGCGGACGATGAAGGTGTCCAGCAGCAGTCCTGAGGCGACGGCGAACCCGGTCTGGGTGAGCGCCTCGACCGGTGAGAACAGCAGCGCCACGAAGGTGGAGGCGAAGATGACGCCGGCGGCGGTGATGACGGGACCGGTGGCGGTGACTGCGCGGGCGACCTCGCAACGGGTCAGCGCCAGCCCGCTTTCCCGCATCCGGCTCATCAGCAGGATGTTGTAGTCGGCCCCCACCGCGACCAGCAGGACGAAGGTGATGACCGGCACGGTGAAGTGGATGTGCTGCCCGAGGAGGTGCTGGAAGACCAACGTGGTCAGGCCGAGCGCCGCAGCGCAGGACATGACGACCGAGGCGAGCAGGTACAGCGGGGCCACGAGGGCACGCAGGGTGAGGATGAGGATGAGGAGCACGGCGGCCAGGACCACGATGAGGACGAGGACGGAGTCGCGGGCGAGGTAGTGGCCCAGGTCGGCGCCGAGGCCCGCTGCTCCGGTGGTCAGGACGGTCGCGTCGCTCAGGCGGGTGTTGTTCATCGACTGCTCGGCGGCGTCATGGACCTCGTTGTAGCGCTTGAGCCCGGAAGGACTCAGCGGGTCGGTGTCGCCGGTGACCTGGATGCGGGCCAGCCGGCCGTCCTCGGAGAGGAACGATCGTCGAGCCAGCGCGAAGTCGGGCCGGTTGAGCGCCGAGGAGGGTAGGTAGAAGCCGCCGGCCTCGGGGGTGCTGGCGCGCTGGTGCACGGCCTGGAGATAGTTCCCGGACTGGTCGAGGCCGGTCTGCAGTCGGGCGGTCTGGGCCTGCAGCTGACTGATCGCGGGGGAGATGCGCTGGGCTCCCTGTGCCAGCTGGTCGGTGCCGTCGGCGAGCTGTCCGAGCTTGGCGCCGAGCAGTTGCTGGCCGCTGGCGATGCGGGCGCTGCCACGTTGGGCCTGCCGGAGCCCGCTGGTGAGCTTGTCGAGGCCTGCTGCCAGTTGACCGTTGCCCTCAGCGATGCGGGTTGCCCCGTCGGCGGCTCGCGCGAGCCCGGGCAGCAGCTGGTCGCGTTGTCCTCGGTAGATCCTGTCGAGGCCCTCTCGGGAACGCTTGCAGATCGGGTCGGCGGTGCACACCGGGTCGGCGGTGAGCGCGGTCACGATCTGGCCCATGGCGTCGACTGCGGCAGAGACCTGGTCGTGGGCGGTGCGAAGTCCGGCGGCAAGGCTGGCGGCTCCGTCGCGGAGGTCGCGGGATCCGCTTGCGGCCCGCTGTGTTCCGTCGGCTGCCTGGTCGAGTCCTCCGGTGAGTCGGCGGCTGCCTTGGCTCAGCTTGGCCGCCCCGTCCTGCGCCTTGTCGGCGCCGTCGGCGACCTTGCCGATGCCGGAGCCGAGCTGGTCGCTGCCCGTGGCGAGTCTCTCCAGGCCGGGCTCGCCCTCCTGCAGCTTTCGGTCAGCGGAGTTCAGGCCCCTGGCGAGGCGGCCAAGCTGCCCCGCGATCGAGGCGGGCGCGAGGCGCCTGCCGTCGGGCTGGGTGATGGAGCTGACCGACGCGACACCGTCGACCTTGGCCACCGCGGTGCTGACCGCGTTCAGTACGGCGAGGTCGCGAGCGTTGGCCATGTCGTGGTCGGCGCGGATCAGCAGGTAGTCCGGCAACGTCTCGTTGACCGGGAAGTGGTCGTTCAGGGCGGCCAGACCCAGGTTGCTGGGGGTGTCGGGCGGCTGAGCGCTGCGCTCGTCGAACGACAACTGCATCGTGGGCAACATCAGCGCGAGGACTAGCAGCAACGCGACACCGAGGGCGAGAACCCGGGCGGGTTGACGCGCCAGCAGGCCCCCGGTCCGCGCCCACCGCGAGTCCGGTGACGGGGCAGGGGCGGGGCCGATGCGAGGCCCGAGCCAGTGCATCAGCGCCGGGGTGAAGGTCAGGCTGACCGCGACCGTGACCGCGACGCAGATCGCCATCGGCGGGCCGGTCGTGGCAAAGATCGCGAGCTTGGTGAACCCCAGGCTGATCGCGCCCAGGATGACCGTGGCCGCAGAGGCCAGCAGCGCCGGACCGACCCGGGAGACGGCAGTGCCGACCGCATCGAGGGCCGCGTGCCCAGCCGCGTACTCCTCGCGGAAGCGGCTGATCAGGAACACGCAGTAGTCGGTTCCCGCCCCCAGGGTGATGGCCACCACGAAAGCGTCGGTGTACGTCGACAGCGGCAGGCCGTGCTGCCCGGCCAGGGACAGGACCCCGCGAGTGCACAGCAGGGCGACCCCGATGGTGGCCAACGGGACGAAGACCGTGGCCACGCGGCGGTAGATGAGCCACAAGATGCTGACGAGCAGAAGCAACGAGACGACCGTGACCTTCATCGACGCCTCGTTCACCGCCGTGGTCAGGTCCGAGATCATCGCGGGATCCCCGGTCACGTGGACCTTCGTGTTCGCCGGGGTCCGCACCTCCGCGACCAGGTCGCGCAGCCAGTGGACGTCCTGGTCGGACTCCGGGGAGCCGACCGCGGATGCAAGGCCGACCACGATGTAGGTGGCCTTGCCGTCGGTGCTGGTCAGCACCTTCCGTGCCTGTGGCCTGCCGAGGTAGTCCTGTACCTCCGCGACCCGCTCGGGCTCGTCCTGCAACCGGTTCACCAGGGTCCGGTAGAGGCGTTGGTCAGCGGCGCCCAGGCCCTCCTCGTCGGCGATGACGATGAACACGTAGGACTCGGTGCGGCCGGACCCGAACTCGGAGTCCATCACCCGCAGACCCTTCAGGGTCGGTGAGTCCTCGGGCAGGAACGCGGTACTGCTGCGCTCCACGACGGTTGCCAGCGGCGTCACGAACAGTGACAGCGTGGCGGCGGCAATCACCCAGGCGACCACGACCAGGACCGGGACCCTCAGGCCCACCGCGAGGACCGTGCGCATCCCCGACTCGAGCCGGCGGGCGGTTCGCCGCTCGCTGCTTCGCGGGGCCCGGCGCCTGAGCCTGCTCATGCCGGGGCGTCGGCCAGGCTGTGGAACTGGACGGGAAGGCCGTCGACGGGTACGGGCAACGAGGTGTTGTCCCACCGCACCCGGTAGCCATCGGCCACCGTCCAGGTGTGGGTGCGAAGCATCTCGTGCAGGATCGCCTTGACCTCCAGGACGCCGAAGTGCATGCCGATGCACTTGTGCGCACCGCCACCGAACGGGACCCACGCGTAGCGATGGGACGTGTCCTCTGCGCGGTCGGGCCCGAACCGGTCGGGGTCGAAGTCGTCAGGATCGCTCCAGCACGCGCGGTCGAAGTGGTTCACCGCCGGAGCCACTGCGACGAGCGTGTTGTTGGGGATGAAGTGTCCCTCGACCTCGGCGGGCTTGACGGTCTTGCGCATCACCAGCGGCACCGGCGCGACCAGACGCAGAGATTCCTTGATCACCAGGTCAAGGGTGTTCAACCGGTCGAGGGCGTCGATGTCGACCGGTTCTGCTCCCAGGGCGAGGGACTCCTGGCGGGCGCGGTCCTGCCACTCGGGGTGCTTGGCCAGGAAGTAGGTGACCGCTGCTGTGGTGATGGTCGAGGTGTCGTGTGCGGCCATCATCAAGAAGATCATGTGGTTGACGACGTCTTGGTCGCTGAACTTGTCGCCATCCGTGGTCCGGGCCTGACAGAGCCCGGCGAACAGGTCTCTCCCGGCGCCCGAACGGGCGGCCGGCAGGTGCTCGTAGAAGTAGGTCTCCAGCACCCTACGGCCTCTTACGCCGGCCCGAAAGCGGGTTCCGGGAAGCGGGAAGCGCACCATGGAGCTGGCCGCTCGGACCGTTGCGACGAAGGCGTCATTGATGGCGCGGGTGTCTTCGCCTCCACGGCCGCCCATGAACACCTCGGTGGCGATGTCCAAGGTGAGTTCCTTGAGCAGGGGGTAGAGCAGCACCGGGTGCTCGGTCGACCAGGCGCCGACACCGCTGCGTGCCCGGGGGGCCACCTGGGAGACGTACTCGGCGAGCCGGTCACGCGTGAACGCCTCCTGCATGATCCGCCGGTGCATCAGGTGCTCACCGAAGCTCATCAGCATCAGGCCGCGATGGAAGAACGCGTCGATCAGAAAGGTCCACCCGTCCTGGGAGAACGCCTTCTCCTTGTTGGCCAGCACCGCCTGCGTCGCATCGGGACCGGCCACCACGACGACCTGGGTCCCGAAGGCACCCATCCACGAGACCGGACCCAATCGCGCGTACCGCTCGCGACCCAGATCGGACCCGAACCGGATGTAGTCGAGCGTGTGGCCCAGCAACGGCAGACCCTGGTCGCCCCGCACCGCTGCCAGACCGCTGCCGGCCGGCGGCTCGGCCAGCGGCCGGACCGGCCAGGACCGACTCAGCGTGCGCAGCCCCTGGTCCACCCGACCGGGCAGTCGAGTCAGCACGACCGAGGAAGTACGGCGCCGCAAGGGTCCGCCCAAGGGGGTGAGCAACGCGTTCATCGAGCAGCTCCAGACATCGTGGGTCGTGCGCCCAGCGGGCGGACTCAAAGTTTGTACTGGCAGTTCAAGATAGGATTCTGATCCAGTAGGGGAACGACGTCAACCGTGGGTCTCAGGGGCCGAGGGAAGGGGAAAGCGAAGTGCGACAGGTACCTGCCAAGCTGGCCAGCAAGCTCTACGGGGCGGCGGAGCTCATCGCCGAGCGCGGCCTGGCTGACGCCAAGGTCGACGAGATCGCCGACGCAGCCGGCATCCCGAAGGCCACGCTGTACTACTACTTCAGCGGCAAGGACGAGGTCCTGGCGTTCCTGCTGGCCGACATGCTCGAGCTGATCGCCGGCGAAGTCGGCACTGCGGCGTCGGCCCCCGGCAGCGCTCGGGACCGCCTGGAGTCGGCGGTCGAGGCACAGCTTGCAGTGATGCTCGATCATCCGGCCGTCTGCCGGGCCCTCGTCGGCGACCTGGGTCGCGCCACGCGCCTTCCGGAACTCGCCGCAGCGTTACAGGAGGCATTCCACCGGCCCATCGCGAGCCTGCTTGCCGAAGGCGTCAGCGACGGCACCCTGCGGCAGGTGGAGGACCCAGGCGCAGTCGCGCTGAGCATCTTCGGTGCGATCACCGTGACCGGTCTCAGCGCCGCGGTCGACGGATCGTCGAACGACTCGGCCAAGGACGCTGCGCGCATCGCTGCTTCCATCTGCGACCTCATGCTCAACGGCCTCGCCACGACCCCCGCGAACCCGGAGGGGGACCGTTGAACAGCATCCTTGGGAACTGGGCGGAGAAGTTCCGGCCGCACCCGGACGGCACCCAGCTTCCACCACACCACGGCCACTGCCTCGGCTGCGGACCCGACAACCCCCACGGACACCACCTCGTGGTCCAACGCCGCGGCGAGGAGGTGCACGCGGTACACCGGTTCAGCGAACGCCACATGGGCGCTCCGGGCATCGCACACGGCGGCGCCGTGGCCACCGTCCTCGACGACCTGTTCGGCTTCCTTCTCTACCTGACCGGGACGCCGGCGGTGACCCGGCAGCTGGAGGTGCGCTACGACGCCCCCGTCATCCTCGGCACCAGCTATGAGCTTGCAGCGCGCGTCGTACGCGACGACGGCCGCAAGCTGTTCGTCGAAGCCGAGATGTCAGAAGTCGGCGGCACTACGGTCGCCACGGCGTCAGCGCTGTTCCTCAAAGTGGACATAGCCCACTTCGATCGCGGCGCGCCGCCGGCCCCGGTCGACCTCGACTGAAGATACGAGCGGTCAGGGAACGGCGTTGGCGGCGAGCGCTGCGGGAGCCTCGCACCCTCCCACACACCTGATCGAGGCTGGCTGCGACTCCGCGCCCCGGCGGACCGCCCTCACTGATACCGCTCACGCGTCGCGTGCGTCCGTCTGGAAGCCGGTCCGCGTACCGCATGGCGGCACCCGTCAGGGGGGAGGCCGCACTGAAGGATCCACCGCGAGTGATGCGGCTGCCCGGTCCAAGCCAGATTCGATCAGGGTCCATCTAGTGGCCAGATTGAGGCCGTCCCACTCGTCACTGGACGGGTATCCTGAGACCGGAAGCGAGGGCGAATCCCTCACTACACCGATCGAATCGGTAGCTTTCGGCCGGACTCCGTAGTTGTCGCAGGTGCCCCGATCTCGTCCAGAGGTCGCAGGTGCAAATCCTGCCCCCCGCTACAAATGTGATGTCTCAGGACATCGCGGACACCGGGACCCACGGAAACGTGGGTCCGGGTGTTCTTCATTTCGGTGTTCGTGGCTGCAGGCGGGCGGGATCCGCGAAGGTGCGTCCCCTGGGGTGGTGGGGTTTGAGGGTCGACGGCGGGGCTGCGTGACGTAGGCGGCCATCGGCGGGATCTTCGGTGTGAAACCGCGAAGAGACACACTGAAGGAGACCCAGCCGATGGCCTTGTCCCAGTCTGCCCTGTCCGAGCTGCTCGATGCGTTCCGTGCCGGTGATGGCGTGGATCTGGTCCGTGAGTCGGTCCGGATGGTGATGCAGGAGCTGATCGAAGCCGATGCCGCCGAGCGGATCGGCGCCGATCGCTACGAGCGCACCGAGACCGGCACGACCGAACGCAACGGGCACCGGCTGCGGCTGGTGACCACGAAGGCCGGCGATGTGCAGCTGCGGATCCCGAAGCTGCGGAAGGGGTCGTTCTTCCCCGCGATCCTCGAGCCTCGCCGCCGGATCGACCAGGCGCTGTACGCGGTGGTGATGGAGGCCTACGTGCACGGGGTCTCGACCCGCAGCGTAGGTGACTTGGTCGAGGCGATGGGCGCTGATTCCGGGATCAGCAAGTCCGAGGTCTCCCGGATCTGCGCCGGGCTGGACGAGGTCGTCGGAGCGTTCCGCACCCGCAGCCTCGATCACGCCGAGTTCCCCTACGTCTATCTGGACGCGACCTACCTGCACGTGCGCAACCAGGCCAGCCAGGTGGTGTCCATGGCCGTGGTCGTGGCCACCGGTGTGAGTGCCTACCGTAGAGCGGGAGATCCTCGGCCTGGACGTCGGCGACAGCGAGGACGAGGTGTTCTGGAAGGGCTTCATGACCAGCCTGAAGCAGCGCGGCCTGGCCGGGGTGCGGCTGGTCATCTCAGACCAGCACGCCGGGCTGGTCAAGGCGCTGCGGCGTTGCTTCCACGGCACCGGACACCAGCGGTGCCGGGTCCACTTCGCCCGCAACCTGCTCGCCCACGTCCCCAAGGCCCAGGCCGACTACGTCGCCGCCGCGTTCCGCGCGATCTTCGCCCACGCCACCCGAGAGGAGGTCGAGGCGGCCTGGGAGAAGACCCGCGAGGAGTTCGCCGCCCGGTTCCCCAAGCTCGGCCCGCTGATGGACCAGACGAAGGCCGAGGTGCTGGCCTTCACCGCGTTCCCGAGAGCGCACTGGCGCAAGATCTGGTCCACCAACCCGCTCGAACGGGTCAACAAGGAGATCAAGCGCCGTTCCCGCGTGGTCGGGATCTTCCCGAACTCCGCGGCGGTGATCCGGCTGGTCGGCGCCATCCTGATCGACATGCATGACGAGTGGATCGCCGGCGATCGCCGCTACCTGTCCGAGGGCTCCATGGCCAAGCTCTACGACCTCAGCGACAATGGAGGCACCGCCGCCATCGAGAGCGGCGAATAGGCACCGAGGATCACCTCAAAGCCCACCACCCAGCGGGGCACTGCCTCAGGATCTGCTCCTTCCCGGCGAAGTAGTAGTACAGCGTCGCCTTCGGCACCCCAGTTGCGGTCGCAACGTCCTCGACCTTGGTGTCCTCAAGGCCGCGATCAGCAAACAACTCGGCCGCGGCTGGTAATCGAGCGGCGATCTGGGCGGGGACGTGACGCATGGAGACCACCTTCACGGGCTTGCCTTTGAAGTTTAGACTCCCAGTCTAAACCCCGATGTCAAGCAGGGGCTGCGAGGGGCCGATCCTTAGCACACCCTCCCAAGAACTAGCCATGCCGGAACAACGTCCTGACGCTGGAAGACCTCAGAAGGCTTTGTCGCGTATCAGCGTCGGCACAGGACGCGGATCCCTGGCCGGGAAAGTCGGGGCGGAACTTCGGGACCGCCGCCCTCAATGCGGCGTTGCCTGCTCCGTCCAGGCTTGGGGAGGGGAGCGGGCCGTCCGGAAACAAGGGCCCCGGCTCGTGCCGGGCCCTCGCACTTGCAGTCGGGTTCGAGCTCTACGTGAGAGGTGACTACAGGTCGTAGTGTTGACTGACTACCCGTGCCGACCTGCGCGAACTCCGATTCGGTCTGGCTGTTCCCGTGTGTAACAGCTCAGCGATTGTCGGCCGTCCATGGCTTCAGTTGCCACGGGTGTCCAGCGCGACGCCGGGCTGCGTTGCGATGAGGTCGACGCTGTCCAAGGTCTTAAAGGTTGCGGGTGCCACTGGCGTGCGTCAGAGGTGGGTGACCACTCGCCTCCGCATCCGTCCGGATGCGGCTACCCGCTCGGCGGAAGGCGACCGGTGACTGCCCTGTCCAGCGTTTGAAGGCATGAGAGAAGTTGGCCAAGTCGCTGTAACCGAGGTCGGTGGCGATCTGGCTGATGGGAAGCGACGGGTCAAGGAGGCGCACGATGGCACGTTCGCGGAGAACCGCCTCTCGCAACTCGCGAAAAGTCGTGCCCTCGGCGTCGAGGCGCCGCTTCACTGTGCTGACCGACATGCCCAGCATGGCCGCGACCTCGTCGCGGCCACTGTGAGCAGGGTTCTCCTCGATCGCCCGCCTGATGGTCTCGGAGATGCTGGTGGGTTCCCTATCTCGCTCGAGCGTGCGGCGCAGCTCAGTGATGGCGAGGCGATAGGCGACCGGGTCCGGGAATCGGCAAGGTGCTGAGAGGGACTCGACGGGCACATCGATGAACGACGTGTGTGCGCCGAAGACCAAGCGTCCGGCCACGGCGTCGGGCCCCAGCGCCGGAGTCCTGGGGGCCTCCCAGGCGAGATGCAGCGTCACGGCGGGTAGTTCTCCGGCCAGCATGTCGAGCAGCCGTAGCAGTGCTGCTCCACCGTATGCGATGACGAGGCAGTTGAGAGCGGGGTCGTCGGTCTGCCCGGTGAGACCCACTGTCAAGCTTGTCGGACTCTGGTGGAAGTGAGGCCGAAGGCTTCCCGAGATGACCGGTAGATAGCCGAGGAGGTCGAAGACCTCAGCCACGGAAGCGGCACTGATCAGGGGCAGGCTCAGGGGGCCGAAGGACGTCAGCTGCGCCTGATCGGCGAAGGCGAGCCCGAAGCGGGTCGCGCTGTCGGGATCGAGGTCGGCGAACACCTCGCGAAACCATCGGATCGGCACCTGCCGGTCGCGCCTGACCAGTTCGAGTTCCGACCAGCCCTCGCGGCGCACGAGACGTCGGAAGTGCGCGACCGCATCGGGTTGGAGGGCTTCGCTGTTCAGCAGTTGGACAAACGCGAGGGGAGGGACACCGGCTTCCTCTTGCCTCAACTACGTCTCCTGAGCCGAATTCACAAAAGGTTGACGCGGGTGACCATAGCCACTGGGCCGAATCGACGACAACACTCGGGACCGAGTTTCGAGTGAGACGACAACACTCGGGACCGAGTTTCGAGTGAGGAGTTACGCGATGTCAGTAGTCACCTTCATCTCTCACGACGGAGAGAAGCACGAGGCCCCGCTGGAGGATGGCGAGTCCCTCATGCAGATCGCCGTGAGCAACATGGTCCCCGGCATCGACGGCGACTGCGGCGGGGAGGCGGCATGCGGCACCTGCCACGTGATCGTTGACGACTCGTGGGCCGACGCGGTCGGACGGTCGACCTCCGTCGAGGAGGAGATGCTGGCGATGAACCCTGAGCGCGAGCCGACCTCGCGGCTGTCCTGCCAGATGACGATGAGCGAGAACTGTGACGGCTTGGTGGTCCGGCTCCCAGAGTTCCAGATGTGATCAGCGAAAGGACATCGACACCATGACGACACTGACGGTCGTGACCGACGCCCTGACCGAGCGAGCGCAATCATTGGTCCCGATGGAGCTACAGATCCGCGGCGCCCACCTGTACGACAGGGCCCGCCGCTTCGTGACGCGGACCAACGGGCAGAAGATCTTCGTCGAGCGGCCCATCTCGCCCGTGGAGGAGGTCGCTCTCGCCGACATCGACCTGAGCAACCCGTTCCTATACCGGCAGGGCAAGTGGCAGTCGTACTTCGAGCGGGTGCGGAACGAGGCGCCCGTCCACTTCCAGGCCAACAGCCCATTCGGTCCGTTCTGGTCAGTGACCCGACACGCCGACATCATCGCGGTCGACAAGGACCACGAGACCTTCTCGGCCGAGCCGTTCATCATCATCGGCGAGCCTCCGCGGTTCATGGATGTCGCCATGTTCATCGCCATGGATCCGCCGAAGCACGACCGGCAGCGCGCGGCCGTCCAAGGCGTCGTGGCTCCCAAGAACCTGCGGGAGATGGAGGCGCTGATCCGCTCGCGCGTCCAAGAGGTGCTCGACGGCCTCCCGGTCGGTGAGCCCTTCAACTGGGTCGATCTCGTCTCCATCGAGCTGACGGCGCGCATGCTGGCGACGCTGCTGGACTTCCCCTACGACCAGCGTCGCAAGCTGGTGGAGTGGTCGGACCTGGCCAGCTCCATGGAGCAGGCCAATGGTGGCCCCTCTGACAACGACGAGGTCTTCCGAGGATTCGTCGATGCGGCGCGGGGGCTCAGTGCCCTGTGGCGCGACAAGGAGGCGCGCCTCGCGGCGGGTGAGGAGCCCGGCTTCGACCTCATCACGATGCTGCAGAGCAACGAGGACACCAAGGACTTGATCGACCGCCCGATGGAGTTCTTAGGCAACCTCGTCCTGCTGATCGTGGGAGGCAATGACACCACGAGGAACTCCATGAGCGGCGGGGTGCTCGCGCTGAACCAGTTCCCGGACCAGTTCGAGAAGCTCAAGGCGAACCCGAGCCTCATCCCCAACATGGTCTCGGAGATCATCCGGTGGCAGACCCCGTTGGCCTACATGCGCCGAGTGGCCAAGAAGGACACGATCCTCAACGGCCAGTTCATCCGCAAGGGGGACAAGGTGGTCATGTGGTACGCCTCGGGCAACCGGGATGAGCGCGTCTTCGACCGACCCGATGACCTCATCATCGACCGCAGCAACGCGCGCAACCACATCTCCTTCGGATTCGGTGTCCACCGGTGCATGGGGAATCGGCTCGCAGAGATGCAGCTGCGCATCCTCTGGGAGGAGCTGCTCCCTCGCTTCGAGAAGATCGAGGTCGTTGGCGAGCCTGAGTACGTCCAGTCCAACTTCGTGCGCGGGATCAGCAAGTTGATGGTCGAGCTGACGCCCAAGACCGTCGGGTGACCCGGGGCAGGGCTCTCGTCGTGGGAGCCAGTCACGCGGGCGCCCAGGTGGCGGCCAGCCTGCGGCAGGAGGGCTGGGACGGAGAGGTCGTCCTGGTCGGGGACGAAGCGGCGCTGCCCTACCAGCGCCCTCCGCTCTCCAAGGCGTACCTCGTAGGCAGGAGCAGCCGGGAGGAGCTCGCGATTCGCAAGACGGAGTTCTACGCCAAGCAGGAGATCCGACTGGTGCGAGCAACCGTCACCAGCATCGATCGTGCCGCCGGATGCGTCGTGACGAGCGAGGGCGAGACACTGGCGTACGACGGTCTAGCGCTGTGCACGGGCGGCCGCGCACGCAGGCTGTCCCTGCCCGGCAGCGACCTTCCGGGGATTCACTACCTCCGGACCTTTGCCGACGTCGAGACGATCCGCGAATCGGCCTTGCCCGGTCGCCACGCCGTCATCATCGGCGGCGGCTACATCGGTCTGGAGACGGCCGCGTCCCTGCGGGCGCTGGGCCTGGAAGTGACAGTCCTGGAGGCTGCCGAACGCGTGCTCGAGAGGGTCACTGCACCCGAGGTGTCGACCTTCTACGAGCGGGTGCACAGAGAGGCAGGTGTAGTCATCCGGACGCGTGCTCTCGTGGAGAGTCTGGTCGGCGACCTGCGCGTCAGACAGGCGATCCTGGCCGGGGGTGAGCGGATCCCGACCGATCTCGTGATCGTGGGCGTCGGACTGGTCCCCAGCACCGAGCTCGCTGTCGACGCGGGCCTGGAGGTGGAGGACGGGATCGTCATCGACGACCACGCTCGCACCAGCGACGGCCGGATCGTGGCCGCGGGGGACTGTGCCAGCCATCGGATGGCTCGCTACGACCGACTCGTCAGGCTGGAATCCGTGCCGAGCGCCGCCGAGCAGGCGAAAACTGCGGCGGCCACGCTGTGTGGCCGAGAACGACCCATCGCGGCCCTGCCCTGGTTCTGGTCCGACCAGTACGATCTCAAGTTGCAGACCGCCGGCTTGAACACCGGGTACGACGAGGTCGTGATCAACGGCGACCCAGCCGGTGACCGCGACTTCTCCTGCTACTACCTCCAGCGGGGCCGGTTGATCGCCGCGGACTGCGTGAACCGCCCTCGAGACTTCGTGTGGGCCAAGCAAGCGCTCAGCAAGGGGCTCGAGGTCGACCGAGAGCAGCTTGAAGATCTCGTTGCGCCCTGATCCGTCTCGCACCACACGCGTCGTGTGAGCGAATCCTCCCTCCTCACCGTTGCCGACCACCCAGTCGAAGGAAGCTCTATGCGCAGCACCATGATGACCGTCCCCTTCACGACCGCAGCGATCCTCAGGCACGGTGAGCGGGCGCACCCGACGGCCGGTGTGCGCACTCTGCAGCCAGACGGTTCGGTTGGCATACGCGCTGCGCGCGTGCGGGATCAACAGCGACGAGCAGGTCGCGACGCTGATGTGGAACAACCAGGAGCACGACCTCAAGCTCCAGATCGCCGGACTCAACACAGGGCATGACGAAGTGGTCCTCAGCGGCGATCCGAGCCGGGACCGCGACTTCACCTGCTTCTACCTCCGCCAAGGCCAGCGGTCGATGGTCTGCCGATCTATTGGAGCGCAGGTGAGTCAGGCGCCGGTGTCGTTCCTGGAGGCGACCGAGTTCCTCGACATCGAGCATGATGCCGTCCGCACGTTCGCCGCGGCCGCGATCGGTGATGCGAGTACCGACAAGGAGAAGGCGATACGGCTCTTCACCGCCGTACGCGACCAAGTCTGGTACGACCCGTACTCCGTTTCGGACGATCCGGCCCATTACCGGGCGAGCTTCGTCCTCCAGGCCGGCCGCGCCTACTGCGTTCCGAAGGCGGTGCTACTGACCGCGGTTTGCCGTTCGGCAGGGATTCCGGCGCGGCTGGGGTTCGCCGACGTCCGCAATCATTTGCAGACCGAAGCATTGCGAGCGCGCATGGGCGGCACCGACCTCTTCGTCTTCCACGGATACAGCAGTCTCTATATCGACGGCAGGTGGCTCAAGGCGACCCCGGCGTTCAACACCGAGCTGTGTGCGCGTTTCGGTGTTCCTCCAGTGGAGTTCGACGGCGAGCACGACGCGCTGATGCACGCCTTCGCCGCGGACGGAACCCAGCACATGGAGTACATCCGCGAGCGTGGTGTCTTCCACGACCTGCCCTTGGCCGCCATCCTGGCCGAACTTCGGGACACGTATGGACCGATGGTCCATACCTCCGCGCATCCGGTAGACGACGCCTTTACCAAGCAACCCACAAGCCAGACCGGGCCCGATGGAGCTTCCCGCGGGTCCCACTCCCCCCAGGAGGCCCGATGATGAGGACGACGACCACAGCAGCCACCCTGGAGGTGCGGAACCCATCCGACGGCCGGCTGGTCCAAACCGTCCCCGTGGACGATCGCGAGTCCGTGAACCGCATCGCGGCCGAACTCCGCCTCGCCCAACGCGCATGGGCCGAGGCTGGCCCGCGGCAGCGGGCGCGGTGGATGCGTCGGTGGCGCGACTGGATCCTGGCTCACACCGATGAGCTCACCGACCTGCTGCAGGCCGAGACGGGCAAGGTGCGCCCTGACGCACTCGTGGAGACGACTGCGTCGTGCGAATTCATCACCTACTACGCCGACCATGCCGAGGGCTTTCTCGCCGACGAGAAGGTCGGGTCCTCGGGTCTGCTAAGTCTGCCGAAGCGACTGTCCAAGACCTACCAGCCCTACCCACTCGTCGGACTCATCACGCCCTGGAACTTTCCGATCACCCTCTTCCTCATGGACGCGGCGCCCGCCTTGGCTGCCGGCTGCGCGGTCCTGGCTAAGTCCTCGGAAGAGACCCCGCTGACCTGCGCGCGGGTCATCGACGGCTGGCATGAGATCGGCGCCCCTCCCGTTCTGGCACACGTCGTGGGAGCCGGCGACACCGGTGCAGCGGTGGTCGACGCTGCTGACTTCGTGCAGTTCACCGGCTCCACCGTCACGGGTCGCGCGGTCGCCATTCGCTGTGCTGAGCAGTTGAAGCCGCTGAGTCTGGAGTTGGGCGGCAAGGACCCCGCGATCGTGCTCGAGGACGCCGACCTTGCTCGTGCGGTCGAGGGCGTCGCGTGGGGTGGCCTGTTCAACGCAGGGCAGGTCTGCATCTCCGTCGAGCGGGTGTACGTGGTGGCAGGGATCTACGACGAGTTCGTGTCTCGTCTGGCCCAGCGGGTGCAAGCCCTGACCCAAGGTGCGGCGCCAGGAGACGACGTCGGCGCAATGGTCACCGCGAGGCAGGTCGACATCGCGGATCGCCACGTCAGCGAGGCAGTCGCGGCCGGTGCCAAGGTCCTGGCCGGCGGCATCCGGGGCGCGGCCGGGAACTACTACGCGCCGACCGTCCTGGTCGACGTGGATCACACGATGGCGTGCATGACCGAGGAGACCTTCGGCCCCACGATCCCGGTGATGCGCGTCGCCGACGAAGACGAAGCCATCCGACTGGCCAACGACTCGCCCTACGGATTGTCGGCGACGGTGTGGACGCGCGACCACGCCCGTGGGCAGCGCGTCGCACGACGCTTGGATGCGGGTGCGGTCAACATCAACGACGTCTTCAGCAACCTCTTCGCCATGACGCTGCCCCACAGTGGCTGGAAGGCCTCGGGGATCGGCGCCCGGCTCGGAGGAGCCTACGGGCTGCACAAGTATTGCCGGGTCCGAGCGGTGACCGAGCCGCGGCTCCCCGTGCTGCCACGAGAACTCACGTGGTACCCGTACTCCTCCCGGCGTACGGCCATCGCCGCAAAGGTGCTGCGCGCGGCCGCCGGGCGCGGCTTGCGCCAGCGCCTCGGCCTGAACAAGGAGCACAGCAAGTGACGACGCCCACCACAACAACTATGGCGGCCAAGACGATCGCGATCACCGGCGGCGCCCGCGGCATTGGGTACCAGACCGCGAAGGAGCTGATCCGACGAGGCCACCGTGTCGCGATCGGTGACGTCGACGAGACACGTGCCAAGGAGGCCGCCGACGAGCTCGGGGTGACTGTCGTCACTCGCCTCGACGTCACCGACCCCGACTCCTTTCGAGCCTTCCTCGACATGGTCGAGAAGCAGCTCGGTCCTCTCGACGTGCTGATCAACAACGCGGGCATCATGCCCACCGGACACGCTCACGAGGAGGATGACGCCGTGACTCGCCGGCAGGTTGAGATCAACGTCCTCGGAGTGATCTTCGGGACCAAGCTCGCCTTGCAGCGGATGCTGCCGCGCCGTACCGGACACATCATCAACACCGCGTCGCTGGCCGGTGAACTCGCGGTGCCGGGTCTTGCCACCTACTGTGGCACCAAGTTCGCCGTCATCGGGTTCACCGAGGCAGCCCGGCAGGAATATCGCAAGTCCGGGGTCCAGCTGTCCACCGTTCGACCGACCTTTACCAACACCGAGCTCGTGTCCGGAACGGCCGGAGCCAAGGGACTGCGCAACGCCGAACCCCAGGAGATCGCTCGGGCGACGGCCGACCTGATCGAGCGCCCCCGTCCGTTCGTACGCGTCACTCGCTTCGCCGGCGGCATGGTCGCGGCGATGAAGTTCGTGCCCGGACGGGTGGCCGCCGGGCTGGGTTCGGCTCTGGGCACGGACTCGGTGTTCCTCGACGACGTCGACATGGGTGCTCGCCAGGCCTACCTGGATCGAATCCGGAACAACTAACCCCATCTCTGAACCATCCGGCCACACGAGAAGGACGTCACGTGCACCAAGGGACCCTGATTCAGGACTACCCCCATCGGATGGGCGGGCACTGCGGTTCGGGTGCGATGCGGGATCTTCTGCACTGGCACGGTCTGGGGTGGGACGGACCGCCCGATGAGGGCCTGGTGTTCGCGCTCGGTGGCGCCTTGGGGCTGTCCTACCTCCGATCGAGCGAACTCGTTCCTCCGCTGTATCTGGTGGGACGAGGCGCCGACTTCGAAGTCGAGTTGCCTCTCCGCCTTGGCGGGCTGGTGCAGGTCCTCACCACCGACGATCCCGACGAGGGATGGTCGTGGGTTCGCGACGAAGTCGACGCCGGCCGACCCAGCCTCGTGTGGGGTGACATCTCCGAGCTGCCGTACCTGCGGGTTCAGCTGCAAATGAGCCGCCACGACATCGTGGTGATCGGCTACGACGAGGCCAAGAATATCGCTTTCGTCGTCGACAACGACCGCGCCGAGGTGCAGGAGGTTCCACTCGAAGCGTTGGCTCGTGCACGGGCCTCGCTGGCTTTCCCGCAGCCGACGCGCCACTGCACGTACCGCATCACCTGGCCCCGCGCGCTCCCCACAATCGGAGGTGTGGCCGCTAGCGCGTTCAGTCAGTCTGCGGTCAGCATGCGCGATCCCGCGCAGCACGGCATCGCCGATCCGACGACGGCGACGGTCGGCGGCGAAGGTTTGGCAGCGGTCGCTGAGCTGGCCGACGACGTCGAGACCTGGGCCGACCTTCCCGACGACGAACTTGAGATCCTCCTGTTCAGCCTCGGCGCGTTCATCGAGAAGGCAGGCACCGGTGGCGGGCTCTTCCGACGCCTGCTCGCCGATGGGTGCGCGGAGGTCGCACGGCTGACCGGCGACCCCGCGACCGCAGAGCTTGCGGTCGCCGCCGCGCGTTGTGCGCAGACCTGGACCGCCACCGCACGCGTCGCGATCCAACGCGAAGCTCATATTCGAGCTCGGGTCGCCGCGGTGGCCTCGATGGCGAGTCGGCTGCCGGAGGTCGAATTGCGTCTGGTCGAGTCCCTGGAGCGTGCCGCAGGCTCCTTGAACTCCACAGATCGCTGATGGGCGCTGTCTCCGGACGCGTGGCGAACGCTCCGAATCGCTGTCTGTTCGAATGTACTCACGATGAAGGAATGTCATGCAGAGCACGATGATGAATGTCCCGTTGACGACCACGGCGATTCTGCGCCACGGCTCGAGCGTCCATGGCTCAGCAACCGTGCGGACCCTGCAGCCCGATGGGTCCGTGAGGGTGAGCACGTTCGCTGAGGTCGGCCGCAGGGCTGCTCAGTTGGCCAACGCGTTGCGAGGCTGTGGGATCACGGGCGATGAGCGCATCGCGACCTTCATGTGGAACAACCAGGAGCACGCGGAGGCCTACTTGGCGGTGCCCTCCATGGGCGCGGTGCTGCACACCCTGAACCTTCGCCTCACCTCGGAGCAGCTCGTCTATATCGGCAACCACGCCCAGGATCAAGTCGTGATCGTCGATGGCAGTCTGGTGCCTCTGCTGGCTCCCGTGTTGCCGCAGATCAGCAGCGCGCACACGGTAGTGGTGACCGGTGGCGCCGATCTTGCCCCTCTGCGCCGCGACGGGGTAACAGTCGTGGGCTACGAGGAGTTCATCGCTGGTCAGCCCGAGGCCTTTGACTGGCCAGACCTCGATGAGCATTCGGCAGCGGCTATGTGCTATACATCCGGCACCACCGGCAACCCCAAGGGTGTGGCCTACAGCCACCGGTCGACCTATCTGCACTCTATGGCGGCCTGCGCCGCCGACGGCCTCGGAATCGGCTGTGGTGACCGGATTCTCGCGATCGTGCCAATGTTCCACGCCAACGCTTGGGGCCTGGTTTACGCGGCATTCATGTCAGGTGCCGACCTGCTTATGCCCGAGCGATTCTTGCAGGCCGAACCGCTGGTGCGACTGATCGGTGCAGAGCGGCCGACGATCGCCGGTGCGGTCCCGACGATCTGGAACGACGTCTTGAACTACCTGGAATCGAACCCGGGCCACGACGTTTCCTCGCTCGGTCTTGTCGCCTGCGGTGGCTCAGCGGTGCCTCTGCACCTGATGCAGACCTTCGAGGAGAAGTACGGCATGCAGATCCTCCAGGCGTGGGGGATGACCGAGACGTCGCCGTTGGCCGCCGTTGCGCGACCTCCTGTGTCCCTCGACGAGCCGGAGCGGTGGCGGCTGCGTGCCACCCAGGGCCGTCCGGTGGCTGGGGTGGAGTTGAGGATCGTCGACGACGCCGGCCATGAGCTTCCTCACGACGGTGAGGCGGTGGGGGAGCTGCAGGTGCGCGGGCCCTGGATCGCCGGCGCCTATCTTGGTGAGGAGGACGACGGGGAGAAGTTCCACGACGGCTGGCTCCGCACCGGTGACGTGGGTCGCATCGATTCACGGAGCTACGTCACCCTGACCGACCGCACCAAGGACGTGATCAAGTCCGGCGGAGAGTGGATCTCCTCCGTGGAGCTCGAGTTGCTGCTTGCCGGCCACCCCGACGTTCTGGAGGCCTCCGTGATCGGGGTCCCGGACGTGAAGTGGCAAGAACGGCCCCTGGCTGTGGTCGTCGTGCGCGAGGGCAGGGAGCTCACGCCGAGCCAGCTCCGCGAGTTCCTCGAGGGCAAGGTGGCCAAGTGGTGGCTGCCTGAACGCTGGTGCTTCGTCGCCGAGGTGCCCAAGACCTCGGTCGGCAAGTTCGACAAGAGGCGCCTGCGCTCCCTGCACGCCCAGGGCGAGCTGGCTGTCATCGAAGTCTGAGAAACCTTGCCCCATTCGGAGAGCGCGAGACTGGACGGCCAGAGGAGGACTGATTTGCGTGGCGGCAGTATGTGACCAAGGCGACCCGCGGGTGCCCGCCGGCGGCGGCGCAGTGAATCTGCCCGGTGATGGGGGAGTGATCTCCCGGTGGACGGAGCACCTCGCGGGTCAGGACACGGTGGAGATCGGCCAAAGGCTGCCACCCCATTCCCCGGACTGCGCCGGGTGCGGGCCCCGCAATCCCGCCGGCCTGGATCTGCAGGTCGTGCGCACCGCGACGGGCGTCGAGGCGGTCCACCGCTTCTCCGATGCTCAAGTGGGTGCCCCTGGCATTGCGCACGGCGGAGCGGTCGCCCTCGCCTTCGACGACCTCTTCGGATTCGCCCTCAACACGGTCGGTTCGCTCGCCGTCACGCGCAGCCTCACCATCGAGTACCACGCCCCGTTCCGGCTGCACCGTCCCTACACATTCTCCGCCCAGGTGGCCCAGCGCGAAGGACGTCGACTGCTACTCCATGCTGACGCCTGGGACGACGCCGGCCAGAAGGCGGGGTCGGCCGCGGCCACCTTCGTGGTGGTCGATCCGGGACATTTTGCCGCGGGCGCCGAACAAGGGATGGGTCGGGGCGATTGAGAATCGTTGACGCGACATCCCGAGGTTCGCGGGGCTACGCTGGCGGGTCATCTGCTCTGAGGAGCGATCGCGAACGCCACCGGGAGTTCGCGGAGGACGGCTGGCGGATGCGACTGGGAGAGCGCCGCCCGTACCGAACGGCTACTGCGGCCTGGATGGGCATCGGGGAGCGGGGGGCTGACCTCCTCCTACCTGCACCCATTCCCGAGAGCGCGGTCATGTGCAGGCTTTGCGTTGCGCCGCGCGGCGGCGACATCGACGAGAAGGACATGACCGCCGCCGACGTGAGCACCGACTACCTGAGTGCCCAGCCCACGGCGGGAATCCGGTGATGTTGCCCGGAACGCGACCTGAGTGGGGCGTGGCGTGGTGGGTGGCCTTCTTGGTCTGCAAGCCCGCGCTCATCCTGGTGCGACGTCGGGACTGGCGTGGACTTGACCAGATCCCCTCAAGCGGCGGGGTGGTGCTTGCCGCGAACCACGTCTCTCATGTGGACCCGCTGCTCATCGCCGAAATGGTGCTCGCGCAAGGCCGGACGCCAGCATTTCTGGCCAAGAGCAGTCTCTTCGGAGAAGGGATCGTGGGGCGGTGGTTCCGAGCCGGGCACGTGGAGGTGGATCGCTCGCATGGCGGGGACGGATTCGGCGCCGCCTTGACGGCGCTTCGGGGCGGTGCACTTCTCGTGGTCTATCCCGAAGGATCGATCACGAAAGACCCTGACGGCCGCCTGCTGAATCTGAAGACAGGCGCTGTGCGGCTGGCGCTCGAGTCCGGCGCACCCCTCATTCCGGTGGCGCAGCGAGGTGCTCAGGACATCCTGCCCGCCTATAGCCGACGCCCGCGGCTGCTCAAGCGGCCCATTGTCACCATCGACGTCGGTCGCCCCCTAAACCTGACTGACCTCAGACAGCGCGGACTTGAGCCGGAGGCGGTCCGCGATGGAACACGACGACTCGCCGACACTCTGGTGCAGATGGTTGAGGAGCTGGAAGGCGGGCAGCGTGCGGACTGATCGCCAGGCGTCGGTTTCGGCGCAATGGGTCATGAGGTACCGACGAGCGCGGGACAACTCGGCGCGGGCAGCAGTTGCGGAATCAGGATGCGACACGGGCGTGGTTGGCCGCCTCTTCGTCGAGCCGACCGGCAGTCGGTCAGTGCGAACGCCAGCCGCGGCCGGGCTTCGGGTCACGATCCTGGCCGGGCACAGCCACCCCCGTTGGGATCGGTGAGTACCGTGCCCGTCGAGCTTGCCGCCATCGTCGGTCTAACCGGGCTGCTAACGCTGACACTCCTCGCCCTAGTCGTATCGCGGCTACAACTGCGAAGGGCCCGAGGCCGGGTTGCCGCCCTTGAGAGCGAACTCGTAGGGAGCACCGGGTCACGCAGCCGCCGGGTCACAGGGATGGCGGTGAAGGCGGTGGTTGAGACTGCGACCCGTGTCCGCGAAGGCGGAATCAGCGGTCTTCTCGTCTCCTCAATCGAGGACATCACCCGGTGGGTGACCGAGGACCGTGCGACGATCCTGCGTAACGCGGCACCCGACGGCACCGTCACGATATTCTTCTCCGACGTCGAGGACTCGACCATTCACAACGAGCGGCTTGGCGACGATGAGTGGGTGCGGCTGCTCGGGGATCACGACCGCATCGTTCGCGAGCAGATACGTCGTCACCGTGGCCACGTTGTCAAGACGCAGGGCGACGGCTTCATGGTCGTCTTCCGCGAACCGGTCGACGGTGTGCGAGCAGCGATCGACATCCAGCGCAGGCTCGACTCGTTGACCGCGAGCGAACTGCGGCATACGCAGGTCAAGGACCGAATCGGCCTCCACGTCGGCGCGGTAGTGGCCAGGGGCGGCGACTATTTCGGCCGCAACGTGGCGATGGCTGCCCGGGTGGCGGGACACGCCGCAGGCGGCCAAGTCGTCGTGTCGGACGACTTGCGCCGCTGCCTGGGCGAGGTCGCGGATTCCGAATCGGAGTTCGACCTCAAGCCGGGACCGCGGACCGACCTCAAGGGCCTGTCCGGGGTCCATCAACTGTGGTGGGTGCGCTGCGCTTGAGGCCCGAAAACTCGGGCTTTCGCTGGCCGATGGAGGCTGGCAAACACCCCCGCACGGCCTCCACTCACCATTCTCTTGCGGCCACCGACGCGGCAAACACCGTCCGATCCCAGGTGAGGCGTTGCGAACGCGCGAGTCAAGACCCAAGTCAACTGGGCTTGGGCAGAGACCGGGCGATGATCTCCTTCATGATCTCGGTGGTGCCGGCGTAGATCTGACTGATCCGCAGGTCGGTCCACGCCCGCGCAATCGGGTACTCCTCCATGTAGCCGTAGCCGCCGTGGAGTTGCAGGCACGTGTCGGCCACCTGTTGAGCGCGCTCCGAAGCCCAATACTTCGCCATTGCAGCGGTCGGGATGTCGAGCCTGCCCTCCACATGCAGGAAGATGCATTCGTCGACGAAGGCGCGCGTCACGCGGGCCTCGGTGGCAACCTCGGCGAGTTTGAACTTCGTGTTTTGAAACCCGAAGATCGGCTTGCCGAACGCCTCGCGCGACAACGTGTACTCATGCGTGAGGTCGAGCATCAGATCCATCGATGCGGCGCAACTGATGGCGACGAGAAGGCGCTCCTGCGGGAGCTGCATCATGAGCTGAATGAAGCCCTGACCCTCCTCGTCGCCGAGCAGGTTGCTGGCGGGGACGCGCACGTCGTCGAAGAACAGCTCGCAGGTGTCTTGTCCCTTGAGGCCAATCTTGTCGAGCACCCGGCCGCGCCGGAAGCCCTCGGAGCTGGTCGGCACGATGACCAGTGAGACGCCGGCCGCGGCTTCGTCGGGATTGGTCTTGCAGGCCAGCAGAACCATATCCGCGTGGTAGCCGTTGGTAATGAAGGTCTTGGCGCCATTGATGACGTAGTCATCGCCATCGCGAATGGCACGGGTCTTGATTCCCTGCAGATCCGACCCAGTGCCGGGCTCGGTCATCGCGATAGCGGTGACGACCTCGCCGGATGCCATCTTGGGGAGCCACTCCTGCTTCTGCTCCTCGGTGCCGTAGTGCAGCAGGTAGTGCGCGACGATGCCACTGTGCAGAGATGCACCCCAACTGCTGTCGCCGACGCGCGCCTGCTCCTCGATCAGGATCGCTTCGTGATGGAAGTTGCCGCCGCCGCCGCCGTACTCCTCCGGAATGGACGTGCACAGCAGACCGAGCTTGCCCGCCTGTGTCCAGAGCTCGCGGTCGACGCGCCTGTTCTTGATGAAGCGGTCGATGTTGGGCTTGATCTCCTTCTCGCAGAAGGTTCGGGCGAGATCGCGGAAGTCGTCGAGGTCCTGGGTCATCCAGGGCGAGCGGCGGCCGGGCATGGCTCCTCCAAAGGGGGTCGTGGGTGCCGGGTACAACCTGTACCACCCTACGGGTACAGGTTGTACCCGCGCTAGTGCGATGGGTTAGATTGCGGCCGTGGATCTCGCGAGGTGGGTGGACACGGCGGTCGTGCGTCGATCGACTGCGCACGACTCCCACCGGGCCCCACGACGCGAGCAGATCGTGGTCGCCGCGGCTGGTGCGATCGAGCAATATGGCGCTGGGGTAGGCACCGCCCAGATCGCCGAGCGAGCCGGAGTGGCGAGACCTCACGTCTATCGCCACTTCGACAGCAAGGACGACCTCGAGAGCGAGGTGCTGCGATTTGCCGCTACCCAGCTAATCGAGACCGTGCGTCCCGCGATGCGGCACAGCGGCACCGCGCCAGCGATCATTGAAGGTGTGATCGCGGCCGCTGTGAGGTGGGCTGCAGAGAATCCGAACCTGTATCGATTCATGGCCGCCCGCCAGCAGACCAAGGCAACTCATCGGGCTCGGCTGGGGCGCACGCGATTCCTGGGAGAGGTGGTGGCCGCAGCTTCGGCGTACTTGCGCACCCCTGACGTCCAGGTTGAACCACCCGACGGCGTCATGGCGGGGCTGATGGGCATGGTCGATGCGGGCATCATTTGGTGGCTCGACCACCACGACGAGTCCCAGGATGAGGTCGTCACCCGTATCGCCCACCAAGTTTGGTTGGTCATGAGCGACCTCGCCCAAAGTGTCGGGCTCGCGATCGACAACGACAGTTTGCTCACCGTCCCATGAGGACCGAAACCTTTCGCCTTGCCCATCGACTTCGCGGGCAGGTCAGAAGTGGCGTATAGCAACGGGGGAGTATGTGCTCTGTTGAGAACTCCTCGAGGGCGAGCCAAGAGGTCCCGGACTTGACCCCGGTGCTTCTGCGCCTTCAGGGACGCACGTCCTGCAGCCGACCCCGATGATTCGCATGACGACACGGCTTGCGGAGACGGGCGGAATCGGGGGTCGTTCAATGATGAGGAGATTCGCGGCGGCGGCTCCCCGCATGCTGCGACTAGTGTCTGTCAGCGATGGTTTCCGGACTCGACCCCTCAGTGCTGCGCGCCGCCCGCGAGAAGGCGGGCCTGACCCAGCATGAGTTGGCGCGTCTCGTTGGTGCGGCCGGTGGGGAGCGCATATCTCGTTGGGAGTTGGGCGCGTCGGTTCCTAGGCCTGATTTCTTGGTCAAGCTTGCTAGAACCCTCGACATCCCGACCCTTCGTCTCATTCACATAGATGGTGAGGTTCCTGATCTCAGGGCACTGCGTTTGAAGGCCGGGCTGACGGTGGCCGAGCTGGCTGCGGCCGTCAACGTGGCGGTGCCGACCTACTACGCCTGGGAGCAAGGCCGTTGGACCCGACTCCCGGCAGCCACGCAGCTTGAGAGCCTCGCGCGTGGGTTAGCGGACACAGTTGACGTCGTCGCCGCGGCCTTCCAAGAAGCCCGGCAGCAGCGCCTGCGGCGCGGGCAGGTCTAGCGCCCCACGCGAGCGGGTGGCTCCTGAGTTTGTCCGTAATCCACAAGGGAAAATTCCTACCGAAAAGTCCGCATGATCTGTGGTCCCATGGACCTGGACGTTCGGTGCGTGCGAGCGCTCAGTCCCAACGGGGGATTGGGCCACGCAACCACTTCCGGTCAGGACTCGGGCGATGACATCTCGGAATCGGTCAGCTGTGGATAACGATTCTTTCGATAGAAATGCACTAGTGTGTTTCGATCGAGTCGGGCTCGCGATGACCGCTCCCGGCACGTCTTGACACGTAGGTGATCGAGACAAGAGAGGACTCGGGGATCCATGTCGATGAACACTGCTCAACAAGCACGGGACGAGGTTGGCGCCAGCATCAAGGCACCTCCCGACCACAACCACTTCCCACGGCTGAGGCGCCGTCGCAGGCGTTGGGTCCTCGCACTCTGCGCGGCTCTTGTCGCTGCCGGCGGCCTGGGGACCGCGTTCGCGTTCACCTCGGTTAACGACACCCAAGAGGTCCTGGTCGTCAGCAACGACATCAAGCGTGGCGAGACCATCAAGGCCGGCGACCTCGCCGTCGTGCGGCTCAGCGTCGACCCGGCGTTGACCCCGGTCCCCGGCAGCCAGAAGGCCGAGCTCGAGGGCACCCGCGCCGCCGTCGACCTGTGGGCCGGCACCCTGCTCACCGAACAGGCGGTCGCCGACAACCTGGTGCCGGGGGAGGGAGAGTCCCTGGTGGGCATCAGCCTCACGCCCGCGCAGATGCCGTCAGAGCCGCTCTACGGCGGCGACCTCGTCCGGATCGTCACCACGCCCGGCGACCAGGGCGAGATCACCGACAGGGAGCCGGTGACCATCGAGGCCACCGTCATTGGTGTTAACCGGGTCGAGGAGACGGGGGAGACCGTCGTCGACGTCTCGGTGCCCGAAGCCGAGGCGGCCGACCTGGCTGCCCGGGCTGCCACCGGACGGGTCGCACTCGTCCTGGACGCCCGGGAGCGCTGAAGCATGGCGGTGATCGTCCTGGCCTCCGCGAGCGGTTCGCCCGGCGTGTCCACCACGGCGCTCGGGCTCACCCTCAACTGGCACCGACCCGTGCTCCTGGTCGACGCAGACCCGACCGGATCCTCCTCGGTCTTCGCCGGCTACTTCCACGGAACCCAGGAACCCACCGGCGGGCTGATCAACCTCGCTCTCTCCCTGCGCGAGGGAACGCTGGCGGACGCACTGCCCCGTGAGACGCTGCTGCTGGACCCCGAGGCGCCGGCCGAGCGGTCGGCCTGGTTCCTACCCGGCATCCGCGCCCACGAGCAGGCACCCAGCCTGCTGCCCCTGTGGGAACCGCTCACCGAGCAACTGCGCGCCCTCGACCGCAACGGCCAGGACGTCATCGTCGACGCCGGACGACTCGGCCTCGCCGGCTGGCCCCAGCCGCTGATCGCTGCCTCCGAGCTGACGCTGCTCGTTACCCGCAGCTCGCTGCCGGCCCTGGCCGGCGCCACCAGCTGGGCCAAGACCCTGCGGGCACAGTTCGCCGCAGTCGGTGGGCTGTCCCGTCTCGGGGTCCTGCTCGTTAACGAGGAGCGCCGCTGGCCCGCGGTACCCACCGGTGCCCGCGTCCGCCCCTACACCCCCCGCCACATCGCCAAGGCCCTCCAGATCCCCGTGGTCTCCTCCGTGGACTGGGAGCCCGAAGTGGCTGAGGTGTACTCCCACGGCGCCCGCAAGCCACGCAAGTTCGAGTCCTCCGGACTGCGGCGCGGCTACCGGGGCAGCACCGCCGCAATCCAGTCCATCCTCGGCGCCAACCAGGCCGCCCTCGCTCCCACGAACGGAGGCAACGCATGAGCAGCAACGGACACCACCCGGAGACCAACGGCCGCGACCCGCTGCGCGCAGACGAGTGGCTTGAGGCCCGCCATGCCGCGAACCGTGAGCAGACCTCGCCGTTCGCCCGAGGACGCGGTTCCAACGGCACCCCGCCGCCCCCGCCGGTCGTCGAGGACGACGACCCGACCTCGCTGCCGATCTTCGCCGGCGCCTGGACCAGCGAAGGCGAGGGCCAGCTGCCTGGCCGCGCCCGCTCGGAGTTCAGCCTTCGCCCGCTTGTGGCGCCCGCACCGGAGGAGCACCACGACACCCGCGGCACGGACGGCGAAGTCGAGCTGGACTGGGAGCTGGTCGCGCAATACCGCGCTGAGATCTCGTCGCGACTGACCGCCCGGCTCGACAAGGAAGGTGGCCGGGTCACCGAGGAAGACCGCCAGCAGATGGGCCTCGACGTCATCGAGGAGCTCATCAAATCCGAGGCCGAGACGCTGGTCTCCACCGGCCGGCCTCCGTGGACGAAGCACCAGGAGAAGGCGCTCAAGTCCGCCCTCCACGCCGACCTGTTCGGGCTCGGCCGCCTGCAGCCCCTGGTCGAGCGCGAGGACGTCGAGAACATCATCGTCATCGCCCGCGGCCCGGTCTGCTCGGTGTGGCTGGAGCTGGTCGACGGCACCCTTGTGGAGGCCGCCCCGATCGCCGACTCCGAGGACGAACTGCGCGAGTTCCTCTCCGACCTAGGCGCACGGCAGAACCGGCCCTTCACCGAGGCCCGGCCGCACCTGGACCTCCGGCTGCCCGGGGGAGCGCGGCTCGCGGCCGGCTCCTGGGTGATGGCCTACACCTCCGTCGTGATCCGTCGCCACAGCATGCGCGAGGTGTCGATGGACGAGATGGTCTACGACCGCAAGGCGTGCAGCGCGGTCCTGGCCGACTTCGTCGCAACCTGCGTGCGCGCGGGCAAGAGCATCGTCGTCTCCGGGGTCCAAGGCAGCGGCAAGACCACTTGGGTCCGGGCCCTGTGCTCGTGCATCCCGCCCTGGGAGATGATCGGCACCTTCGAGACCGAGTTCGAGCTGCACCTGCACGAGCTCGTCGACCGCCACAAGATCGTCCACGCGTGGGAGCACCGCCCCGGATCCGGCGAGGTCGGCATCGACGGCCGCCAGGCCGGTGAGTTCAGCCTCGAGGAGGCCATCCACCACTCCTTCCGGTTCAACCTCGCCCGCCAGATCGTCGGTGAGGTCCGCGGCCCGGAGGTCTGGAACATGCTCAAGGCCATGGAGTCCGGGCCGGGCTCGATCAGCACCACCCACGCCCGCAGTGCCGAGCACACGATCGAGAAGCTCGTCTCCTGCGCCATGGAGAAAGGCCCCCAGGTCACCCGCGAGCTGGCAATCAGCAAGCTGGCCGCCGCGATCGACATCGTGATGTACCTGCGCTCGGAGGTCGTCGCCAATCCCGACGGCACCTTCCGCAAGCAGCGCTGGGTCGAGGAGGTCCTGGTCGTCCAGCCCAGCATCGACGCCGCCAGGGGATACGCCACCACCCCGATCTTCGCCCCTAACCAGCTCGGCCAGGCCGTCGCGACCGGCAAGCTCGACAACTTCCTCGCCCAGGAGCTGGCGCGGCATGGGTTCGACCTCGAGGTGTACAAGGCCGAGTCCCAGGCCAACCCGGGTGTGGCCACCTCATGAGCCCAATGTCATCGGGGTTCCTGCCCGCCGTGTTCGGCGCCCTCATCGTCATCGGCCTGATCGGCATGGTCTACGCGATGATCCCGGCGCCGCCCAAGCCGCCGAAGCCGGCCCGGACCACCACCCCGTTCGGATGGCTCGGCAGCTGGTTCGTCCGGCTCGACCGTCGTACCCGGATGCTGATGATCGGCGGGGCGGTGGCTGGCCTCCTGGTCGCGCTGGTGACCGGCTGGGTGATCGCGATCGTGCTCGTCCCGGCCGGGATCGTCGGTATCCCGCTGTTGCTGACGCCCCCGCCGGCGGCCGCGAGCATCGAGAAGCTCGAGGCGCTCGAGGAGTGGACCCGGTCGCTGTCGGGCAAGCTGACCGCCGGGCAGTCGCTGCGCTCGGCGCTCATCAAGTCGCTGCAGTCGACACCGGAGCCGATCGGGCGCGAGGTCGGGCTGATGGTCTCGCGGCTGTGGAACAACACCTCCTCTACCGAGGACGTTCTGCGCGCGTTCGCCGAGGACCTCAACGACTCCACCGGCGACGTCGTGGCCAGCCAGCTGATCCTGGCCGCCAGCGGGCGAGGACAGGCCGGACTGTCGAAGGCACTGGATGCCCTCGCCGAGACCGTCGCGGCCGACGTCCGCGCCCGACGCCAGATCGCCGCCGACCAGGCCAAGCCCCGCACCACCGCCCGCACCGTCACCGTCATCACCCTTGGTGTGCTCGGCATCCTCGCCTTCACCGGCGACTACATCGAGCCCTACGGCACCCCGCTGGGCCAGGTGGTCCTCGGCGTCCTGCTCACCGCGTACGTAGCCACTCTGCTCTGGATGCGCCGGATGGCGGTTGCCAAGCCGCTCCCGCGGTTCCTCGACCTCCAGGCCCGCAACGCCCACCGCGCCGCCCAGCGCACAGCACCGGGCGAGAAGGAAGGAGCACTGGCATGACCGGCCTGCAGCTCGCGCTCGCCAGCGGCACCCTCATCGGACTGGCCCTCGCCCTGCTCGTATGGCGCCTCGCGCCGTCTGACCCCGACCTGGTCGACGCGCTGGACCGGCTCTCGCCCGACCGCGTCGCGCCCCGCCGCGGCATCCCCGGCGTCGACGAGGCCGGCACCGACACCGGCTCCGCCGTCGACCGGATCGGCCTGTGGGCGATGAAGAACCTCCCGGGCGGCGCGTGGGCACACACGCCCCGCAAGGACCTGGCCATCCTGCAGATCAGCGAGACCCGGTTCCACGGCGAGAAGGTCGTCTGGGCCCTCCTTGGCCTCGTCATGCCGCCCCTGCTGGCCACCTTCTTCTCGCTGATCGGGCTGCCCCTGCCGTTCGCGATCTCCACGCTCGGGTCGCTGGCCCTGGCTGCCCTGTTCTGGTTCATGCCCAACTACAACGCCACCGACGACGCCAAGAAGGCCCGCATCGAGTTCAACCGGGCCCTCGGCGCCTACATCGACATGGTCGCCACCGGTGTCCGCGACGGATCCAGCGGCCAGCAGGCGCTGCGCTCGGCAGCCGAGGTCGGCGACAAGTGGGTCTTCAAGCGCATCGAGAGCGAGCTGCGCCGCGCCCGCTACATGACCCGCGCACCGTGGGACTCCCTGCACAGCCTGGCCGACGAGCTCGCCGTCCCCGAGCTCGATGACCTCGCCGACATCATGCAGCAGTCCGGCCAGGACGGGGCCCAGATCTACAACAACCTCCGGGCCCGCGCCGCCGCACTCCGGTCGGCGATGCTCAGCGCCGAGGTCGGCAAGGCCAACGCCACCTCCGAGCGCATGTACATCCCAGCCAGCCTGCTCGGCATCGTCTTCATGGCGATCCTCGTCACCCCCTCCCTGCTCCGTTTCACCACCTGACCGACCTAACACCGACCCCAAAGAACCAGGGTCACCCAGACCGCAAACCGAACAACAAGGAAAGGAAGAACCCCGATGTTGAAGCTCTTCATCGCCCTCCAGATGGCGGCGCTGACCTCGCTCGCCTCCCTCGAGGACCGCGTCACCCGGCAGCGCAACGAGCGCGGCTCCGTCACGATCGAGCAGGTCCTGTGGGCCGGCGCCGTGATCGTCATCGTCGGCATCGTCGTCGCGGCCATCAAGTTCTTCGTGACCAGCGAGTCCGCCAAGATCAAGTAGGCCGCCATGTTCGCCAGCCTCCACCGCCGCAGCCGGGACGAGCGCGGGTCAGTGACCATCCAGATGGTCTTCCTGATGCCCGCGCTGTTCCTGCTGATGTTCCTCGGCCTCCAAGGCGCCCTTTACTACCACGCGAAGCAGGTAGCGCTCGCGGCCGCGCAGGAGGGCGCCCGTGAGGCAGGCAGCGAGACCGGCACCCGCGACGCCGGTGTGGCCACGGCGAACACGTTCCTCCACGACGCCGGAGGCTCCGACGTGATGACCTCCACCAGCGTCTCCGGATCACGGACCACGACCACCGCCACGATCACCGTCACGGGCAAGTCCATGAGCGTCATCCCCGGCTGGCACGTGACCGTCACCCAGAGCGCCAGCGTCCCGGTCGAGAGGCTCACCGAATGACCAGGCAGACGAGGCGGACCAGCGCACGCCGCCGGCGCCGGGACGAGCGCGGGTCGGTGGCCATCGAGGCCGCGATCGGCGTCCCGGCCTTCGGCCTGTTCGTGGCGATGATCATCCTCGGCGGCCGCGTGGAGATCGCCAAGCAGTCCGTGGACGCAGCCGCCTACGAGGCGGCACGAGCGGCCTCCATCGAGCGGACCCAGAGCGAGGCCATCACCTCCGGCAAGTCCGCGGCCACCAGCAGCCTGCACGACCAGGGCCTGCAGTGCACGACCACCAACATCACGATCAACGCTGCGGCCTTCAACGCCCCGCTGGGAACCACCGCCCAGGTCACCGCCACCGTGACCTGCAAGGTCGACGTGGCGGACCTGAGCATCCCCGGCCTGCCCGGCACCCGGACGATCACCGCCACCGCCAGCAGCCCCGTCGACGCCTACCGGGAGCGCCGATGATGACCGCCCGCATCCGCAGTCTCACGACGCGGCGCTCGCGTGATGAGCGCGGCTCCATCAGCGTCTGGTTCGCTACCGCAGCACTGGCGATGATCATCCTCGTCGGGATGGCCGTCGACCTCGGCGGCAAGGTCCACACCCAGCAGCAAGCCCGCAGCGCTGCCGCCCAGGCCGCCCGCACCGGCGCCCAGGAGGTTCAGGGCTCGACCGCAGTCCGCGGCGAGGACCTCCGCGTCGACCTCACCGCCGCCAAGACGGCCGCCATGGACTATCTCCGCGCCGCCGGCGTGGAGGGAACCGTCCGCGTCGTCGACGGCGACACCCTGATCGTCACCACCACCGACACATACACCAGCAAGTTCCTCGGGATCATCGGCCTGGACACGATGCAGGTCACCGGGGAGGCGTCCGCGCGGCTCATCCGCGCCGAAGGAGGCATCGAGAGATGACCACGCCCACCCATCCCACCCTGGGCCAGCGGCTCACCGGCCTCGCAGCCTTGGTCGCCGTACTCGGCATCGTCCTCGGGCTGCCCGCACTATTCCTCGCGATCAGTGCCAGCCCAATCCCGGACCACGTCCCGACCCTGGACGGCATCAAGAATGCGCTCATGGCGCCCGACGACGGCACCCTCGTCCTCGGCCTGTTCAAGGTGATCGGCTGGGTCGCGTGGGCCTTCATGGCGCTGAGCCTGGTCGTGGAGGCCATCGCACGGCTCCGCAAGGTCCAGGCGCCCCGGCTGCCGGGCCTGGGCCGGCCGCAGGCTGCAGCAAGCGGACTCATCGGCCTCGCCGCTCTGCTGTTCATCGCCGCGCCCATCGCCGCCCAGACAGCCACGATCACCACGGCCGCCGCGGCGCCGGTGACGGTGGGACATGTCAACGCCGGTGCCGCCGACCAGGCACCCGCCCAGCAGGACGTCAAGGTCGAGACGAAGCAGGAGCGCCAGCGCAAGACCGTCGACCACGCTGTGAAGCCGGGGGAGAGCCTGTGGTCGATCGCCGAGGACCACTTCGGCGACGGTGCCCGCTACAAGGAGCTCGTCGAACTCAACCGCGACCTCCTCGGCGCGCAGCCGAGCTTCCTCGAGCCCGGTTGGGTACTCAAACTGCCCGCGGTCAACGGCGGGGCACCGGCGCACGACTACACGGTGCAGCCCACCGACACCCTCAGCGAGATCGCCCAAGAGCAGCTCGGCGACGCCGACCGCTGGCCCGAGATCTACCAGGCCTCCACCGGCATCACCCAGCCCAGCGGGGCCCAGCTGACCGACCCCGACGTCATCGACGTCGGCTGGAAGCTCAACATCCCCGGCGCCGAGCAGGGGGGCAGTCACGACGACACCCGGCACCAGCAGCCGCGCGACGTCGAGCCCGAGACGCCCGCCAGCCCCGAGGACCAGCGGCCCGTCGACCCGCTGGCCGAGGAGGAGCCGCCGGTCGCCCACGAGCCTGAGGTGCCCGAGGTACCCGAGACGGCCGTGCCCGACGCGCCGCCCCAAGCCGAGGAGCCGGCGGCGCCGTCCGCCGACGTCGACCAGGTCGACGACGCTGACGACTCGATCCTCGACGCGCCGTGGGTCCTCGCCGGTCTGACCGGCGGGGGCGTCCTGCTGTCCGGGGCGCTGCTCATGGCCCTGCGGTCCCGCCGCCGCGCCGGCTACCGGAACCGGACGCCCGGCCGCGCGATCGCCGCGCCGCCTCCGGAGCTCGCGCCGGTCGAGATGACCCTGAACGCCACCGGTGCCGCGGCCGCGGCGACCGTGGAGTTCGCGGACGAGGCGCTGCGCCGCCTCGCGGCCGCCGTCGGCGCGCAGGGCACCACGATGCCGCCGCTCGCCGCCGTGGAGCTCGGGCACGGCAAGCTGACCCTGCACCTGAGCGCGCCGGCCGCCGTTCCGGCGCCCTGGGTGGGCAGCCCGGACCAGACCCACTGGCACGTCAGCACGGACACCGCCGTCGACGAGCTCGGCCCCGACACAGGGAACGTCGAGCCGCCCTACCCGCTCCTGGCCACCATCGGCATGAGCGACACCGGCGAGACGTGGTTGCTCAACTGCGAGGAGCTGTCCACCCTCACCATCAGCGGCGACCCGACCTACGGCCGGGACTTCGCCCGCCACCTCGCCGCGCAGCTGGCCGTCAACCCGTGGTCGCGCCGCGTGCAGGTCGACTGCATCGGCGTGGCTGAGGAAGCCGTCGCCATGGACGAGCGGATCAGCTACTACCCGACCGGAGCAGCCGGGTCACCCGCGACCGCGGAAGCCCTAGCGGCCGCCGTCACCACGGTCGACCGGGCGAAGCGACACGACACCGACGCGTCCACGGCGCGCACCGGCCGCGTCGACGACGACACCTGGCCCGCCCGGATGCTGTTGCTCGACGCGGCGGCCGGAGACCCCGAGGACCTTGAGCAGCTGCTGCAGCTGGTCACCAACCACGTCGGGCAGTCCGCCACCTCCATCGTCGTCGCCGGCGAACGCCCCAACACACCGGGCGCCGTCCTGCACATGACGAACACCGGCCGCGTCGTCCTCGAGCACGCCGGCCTCAACCTCATCGCCGTCGGCCTCACCAGCGACGAAGCCCGCGGCTGCGCCCTGGTCTACGCACAGAGCGAGGTCGCCGAGGACGTCCCCGTGCCGGTCGACGAGACCGTCACCGACGGCTGGGAGGCCTACACCGACCAGTCCGGGGCACTGCGCCGCGAGTACACCCTGCCGCGCAACACCCCCGCGGACACCGTCGACGAGCCGCTGTCCTCCCTCTTGGATGGCGACGACGAGGACTACATCCGGCAGAGCGCGATCGTGCAGGAGGACCTCGAGACGCTGGCGCCGAAGGTGCCCGAGCACGTCCGAGCCGAGGTCGAGCAGAGCGACCCCACACTCGACCAGGACATCGCCGACTGGTTCTCGACCGACTGCGACCGTCCACGGCTCAGCCTGCTCGGTCCGGTCACCGCGCGCACCCACGGCAAGGCCCTGGCCAAGCGCAAGCCCTACTTCACCGAGCTCCTCGCGTACTTGGCCCTGCACCGCAAGCACGGAGCCACCCGAGAGGAGATCGGCGAGGCATTCGGGATCACCCCCGGCAAGGTGCGCGACTACACCAACACCGTCCGCGAATGGTTGGGCACCAACCCCACAACTGGAGAGCCCCACCTGCCCCACGCCGACAAGGCCCCTGCCACCAAGCTCCGCGGCGTCAACGTCTACCAGGTCGACGACGGCCTCCTGGTCGACCTCCACCTCTTCCTCCGACTGCGCAAGCGCGGGCAGGCCCGGGGCGGCGCGGAAGGCGTCGCCGACCTCTGCACCGCGCTCGAGCTCGTGGGCGAGGCGAAGCCGTTCAGCCAGCTGCGGGAAGAGGGATGGTCTTGGCTCGTCAACGAGCCCGACCGCGTCGACCTCATGGCGTCGGGCTGGATCGCCGATGTCGCCCTCATCGTCGTCACCGAGGCCCTCGCCGCCGGCGACCTGGTCAAGGCCCGCTCCGCGGCGTACGTCGCCAACCGGGCCGACCCCGACGGCGAGAGCACTCGCCTGTGTCTGGCACACGTCATGAGGGCCGAGGGCGACCAGCTCGAGGCGGACCGGATCCTCCGCGAGGAGATCTGCAACCGGTCCGACGACGGCGACGCCCCGCTGGAACTGTCGGAGCGTACGAAGACCATCATCAGTACCCACGGCTGGCTGGCGAGCTGACTCGGGAAGGGAGCACCAGCACATGACAACGTTCGACCAGGAACTCACCGGCCGCTACGTCGCGGCCGGCGGCAACCGCCCCGACCTCGATGCCCGCCGCGTCGCCCGGGCCGTGTTCGTGCGCGACACCATCCGCACCCTCTTCAACGCCGACCAGAAGTTCGGGATCGACCCGGCCGACAACGGCCCTATCGCCGAGCTCGTCGACGCCGCCGAGGAACACCTCGAGCACATCGCCACCGACGTCAGCCAGCGATCAGTCATGGCGCCGCCCACCACAGGAGGAGACACCACATGAGGAAGCACCACTCCGTACTCGGGGGAGTGGCCCTCGCCCTCGCCCTCACCCTCACGGGCTGCTCGGACGACGGCACCGACCCAGAGGCCGAGGACACGCCGACCGCTACGCCGAGCTCGAGCCCGACGAGCACTGCGCCGGCGCCGAAGACTCCCGAGGAGAAAGCGGCGGCCCAGCTGGCGATGTACCTCGAGGTACGCGACCTCGCTTACCGGAAGCGGGACATCAACTTCAAGACACTCAATCCGGTCGCGACCGGTGAGGCGTTTCTGCAGTTGCAGCACACCGTCGCGAGCATGATGAATGAAAACGTCACGGTGACCGGGGAGTACGCGCACACGCTCGACGAGCCGCGGAATCGCGGGACTTCGATTCTGATCATCGACTGCGAGGACCGGACCAAGGTCACCTGGAAGAACGACGGGGCGATCCGGCAACCGGACTTCACCGACCCCAACGGAAACCCGCTCCGCAACCCCGCCCCGGTTGAGTACACGCTCGTCAAGGACAAGGGTGCGTGGAAGGTCTCCGACTCGGACCTGCTTTGGGATCAGCCATGCTGAGGAGACTTATTGCTCTCGTGGTGGCGTTGGCAGGGTCGCTCGTCATCGTGTTCGTCACCGCTTCCGCCGCGAGCGCTGACTGCACAGCCGACCCGGTGACCGGCGAAGTTGTCTGTGACGACGAGGATGGCGGCAACGACGGCGGCGGCGGTGACACAGGCGGCTCGTCGACTTGCTCGACCTCGGATGGTAGGGAGATCCCGTGCACTGGCCCCGGCGGGTCGGTGTGGAGCAGCAGCCATCAGTGCTGGGTCGGCGACGTCTGGGATCCGGGCGGGGAGGGCCCACTGCCGCCCCCTGGACAAACCAACGAGGACGGTGCGTGGCACATCTGCTACTGGCCGCCCCCAGGCTCCTCCTGGGATCCGGTCTGGATACAGAACGGCACGGTCACGATCGACCCGGTGGTTCTCGCCAACCGCGCGATCGCGTCGATGGACCTGGATCCGATCAGGATCGGCATCGTTCCCGAGCCCGGCCCCAACCGGGTCGGACTGGTTGGTCTGCCGGTGTGGATGTGGGTCGATAGCCCGACCGATGACACGTTCGGACCGATCACCGCGTCCGCCAGCGAAGGGCCGGTCTCAGTCAGCGCCACCGCCAGCGTCTCCAGCATCGTGTGGAACATGGGCGACGGCACCAAGGTGACCTGCACCGGCAAGGGGACGCCGTACGCCGATCACTACGGCAAGCAGGACTCCCCGACCTGCGGGCACCGCTACGCGAAGATGTCGACCGACCAGCCCGAGGGTGCGTACCTGGTCACCGCGACCAGTCACTGGGTGGTCGAGTGGACCGGTGGCGGGCAGTCCGGAACCATCGAGTTCGACCTGGCCACCGAGCCGCTCCCGATCCGCATCGGGGAGGCCCAGGTGCTGACCCAGTGACCCAGTACTAGCCGGGCGGATCACCGACACAGGTCCCCGTCCTCACAACAGGACGGGGACCTGTGTCGTTCGCTGCCCGAGCGCGGCCCGGAGGCACCGGGCCCGCCGAGCTGCGATGCTCGTGCTGCGGCTGCTGGACGTGAAAGCGCCCCAGGCGTCTCGGGTCACCTGGGGCTCGCGAGTAGTAGAGCATGGGTGGCTCGCCTGCGCAGACGGATGGGAAGAAGTCGCGCGGCCCTAGACGGTGGCCTTCGAGGTGCCAGCTGGCCCGTCACGTGACCTGGGTGCCGCCCTCCTGGCGGTCGACGAGGCGGGGACCCGGGCCAGCGCCGCGCCGACCTGGCTGTCCCGGCGAGAGGAAGCCGCGCCGTCGTGCGGTGCCGATCCAGTCCCGCACGGTCGGCTTGGGACGACCGAACTTCGTGGCGAGCCGACCCGTTAGCCCCGGCCCGTTGGCGGCTTCCTGAAGGTACGCGCGCGCTACGTCCTCGAGCAGCGTGTCCGGTAGCGCTGGTCGGCCGCGGCGCTTGCCTGCCGCGGAGCTCATCGCAGTCTCCAATGCGCTGAGTTCCTCGGGCAGGAGGTCCTCTACCGAGATGTCTCGCCGGCCGTCGAGGCCGAGTTGGGTGACGCCCTCGCTACGCCAGTCGTCTTGGGCGAGAGTCGCCTGAGCGCGAGCGACGATCTTGCCGAGCGGGATGCGGCGAAGGAGATCGCTCGTGATGAGCTGGCCAGGCTCAGCGCCGGGATCGCGGTCGGTTGGGGCGCGTTCCTCGTCGCCGCCGTCCTCGTATCGCCAGGTCAGTTTGAAGAGCTCGAGTTCGGCAATCTCCAGTCCGCGGCCGCGGTTGACCAGGATCCCGTAGACCCGGACCGGGAGGTCTCGCGACGTGTAGACGAAGTCCGCCACGTAGCCAGCGCCGCGCGCGCGGCTCTTCATGTAGAGCTCGAGGCGATCCGGCAGCGGCGCGTCGCCGGGAGAGTCAAAGCCGGGATCGAAAAGAGACTGCTTGAACAGGTCGTACATCTGGCGCGTCCGCGTGAAGTCGTAGGACAGGTCGCGGACATCGAGATGGTCGTCGCGCAAGTGATCGGTGGCGTTCTCGGTCATGGTCCCGACGGTAGGCCAGCAGGGTCGCGAACCGTACGGAAAAACCGTCCGACTTGAGGCGCTCGATTAGTCGTACGCCTGCGGCAGGCGCGGCGAGAACGGAAGAGGAGGCGGGGCGCTGACGTAGTGCGCACATGCAGCGAACATTGACCAAGTACCGGCGCGGAATTCTGACGAACGCCCCTCATCGGCGCGCCTGGTCTCAAGGTTCAGCCGGGCAAGTCCTGCCTCTCGAGCAAGTTCGCGGCACGATGCGCTATAGCTCGAACCAGTGTTTGCTTGCGGCGACATCTGCGAGCGGTCCGTCGCTCAGTGACGCTGTGACGAGCTGCTCGGCGGCCAGTACGAGCGACTGAGGGAAGTGGCTCGAGTCCGCCAGGATCGAACGTGCGTACTCCTCATCTCCGCGCCGCAAGGTCATCGTCAACAAGGGCGCGGACGCTCCGAACCGGCGCAGGCAGTCAAGCAGCTCGTCAGACGGGTTCGTTCGTAGGCGTGCTGCGCTCGCATTGAGCGCAGGCCAGGCGCCAATGCCGAATCGGGCCAGGTCGGACAGCTCCTCGTTCGTGAACATGGGCAGCTCGTCGAGCTGCTCGAACGTGGTGGAGTGCTGCGCGAGCAGCAGGCCGACGAGGGGGGAGAGAGCGGCGCCAGCCTGAACGAGTTCGGAGTTGAGCCGGCGGAGGAGGCCGGTCGCGCCGATCCTCGACGAGCCGGACACCAGCGCATGAAGCCGCGCGTCGGGCAGCGTCGTCACGACTGAATGAAGGAGTGCGAGCGATGACTGGACGACCGTCTGGTCGGCGGCCACGACGAGGGCCAGTGCCCAGGTCGCTCGAGAGAGGTCGTCGTCGAAGGACTCGACGACCGTCTTCCACCAGTCTGCGTTGCTTCGGTTGCGCCGAACTTCCCACACCAGCCGCCCATAGTCAGCGGCCGTCCCGAGGGGATCGGTGCCTTTCGTCTGGTCAACAGCTCCCGTGAACATGTCCGGCAGCCCAGACCCGATGACCGCGATTTCTGCCGCCAACCAGCACGGGCCGTAGATGTCGGCCAGTGCCCGGGCTGTGTTGCCCCAGGGCGCGACGGACCCGGCCTGTCCCTTGTTGAACCGGCGGGCCGCCTGAACCTTGCCGAAGCGTGCGTCGCGTGCCCGAAGTCGCTTAAAGGACGCCTGACGCTGGCTGTCGGTCTCGTGATTCTGGTGTAGCGCTCGCCCGGCTCCGTAGTCGGTGTTGAACTCTCGGATGCGGTAGAGGTGGGAATGCGGAGAGGCGGCGCGAAGAAGGTCGCCGGCCTCGGTGGTGGTCGGGATCGCGTAGTCGAGGGCCAGGCCATCCAGGACAACTTGGGTCATACGCTTCCCGAGGTCGCTGGCGTCTGGAGGCGCGACTCCGGCGTATGCGGCAGTCACCACGGCATGGTCATCAGGCAGAACGAGTCGCTCAATGTGTTGGGCGCGAAGCCGCGAGGGTGCGTCTGCGGCGCGACCGATTCGCAACCATGCCAGTTGGTCTTCCGGCGTCGCAGCTGCTTGAAGAAGCGGCTGCCACCAATCATCGAAGTCATGCCGCGGGACGAGTTGCCCTATCAGCGTCGCTCGGTCCCCGGCGATAGGGGAGTGGGGGTCGTTCTCGATTTGGGACTTGAGGATCGAAGCGTACGCATCGCCGCCCCACGCCGCTGATAGCGCCGGTCCGTCTGGTGCCTTTGCGATCGAGGTGAGGAGCCGGATGCTGAGGTCGTCGCTGAGGAGTTCGACCGCCTGGCGCTGCGTTCGTGGCTTGGCGCTGAACACGCCATCGGATAGGAGCGTCCACGTCGCGAGCCGCACCTGCCGGTGCCGGGTCGTCTGCGATTCGAGTTCCTCCGCGATGCCTTCGACCAGTCCTGCCAGCTCGTTGGGCCTGGCGAAGCCCGCGTAGAACCGTGCGGTGTTGAGCCAGTAGGCGCGCCGCACGAGTTCCCGTAGGACCGCGGAGGGGTCGAAGCCGTGCAGCCCGGCGCCCGCGAACTCGTTCAGGAAGCGGGCTGCGAAGAACTCACGCAGGGGCTGGACGTCGAACTCGAACGTCCCCTGCACCTTGCTCGTCAGTGCCCAGACGCGATCGGTCACAGTGGTGAAGAGCGCGTCGACCAGGCTTGTGTCCTTCTCGACGCCGAAGAGGTAGTCGAGGATCCCCTTCTTCAGGTCTTTCGTCGCGACCTGGCCGTTGGACTTGGTGGCCTCCGCCTGGCTCTGCAGGCGCCACCCGAGGAACGAGGTGACTTCCTCAAGGTCGTCGCGGAACTCCTCGACGGCCGGAGTCTTGGCTGCTTCGCGGTCGAGGAACTTCTCCATGTAGGACCGATAGAGATTTGTGCGGCCTACGGGCACTGAACTGCCGCGGATGTGCATCAGGTACAAGAGGATCGAGAGCTGCATCGGGTTGTCGGCCAGCTGCAGGATGTGGGGCTCTGCCGAGCGCTCGCGAAAGTTCCGCTCCAGGTCGTGACGGTCCCGTCCGCGGATCTTCTGGGCGTCGGCCCATCGGCGGAGGTACGCCGTCCGCAACTTTGGGGATAGGCGCGACAAGGTGATGGTCTCGAACATGTCCTGGGTGGGCTCGGCCATGCCGGATGCATTAGGACGCGTCGTGACGACGAGTTGCGGTGGGGTGACGCTGTTGCCGAGGCGTGAGGCAAACCGGTCGATCTCGGCCACCACCCGGTCCCTCGTCGTCGGGCTCGCCACCTCGTCGAGTCCGTCCAGGACTACGAGCGTCGGAAACCGGTGGAGGATGTCGTCGACGTCGGCTTGGGTCGCCTTGTGGCCCCCGCTCTTTGTCGTGATGAGGTCTGCTAGGAACTGCTCGATCGAGCCCGGGCGAGGCGCCTTGCCCTTCTTGTTGCCCTCGCTGAATGGATCCCGTCCTGAGAGCCAGGTCGAGTAGTCGCGCAGATCTGCCCGGATCGGCAGACGCGGGCTATCGGTGGTCAACTCCGGTGCGGGGCCGGGTCGGTACTCGCCCTCGGGAAGGAATGCGGCCCGGTGCACCTGGCAGAGGTACTGGCCCAGGGTCGACTTGCCCTGGCCCGGTTCGCCTCTGACGAGCGTCAGCGGACGTCTGGCCGCCAGCAGGTAGGCGGCGGCTCCGCCGAGTGCCTCAGCCGGCGGGGAGACGGGGTTGAGATCCGCGGTGCGGCGAGCCTCGCCGCTGCGAAGCGCCTCGACGTCGATGAAGAGGTCGGCCAAGAAGTGGGAGTCCAGCTCGACCTGCTTGAACTTCACCTTGGCATCGTCGACCCACTGGGTGCTAAGCAGCTTGAGAAGCAGTGCTCGCAGTTCCTGGTCCTTGGCCTCAATGTCGTCGGCTTCGATGACGTACCGGACGGCATCGACGCCGGCGAGCATCTCTTGGTAGGTCCACTTGAGACTGGTTGGCGCGCTGTCGACGCGGGCGTCGATGTCTGCACGCCACCAGCACTGCATCGGGACCCCGAACGTCTTGCTGTGGGCGACCAGCCGCTGGTCGAGCTTGTCCATCGTGCCGCGGCTACGCGCCGAGGTCCCGGCGATCGACGTCAAGAGGTAGTACCGGGTGGCGCCGTCCTTTACGAGCTGCTTGATGTTCTCCGCTTCCTGATTGATGGCGGAGTCGAGCCACGCGACCGGATCGCGCAGGGGCTTACTTGTCCACTTCACCTGGTAGATGGCATCGCCGGTCGTCGGGTCCTTGTGGACGGCGTCTCGACCTCCATCGGCCTGACCCACCGGGTAGCAGGTGACGTTTGGGAAGAGGTGCGCAAGGAGTGCCCCGCACAGCTCCTGGAATCGTTTGTCAGTCAGCCGCTCGTAGAGGTACCGGCTCGATGACGCCGTCTCGCGTGGTGCCATTGGCTTCGACGTACTCCTCGCAGGCTCCCGTCGGTACGTCCGGATCCTAGACGTGAGCACGGACAACCGTGGCCCTATGCGGGTCTTTCATCGCGGCCACGCGCGGTAGCTGGTGCCGCCCTAAGTCCAGCGGCCCGGTGTTCTTTGAACAACGTTGCGTTCGTTCAAAGTTCGCTGCATCTCGACAACATAGGCCTCGCGCCACCGTGGCCAAGAAGTTCCTGCAACTTTCGGGGGGACGCCCTCTGACCTGCGGAAACGCGCGTCCCCCCTCTGCGTCCCCCCCTCCAAATCGGGGGTTAGGGGGGACGGATGCGGGGACGCCGGCTCGCGACCTTTCTGCCGTGCACAGCCACGGACGAAAGGAGCGAGTGCGATGAGTGTGGGCGACCAGCTCGGCCTCGACGACAACAGCGAATTGCTCGACCAGGCCCGCCAGAAGTGGCCGGCCTGGGTGGCCGCGGATCGACGGCTTAGAGTCGTCGAGGAGTTCGACGACCTCCGGGCTTGGCTGCCCTCGGTGGACAGCGCAGCCTCTGACGAGGTCCTCCTGGCGCTGGCCATGTTGGCGGCTCCCGATGGGGGCGACGAGATCGCCGCCGCGGCCGCGCTCGCCAAGTGCCTGCTGCCCGGTGCGTGCCGGCTGGCCGGATGGCTGAGCACCCTGCCACCCCGTGAGGTCTTCCGTGACAGCCAGCCCGTCGCGGCCGGTTCCTGGTCGGCCGTGGAGCGGATCGACGAGCTTGTGGCCTCCCAGCTGTGGATCGAGGTCCGGACCTTCAAGTGGCGCCGGCTGCGCAAGGTCGCCGCGAACATCCTGATCAACACCCGCGTCGGTGTCCTGCGTGAGGTCGGGGACTTCTTCTACGTCTCCCGGGCCGACCGCACGTGGGCGAACACCACCCTCGTGGAGTCCTTCTCGTCCGGCGACTTGGCGGACGGTGACGCGGGAGCGTGGAGCGCCGCGGCGATGCCGACCGAGCGGGTTGCCGGCGCACTGTTCCACCGACCCGAGATCTTCGCCGACGCCGGCCCGGAGCAGGAGGAGCCGTCGGCCACCGAGGAGCTGCTGGAGCTGCTGGCGTGGGCGTGTGAGAACCAGGTGATCAGCCCGGCCGACCGCTACCTGCTGCTGTGCCTGGTCGACGAGGCCGACCGGGTCGAGACCCGCAACCTCGCCCGCGGCTACGGCGGCCTCCTCAGTAACGAGGTGTCCAGCCGGGTCGCACCCCGGGTCGGGGTCTCTGAGGCAACCGTCCGTCGCCACGGCTCGCGCAGCGTGCGCGCCCTTGCCGCGGCCGCCCCGAGGAAGTTCGGCCATGACGAATGAGCGCAACCGTGATCGCTCCCACCGCCCCACGACACATAGGCGACTGGAGGTGGTGAAGCCCATGACAAACACCCAGGACGACGGCGAGAGCCGGACGCCGGAGAAGATCGCCGAACTGTTCGCGATCGCCGGCCGCGAGGTCGAGGCGATCGAGCAGCTCACCGGCTGCGTCGCCCAGTTGCACGAGGTTCAGGCCGCCAAGGCGCAGCTGGTCAGCCTGACCCCGGCTGAGGTCCGCGCCGCGCTCGAGTTCCGCCGCGGCGGCATCGGGGAGGCCCAGTGAGTACCCAGACCTCGAGCCGCCCGGTCGGCGTCGACGAGCTTAAGCGGGCCTGGAACGCGCTGAACGCTGGCGAGTTCCGCGCGGGCGTCGGTGTCGGCAAGGGACCCCGCGGCCGCGGAACCGCCGCCGCGGACGACTGGTCACCGGCCGACGACGAGCACACCATCGCCGTGATCGGATGCGCCGGGTCGGTGGGAGCCAGCACCGTCGCTCTGGCTGCTGGCTTGGCCGCCGCCGGCCCGGTCCGGGTGATCGAGTGCTGCTCGGTCACCGCCTCCGGTCTCGCCGCAGCAAGCACCGCCGAGCTCGGCCTGCACCCGACCGACTGGCGTCAGGGCAAGCGCGACCACGTCCTGCTCGAGCGGGCCAGCGAGGTCCTCGCCGGCGTCGACAAGGTCCCGCTGCCGATCGCAGCCGAGAACCAGACCCAGCTGACCATCCTCGACGTCGGCTGGGAGGCTGGCCAGTTGCTGGCCACCGACTGCTGGCTCGCCGAGGCCGTCCGCACCGCCGACCATGTCGTCCTGGTCACTACCGCCACCGTCCCCGGGATGCGGCGCGCCTCGGTCGCGCTGGAGCTGCTGGCGAACCACTGGCCGCCCGAGCAGGTCGCCCTCGCCGTGCGCGGGCCGCGCCGCAAGAAGTGGGCCCGGGGCCTCGAGCACGCCGGCGGACCCGCCGTACGTCGTGCCCTGGATGCGGACCGGTGCGTGGAGATCCCCGAGGACCGCGAGCTCGCGGTCAACGGCCTGGACTCCCGGCCCGTCCCGGCCCCCCTGATCTCGGCAGCCCGCCAGCTGCTCGAGCCCGCACACCTGCCCGCCGACACCAGCGAAAGCTCCTGACCCGAACCGGGGTCAGCAACCCAGAAAGGAAGTCCACCCGTGGACGTCATGACCGCACTCCTCCCGATGGCCGCCCAGGTCTGCCCGAAGGCGCCGCCGGGTGCCGTCGGACCCACCAACGAGATCACCAGCTACGTGCTGTGGGGCGTGATCGTCCTGTTCGGTCTCGGCATCATCATCGCCATCGGCGCGATCATCGCCGGCCGGGTGTTCTCCCTGCCGCACGCCTCCAAGGTCGGCGTGATCTCGGTGGTGGTGGTGTTCGCGTGCGCGATCGCCTACCTGGTCCTGCCCGGCATGCTCAATGGGATCCTCGGCAAGGGCTGCATCTGATGCGGCGCGCAGTCACCAGGAAGGCCGAAGGCGCCACGGAGTGGGGCCGGCGCCGCCTGCTCGGGATCCTGGTCGCCGCCGTCGTCGTGGCTGCGCTCCTGCTCGGTGGCCTCGGCTGCGCGGTCTACCTGGCCATCGCCGGCATCGGCGGGGAAGCCAGCGCGAACATCGGTGTGGCCACCGGCGAGACCGACCGCTCGACGGTGGCCCAGGGTGCTGCGCACCGCGACGAGATCGCCGCCGAGCCGATGCTGTCGGTTCCCGAGAGCGCCGCCTTCCCGGCCGAGACCATCAGCTCCGAGGCGCCCGCGATCAAGATCCCTGCCGGTAGCGGCGTGAACGGACCCGCGTTCGTGATGACCGGGTTCCCGCACACCCCCGAGGGCGCGATCGGCCAGCTCGCCCAGATCGAACTCGCGGTGCTGCAGTCGATGAGCCTGACCACGGCCGCAGAGGTCTACAACGCGTGGGCACTGCCGGGCGGGGTCCGCGCGGAGGAATGGTGGATCACCGCCAGCGTCCGGGCGTTCCTGACCAGCACCGGAATGGGCGAGGTCAAGGACCCCAGCTCCTCGGTCTCCCTCGAGCCGGCCGCCGCGCTCGTGAAGGGAACCGACGGGCCCGACTGGACCACCGTCTGCGTGCTGATGAAGGTCACCGCCTCCTACAAGCAGGAAGGCCAGATCGCCTTCGCGCACTGCGAGCGCATGCAGTGGGTCGGCGCCCGCTGGATGGTCGCCCCCGGCGCCCCGCCCGCACCTGCCCCCGCGACCTGGCCCGGCACCCAGCTGGCCCACGAGGCCGGCTGGCGCACCTGGTCGACCGACGACACCACTGACCCTGACCACATCGAGGGGGACCACTGATGAACAACCTGACGACCGGCAACGACGACTCGCGCAGCCCCCTGGTGCGCATCGGCATCCTAGTGGCGATCGCCTCCATGGTGGCCACCGTCGTCTGGCTCGGTGCCCGCAGCCGGGCCGACGACTCCGGCACCTCGGACACGACCGGCGGCGACAACTCGAGCCAGACGGTCGAGAACACCTCGGTCGAGCAGGTCGCACCGGAGGCCGCGCCGGCCGACGGCGTGGTGATCCCCACCGCCGCCGACCAGATCGACGGCTACCCGACCGGGTTCCCGGCCACAGACCTGGGCGCCGTGGCGCTGCAGGTCGAAGTGGCCAAGGCCCAGCTTGGGTTCGACTACGACCAGGCGGTCACCGTCGCCGGCCTCTACGCCAACCCCGAGGATAAGGCTGTCTTCGAGGAGCGCGCCCGCGCCGCGGTCGCACTGCGCCGCCAGCAGGCCGGCGTCCCGAAGGAGGGCGACGTGCCCGCACCCGCGTCCTACGCCGTCACCCCGGTCGCCTACACCCTCGAGCAGCTGGACACCGGCTACTACGCGGTGAACCTGCTCAGCTACGTCACACTCACCACCGCCGACGGCAAGGTCAAGGACAGCCTCTACGCCGGCACTCAGCTGATGCGGTGGCTCGACGGTGACTGGCGACTGGTCCAGGGCAGCGAGGCGGACATCGAGCACCTGGTCTCGGCGGGCCAGGCGCAGGCCGTGGCTCCCGGCACCCCCGAGTTCGACAAGGCCGGCTGGATCCGGATCAACGGAGCGCCCCAGTGAGCACCACCGTGGGCCGGGCGAGCCGATTGGGCATCGTCGCCCTGGCGGTCCTGGTGCTCACCACGCTCCTCGGAGCTGCATTGACCCTCCAGTCGCCGGCCGCCGCGGCCAGCGAGCCGGCCGCCAGCTCGGCGAACCTCGCCCCGGTCGCGACGACCGGCAAGCTGCCGGCCCGCAACGTCAAGATGGGCTGCCCCGGGCCCGACGCCCTGTGCGACCTCGGCGGCGACGCCGTCGACTGCGGCAAGGACCCGATCGAGTGCGGCAAGGACGCCGCCGACGACGTCAAGAACGGCGCTGGCAATGTGCTCGACGGCGCGGGCAACGTGGTCGACGGCGCCGGCGATCTGCTCCCGGACGGCTGCGGGATCCTCGACGCGATCTGCGGCAACATCGGCGGGTTGCCAGGGCTGCCGGGCGTCCCCGGCCTGCCCGGAATCCCCGGGCTGCCCAACGTCGGCGACCTCTTCGGCGGTGGCATCCCCGGTCTGGGCGACATTCCCAACCCTTTCGAGGCCATCGGCGACGTCATCGCCAAGGCCGCGGCCGACGCCTGGACCGCGGCCATGCTCGCGATCTGGAACTCCGGCCTGTTCGTGCTGCGCATCGTGCTCACATTCAGCGAGCTGTTCTTGACCCCGGACCTGAGCGCCGACGGCCCGGGCAAGGACGTCTACGCCTTCACCCTGTGGCTGGCGCTGTCACTGGTGGTCATCTTGGCGATGATCCAGCTCGGCGCCGCGGCCTTCAAACGCGAGGGCAAGAGCCTTGCTCGGGCCTTCATCGGCGCCGGCCAGTTCGTCATCGTCTGCGCCTGCTGGTTCGGCTACTGCGTCATGATCGTCGCCGCCTGCGGGGCCCTCACCAAGGAGCTGATGAAGGCGCTGCTCAAGGTGCAGACCTGGCCCGACTGGGACCCGCTCGGGGGACTCGGCGTCGACGACATCACCGACGCCGGCGTGGCCACCGCGCTGGCCTTCCTCGGCATCTTCCTGTGGCTGGCCGCCATCGGCCACGTCCTGGTCTACCTCGCCCGGGCGGCCTCGCTCCTGGTGCTCACCGCCACGGGGCCACTCTCAGCGGCCGGACTGGTCTCGGAGTTCACCCGCTCCTGGTTCTGGAAGTCGCTGCGATGGTTCCACGCCGCTGCGTTCACTCCGGTGCTGATGGTGATGGTGCTGGGCATCGGCGTGCAGTTCGCCGACGGCGTCGCGGCGCACCTGGCCGAGGACACGGCCAAGGCCTTCGGCACCGCGCTGCCGGCCGTGATGACGATCCTGATCAGCGTCGTCGCCCCGCTGGCCCTGTTCAAGCTCCTGGCCTTCGTCGACCCCGGCACCCCCAGCGGCGCATCGTTCCGCCAGGGCATGGCAATTCAGGGCGGCCTCCAGGGCCTGCTCGGCGGCGGTGGCGCGGGCGGCGGCTCGTCCGCCGCGTCGACCACCGACTCCAACGGTCGCTCCTCGGGCGAGCAGAGCGCCGAGGCCTCGACCGGCGACCGGTTCAACAAGTCGACACAGGGCGTCCTGGGCAGCTTCGGCCCGGTCGGCCAGGCGCTGTCGACCGGCATGGGCTGGATCAACTCCGCCGGTGCCAAGGCGACCTCCTTGATGTCGGACGAGACCAACCAGGCCGGTGTCGGCCAGAGCACCTATGGCCCCGACTTCAGCGGCATGGGTGGCCGGCAGTCCGGCGGCGACCAGTCCGGCGGCCTGGGCGGAACGCACCCCGGCTCGCAGAACAGCGGGGACGACGACTCGTCGATGCCGACCCCGCCCACGCCTCCTGTGCCGCCCACCCCGCCGACGCTGCCCACTGGCGGCGGACCCGCTGGCGGCTCGGGTGGTGGCTCCGGCGGCGGGGGAGCGGGCGCAGCTCCCAAGACCCCGGCCGCGGGTGGTGGGGGGGCGGCCGGAGGTGCCGGCGGCGCCGGTGCGGCAGCTGGCGGCATCCCACCGGTGGCGGTGTAGCCGATGCGCCGACCTCGCCACCTCCAGCACCGACCGACACCCACCGATCGCCAAGACATCGCGATTGACCAGGAAGGAAGCCGACGATGACCACCTACGCCGACTACCAGCGAGACCGCATCGGCTGGTTCTTCGGCCTCTCCGGAGGCCAGCTGATGTTCCTGGCGCTAGCCAGCCTGCCGGCGTTCTGGGCGATCAGCCGTACCGCGTGGTTCTCCGCGTTCCTGTTCGCCCTGGTCTGGGTGTTCCTGCTGACCATCACCGTGATCCCGGTGCGCGGCCGCTCGGCCACCGGCTGGGTGTTCGCCTCGACGATGTACGCCGTCGGCGGCCTGTTCGGCTGGACCTCGTTCCGCAACAAGGCCACCCAGGGCCGCGCCGAGGACCTCGACACCCCCGACCTGCCCGGCGTCCTCCAGGGCGTCCAGATCCACGACGGCCCGCCGCACGGTTCGCAGCTGCAGCGCGTCGCGATCATCGAGGACCACGCCATGAAGACCTGGGCGGTCACTGCATCGGTCGTCCACCCCGGCATCGGCATGAAGGACACCGAAGAGCGCGCCCGCTACGGCGACGCGCTGGCAGGACTGCTCGACGTCGCCGGCCGCACCGAGAAGGTCGACGAGATCCTCTTCATGGTCCGCACCGTCCCCGAGGACGGCGCCGAGCGCGACCTGTGGGTCAACCGCCACCGCCGCCCCAACGCCCCGGAGCTGTCGGAGGTCGTCAACAGCGACCTGGCCCACGGCCTCACCCAGGCATCGGTGCGCACCGAGACGTTCGTGACGATCGTCGTCCCGGAGACCAGGATCGCTCGGTCGGCCAAAGAGTCCGGGGGCGGCTTCGAGGGCCGCTGCCGCGAGCTCTACCTGCTCATGGGCGAGATCGAGGCCCAGCTGCGCGGCCCGATGGGGATGACTCAGGTCCGCTGGCTCACCAGCCCCGAGCTCGCGCTGGCCTGCCGGACCGGATTCGCGCCCGGCGACCGCGCCGGCATCGTCGAGGCCCTCTCGCTGCGGGAGAAGGACCCAAGCGTCAACGCCGACGTCCCGTGGGCGATGGCCGGCCCCTCAGGTGCCGACGCCACGGTGCGGCACTACAGCCACGACGCCTGGAACTCGGTCAGCGCCACCATCAAGCTCCCGACCCGCGGCGTCGCGATGGGCGCCCTGGCACCCATCCTCACCCCCAGCGAGTTCGGCGAGCGGCGTTCGTTCGTCGTCGCGTACCCGATCGTGTCCCAGACCAAGGCCGACCGACAGTCCGGCAACGCCGAATGGGCCGCCGACCTGGCCGAGGGGATGAACGAGAAGCTCGGCCGCAAGACCCGCGCCAAGCAGCGCGACGAAGCGCACAAGGCCCGCGGCCTGGACGCCAAGCTGGCCCGCGGCAACTCGCTGACCCGCCCCTACGGCGTATGCACGGTCACCGTCCCAAAGTCGATGCGGATCACCGAGTTCGGACGCCGCCTGGACGCCTCGGTCCGCCGCGCCGGGTTCGCGCCGCTGCGCCTCGACCTCGCCCAGGACGTCGGGTTCGCCGCGTCCACCATCCCCCTCGGCACGAGCCTGACCCGGAGCGGAGACGCCTGATGACCACCACCCGCCGGAACCGCCGTGGCGGCCGCGACATGGCTGCCCTTCTCTCCGACTTCGGGCACGACCTGCCCACGATCCCCACGCTCGCCCCGGAGGCCAAGGAGCCCCGGCTCTTCCGCTACGCGCCGCGCCGCGGTGCCACCCGCCGCGGCCGAGGCTGGGCCGCCGCCACCGCCCCGGCGATGGCCTGGCGGATGACCAGCGACCAGGCCCCGGTGTTCTGGCCCTTCGTCTCCGCTCCCGCCCTGCCCCCGACAGGCGCCCAGATGGGCGTCGACCAGCTCTCCGGCGGCAGCTTCTACTGCGACCCGTTCGGGTGGGTGCTGCGCGACGACGTACCTGCGACCAACCCCAACATCTTCCAGTTCGCCAAGCCGGGAAGTGGCAAGTCCGGCACCACCAAGGCGTTCTGCACCCGCATGATGCCGTTCGGCTACCGCACCCTGGTCACCGGAGACGTCAAGGACGAGTACGAGTCGCTGTGCCACGCTCTCGGTGTCGAACCCTTCGTCATCGCCCCCGGCTTCTGGGCCCGGGTCAACCCGCTGGACAAGGGGCCGCTCGGCGACGGGTGGGAGAAGCTCTCGGCCGAAGAGGCGCAGCGTCGCGCCACGATCATCTTCAAGCGGTGGCTGGTCCTCGTCCGCGGCCTGGTCGGCAGCATGAAGATCGACGACGAGCGCCGGGTGCCGTTCGGCCCCGACGAGAGCGACGTCGTGCGCAACGCACTGGCCATCCTCACCGGCTACGCCGCCGGCAACAGCGTCCTGGCCGAGACCACCATCCCGCGGCTGTGGGACCTGCTGCGCAACCCCACCGAGGAACTCGTCCGGGCCTGCGAGTACGCGAACACCCGCGTGTTCCTCGACGATACCCGGCTGCTGCGCAACGCGCTCGGCGAGCTGGTCACCGGCACCCTCGCTGGCCTGTTCGACGACTTCACCAACATCGAGGTCGACTGGCAGGCCCCGATCCAGTCGTTCAGCCTCTCCCGGCTCGACGGCCTCGGCGATGAGGCCGTGGGCATCGCGCTGCTGTGCATGAACTCTTGGGGGCGCGGTCTGAGGGAGATCGCCGAGCCCGGCGACCTGCGCATCGTGGTCCGTGACGAGGTCTGGAAGCAGATGCGTCTCGGAACCGCCGCGGTGGCCAGCTTCGACGCCGACCTTCGGCTCTCACGCGGCATGGCCGGCAAGGGCGGCGACATCCAGTTCTGCAACCTCCACAAGCCCTCCGACCTGCTCTCGGTCGGCGACGCCGACTCCCAGGCCGCGATGATCGCCAAGGACCTCCTCGAGCTGGCCGACATCAAGATCCTCGGCGCCCAGAAGCCCCGGGTCGCCCGCGAGCTCGACTCCATGCTCGGGCTCGGCCCGATCGCCCAGGACCTCGTCTCCGGGTGGGCCATGCAGGACAAGGGCCGCGCCCTGTGGTGCATCGGCGACGCCACCTACAAGGTCCAGACGGCGCTCCACCCGCTGGAGAAGAAGCTCTATTACACCAACGAGGCCATCGAGTCCGCCGCCTGAGCGCGCGCGATCTCGGGACTGACCTGTCATGAAGAAGCTGCTCCTCGCGGGACTGCCCGTCCTGATCATCTTCATGGGGCTGCCGTTCCTGGTGACGCTGATGGTGGCGATGACGACCACCGCGGCCGCCGAGTGCCGCACCCAGAGCAGCCAAGGCACCGCGCCCACCGAGCTCGGTGACCTCGGAGCCATCGACGGCCCGGTGGGCGGCCCGGTCAACGGCAAGATCACCTTCGCCCAGGCCAACATCCCGCGCCGCTCCGGCCTCGACGGATTCCGGGCCTCCATGCCCAAGGTCCTGTCCAAGAACCCCGAGTTCGTCACCCTCAACGAGGCCAGCGGCTGGAGCCTGGAGCAGATCGAAGCCGCCGCTCCGGGCTACTCAGCCTTCCGGGTGGCCGCACCAGCCGGCACCGGCGCCGAGCAGGCCATGGGCAACGTCGTGCTCTGGAAGAGCTCGACCTGGACGAAGGTGAACGGCGGACGGGTCCAGCTCGTCGACGACGACAAGACCTTCTACGACGGCCGCCCGGTCACGTGGGACCGCTTCGCGACATGGGTGATGCTGCGCCGCGCCGACGGCTCCGTGGTCTCGGTGGTCTCCACCCACCACATGACCAACCCGCACCGTTGGCCGAAGCAGCACGGCAACCCGCCGCTGACCCGGCCCCAGCAGTACGGCGCCGGAATGGACATCCTGCTGCAGCTGCGCAACTCGCTCGCCGCCCACGGTCCGGTGCTGATCGGCGGCGACATGAACACTCAAGCCTCCTACACCGACATCCCCTGGACGGCGGCCGCGAAGATGAAGGCTGCCGGCTACGGATGGCACAACCACGGCGTCGACTTCATCTTCTTCCCGCACCACCAGGGCGCCCGTCTCGAGCAGGGCTGGGACGGCACGATGGTGTCGGACCACCACTGGCTCTCGGCTCGCATCGCGATGAACGGCGCCGGCCCGGAGACCACCCCGGAGACCACCACCACGACCGGCGGGATCGTGCCCGCGGCGAACACCGCCCGGAAGGCCGAGCCGCCGGACGGCGACGTGCTCGCCCAGCTGATGCGCCTACGGTTCGCGTCCAACTACCCGACCATGACCGCCGAGCGGGCCCGCAACGCGATCACCATCGCCCAGGTCGCCCGCGATCTCGAGATTCCCCGGTACGGGCTGCAGATCGCGATCGCCACCGCGATCCAGGAGTCCAAGCTGGTCAACCTCACGGGCGGCGACCGCGACTCCGGCGGCCTGTTCCAGCAGCGCCCCTCGGCCGGCTGGGGAAGCCGGGCCGAGATCACCAACCCCGTCCTCGCGGCCCGAGCGTTCTTTGGCCAGGCCCAGCACACCGGGAACCCCGGCCTTCTCGACATCCCCGGCTGGCAGGACATGCCGCTCACCCAGGCCGCGCAGGCCGTCCAGATCTCGGGCTACCCCGACGCCTACGCCCAGTGGGAGGACGTCGCCGGCGACATCACCGATCTGCTCGGCGGCGACCTGCCGGACCTGCCCAACGCCGGCGCTGACGGCTCCACCACGAACGCCGCCAACTGCCAGGGCGAGACCGTCAACCCGATCACCGTCGGCACCCTCAACCTGCTCGGCGCGGGCCACACCGACAAGCCGGGGGAGCGGCCTGGCTACGACACCTGGGACAAGCGGCTGCCCGGGGCCATGCGCACGATCGAGAACGCCGGCGTCAGCATCGCCGGCCTCCAGGAGGTGCATGGCCCGCAGGCCAAGGCCCTGGAGAACCAGTACGCGGCCAAGTGGGGGATGTACCCGGCCAGCGGGAAGGCACAGAACCGGGTCATCTGGGACCGCAACGAGTGGGAGCAGACCGATGCCCGCCTCGTCGACATCCCCTACTTCGGCGGCAAGGACGTGCGCATGCCCCTGGTGCAGCTGACCTCGACGACCACCGGTCAGGTGATCTGGGTCTGGAGCGTCCACAACCCGGCCAACACCCAAGGTGACGCCGCCGGGCACCGCCAGGAGGCGCTGCGCCGCCAGCTGGCCACGATGACCGAACTCGCCGGCACGGGCACCCCTGCGGTGATCCTGGGCGACTTCAACGACGGCGAGGACGGCAGCAACGCCTCGCACTGTGCACTGACCCCTGAGCTGAGCAACGCCTTCGGCGGTTCTGCCGAGCCCTGCAAGAAGCCGAAGAAGGACGCGCCGATCGACCACGTCTACGGCGCGAACCTCACCTGGGCCAGCGCCGCGGTCGACAACAGCACCCAGGCCAGCAAGATCGCCGACCACCCGCTGGTGACCGCCACCATCGCCGGCAGCAGCGCCGGGTGCGCCGTCGGCTCCGGCACCGCTGAGGCCAAGTACAACCTCGGCCCGGTCAAGCCGCAGCTGACCCAGCTGGTCAACATCCTCGGCCCCATGTTCGACATCAAGACCGTCGGCGGCTACCGCGAGAGCGCTACCGACCCCAACGGCCACCCGGCCGGTCTGGCGGCCGACTTCATGGTGCCGCTCAACGCGGCGGGCCGCGCGCAGGGCGACCGTCTCGCCTCCTACGCCAAGGCCAATGCCCAGAAGCTCGGCATCGACTACATCATCTGGTACCAGCGGATCTGGTCGGTTGCCCGCGCCGGCGAGGGCTGGCGGCCGATGGAGGACCGCGGCAGCGCTACCGAGAACCACCGCGACCACGTCCACATCAACGTCAAGCCCGGCGCCTCGGTCCAGCCGGTCGGCCTCGAGGGCGCCTCCTGCAACGAGGTCGTCTATCCGGTGCCCGCGCAGTACGTCGGGACCGACAACCACAACTGGCACGAGACCGGTCCCTACTGGTCCAAGTGGCACACCGGCACCGACTTCTCCGCACCCTGCGGGACCACCGTCTACGCCGCCCACGCCGGCACCATCGAGATCGACACTACTCAGCGTTCCTGGGCTGGGCCTCAGCTGGTCAAGGTCACCACCGGCGCCGGGTCCCTGGCCACCTGGTACGCCCACATGCAGACCGTCACCGTGAGCCGGGGCCAGACGGTCGCCGCCGGCGAGCCGATCGGGCAGGTTGGCAAGGAGGGCAACGTCTCCGGCTGCCACCTCCACTTCGAGGTCCACCTCAAGAACGGCTCCATCTACGGCCCCGACAACGTCGACCCCTCGACCTGGCTCACAGAGAACGCATCACCCCCGAGCCGCCCAATCTGATGGCCGTGTGATCGCACCGGAGCCTTGACGGCACATAGGTGACCAGCGAGGCCCTACGACCCACGACCGCCTGGAGGTGGCCAGACCGATGCAGCGCGAGCGACGACGAGACCCCTACCCGTGGACCTGGGAGGTCCCCCTGGCGGTGACGCTGGCGACCCTGTTCGTCATCGTCGCCGGCATCCAGCTCGGCCGGTCAGTCGCCAACCTGGTCGCCGGAGCCGGATGGACCTGGCCCGACGCCAACGCAGGCGCGTTTCCCTCGCCCATCGGCACCGCCTTCTGGACCAGCCTGCCCGGCGTTCTGGGCGGCAACGCCGAAGCCGGTCTGCCCACCCCCGCTCCCGACGACCTGGCCGGCCGCGGCCTGGTCTGGGGCAGCCTCGCTCTGACCGAGCTCGCGCTGCTGGCGGCGACGATCTGGCTCGGCGTCTGGGCCTACCAGCGTTGGGGCCGGGGCCGCATGCGCGGCATGGCGACCGCAGCCGAGGCAGAGAAGCTGCTCGGCGTCACCCGGCTCCGCAAGGTCGCCGGCATCGTCCGCCCGGACCTCTACGGCAAGCACGCCCCCGGAGCACCGGCACCGGTCCAGCGCGCAGCCTGCGACCTCACCGAACAACCCGGCCCGCAGCTGGGCCACCGCCTCAGCCCGTGGCTCCTGGACGGCCGCCGAACGAAGGAACACCGATGAGCAACGAGACCCCACTGCGAGGTCGCCCGACCCTCCGAGGCCGCGGCCGCCGCCGGCTGGGCGGCATCATCTGTCGCCGCCGCGGACACCACCCCGTCCTCGTCGAGAGCCACTACTACGTGTCCACCGGACCGGTAGAGCTCGTGGGGGAGGGGCGCGACCTCCTGTCCGACCTCACCTTCCCGGTCCTCGGCCGGCGAGCGGAGGAGCGGCAGGGCCGCGAGGTGATCTGCCGCCGGTGCCTGGCTCCGTGCGGGGACACGATCCCGGAGGTGACGCGATGAAGCTTCGGTTCGACACCTGGGACGTGGGCTGGCGCATCGGTAATGCGCACGAGCCGCGAGGCGGCGAGTTGTGGGTGCCCTGGGACCGCACCGCCGGCGTGATCGGCCCGCAGGGATCCGGCAAGACCCTCGACCTGCTCACCCCGGCGCTCCTCGGCGCCCCGGGTGCCGCCCTGGTGACGCTGACGAAGGTCGAGGACCTGCTGCTCAGCCTCACCGAACGCTCCCGCGACAACCGGCCCTGCGTGGTGCTCGACCCCTTCGGCCTGGCCGAGGGCGTCGTCGACGAGCTGATCTGGGACCCGATCGCCGGCTGCGTCGACCCCAAGGTGGCCGAGCGGCGCGCCAAGGCGTTCACCGCCGGCACCGTCAAGGGAGCGATCACCGGCGGGGCCGGCGATGACGCTGCACGGTTCTACGCCGCCGAGTCCGCAAAGGTGCTGCAGGGTTACTTCCACTCCGCGGCGCTGACCGGCAAGACACTCGAGGACGTGCTGCTGTGGGTCGCGAACCCCGCCGCAGCCACCCAGCCGATGGAGATCCTGCGCCGACACCCGCATGCCGAGCCTTTCTGGCACGGCCTCCTGCATGGGGCACTGAACGGCGACGACCGCACCGCCGGCAACACCGTCACTACGGTGCAGCAGGCGGTGTCGCTGTTCTTCCAAGCCGACATCCGTCGCCGGTGCATCCCCAGCCCCGGCCATCCCGCCACGGACCTGGCCGACGTGATCCGCCGCCGCGGCACCATCTACCTGCTCGGTCGCGAGGACCCGTACGCCTCGGCCAGCCCGCTGATGACCGCCGTGGCAGAGCACGTCTTGGACACCGGGCTGCTGCTGGCCAACAGCTCCCCGTGGGGAGGCCGGCTGTGCCCGCCCCTGGTCTCGGTGCTCGACGAGCTGCCCTCGACCGCACCGCTTCCGACGCTGCGCACCCGGATGGCCAACGAGCGTGCCCTGGGGCTCTCGTTCATCTGGGCCGCCCAGACCCGTCCCCAGCTGACCAGCATCTTCGGCGAGCACGAGGCTCGCGCGCTGCTCGGCCTCACCAACACCCTGGTGATGTTCGGCGGTTCCAAGGACGTCGCCTTCAACCAGGAGATCTCCGACCTCCTCGGCCAGGTCCGGATCGGTCGACGCACCCACCGCGGCAGCGGCGGCGGTTACGAGGGCGACGACATCGCGATCATGCGGCCCGAGGAAGTCCGCCAGCTGCCCGAGCGCCAAGCCCTGGTGATCGCCGAGAACGGCAAGCCGATCATCGCCAAGCTCCACCGCTGCGTAGAAGGCAAGGCCGGCGAACGGCTCCTGGCCGACCAGCGAGCGCTGCGAGAGCGCCTGACCAACGACCGGCGCATGGTCATCACCCCCGAGGCCCGCGCCACTGCCGCGCTCGTCGAGGCCCGCCGCCTCGGCTTCGTCGACGACGAGAACGACCACACAAGGAGTGAACTGTGACCACCGAGCAGCAGGACCGCCGGGCGGCGGCCACACTGATGGTCTTACCGTTCCCCGTCGCCGGCGACCACGTCCGGCTCGCCTACCGCGAGCTCCACATCGCCATCAACGGCACCGAGGAACAGAAGAAGGCGCTGGGGAACCACGCGCTGCTGCCGCGGCCCTGGGAGCCGGCCACCTGCCTGGACCCCGAGTTGCGTCACGACCTGTGGGAGTGGCTCGAGGACGTCGTGATCTGGCTCAACCGCGAGTACACTTGGGACGTCTCCGGCCTCATTCCCAGCTGCTGGCCCGTGCATCCGCACCTGGTCCACGAGATCGCCGTCCTGGCCGACCAGCGCCGAAGGGCCGGCCTGGCGCTGACCAGCGACGCGCTCGAGGAGTGGCATCGCTACTGCCTGCCGGCGTTCACCGACCGCATGCGCAACAGGCTGCGCGCGCACTGCGGCGACGAGCACAACAGCTGGCCAGCCAAACCGCGCCACAAAGAGCACCTCGCCGACGCAAGCCGCCAGCGCCGCGCGAATACATTCGCCCACGACGTCGATGCGCTGCCCGTCAGCCGTAGGTCACACCAACAGTCACCGACACCTGCAGGCACGCCGCGGCTTGGCCTCGTCGACCTCGACACCGGCGAGATCCAGGACGGCGAGTCGGGCGGCGTCCTGCCGCGAACCCGAACCGAGAAGGGTCCTCGCAGCTGAGCGTCGAACGCGGCCAAGACGCAGGCTGTCTACGTGCAACCAAACTTCTGTCGGGCACATCTGTGCCGCGAATCTGTCGGCCCTCGCGGCTAGGGTCGGACATGCGACTTCAGGTCGAGCTCTGGGTCGCGACCGTCTGAGGTTGACCGTGAGGGGTTCGTTGGTGCTTGGGGTTTATCACGGGATCGGCGTGCACAGGAGAGTTGCCTGATGGCTCAGTTCGCTCTTACCAGTCTCGGGCGCCACATCTTTGGCGCCGCAGGTGTCCTCCAAGGCTCCATCGAGGCGTCGGCCCACAGGGAGTACAACTTCGGCATGCCCTTTCTCGGTGAGATGCGCCCAGATTTCGGGGTCTGGAAGACGGAGCTCGCTCGCGCCGCGAATCGACCCTGGACTGGAGAACCCTCATGAGCGAGGGCCCGAATCCTCTGTGGTCTGACGAGCCCGCTGGGCGAGATCTGCTCTCATTCTTGGCTGTGGCTGAGACGGTCACCGACGCTGTGCTCGATGACTCGCTCGATCCGGTCGCTCTTGGGCTGTCGGGCTCCTGGGGTGCGGGCAAGACCACCGTGCTCGAACTTGTGAAGCAGGAGGTCCAGCGGCGTGCTGAGGCTGAGAGCACCAAGGTGCTCGTGGTTGCGACGCAGCCGTGGAGCTACGACCCGACGGTGGGCCCGAAGGAGAGCCTCATCGCCGAGGTGCTCGATGCGCTCAAGGGTCAGATCGACACCAGCGTCGGCGTCGAGGCCCAGAATCTGCTGCTCAAGCTGACGAAGCGGGTCAAGTGGGCCAAGGCTCTCAAGATGGCGGCACTAACCTCGATCACGCTGCAGTTGCCGAAGGTCGAGGACGTGCTGGACCTCATCAACGAGGACCCGGTCGAGGGCGAGACGGAGCCAACGGAGCGCGGACTCGCCCAGTTCCGCGATGAGTTCGAAGAGCTCCTAAAGTCCGATGGGCTCAAGCACATCTCGCGTGTCGTCGTGCTTGTCGACGACCTCGACCGTTGTCTACCGGAAACCGTCGTCGAGACGCTTGAGGCCATCCGGCTGTTCTTGTCGGCCAAGGGCATGTCGTTCGTCATCGCGGCCGACGAGGACCGCGTGGCCGATGCGATCCAGAAGCGGCTTGGCAGTTCGTCAGATGAGCGGGGCGCCGGTGAGTCGCCCGCCGAGCTGTACCTCCACAAGATCGTCCAGACGACGATTCCCATCCCCGCGCTGAGCCAGTTCGACACCCAGGCCTACCTCTTCCTGCTGCTCGCGGAGGCCAAGCTCACTGCCGAGGCTTTCGAGGCCCTGGTTGCATCGACCGCTGACCTCCGGATGCAGGCCGGCAGCTTGGATGACCTCGCCCTTCCCGCTGACGTCGACCTCGCAGAGGAACGTGCCACCGCCTCGCGCCTGACGCCGCTGCTTTACGAGAAGTTCCGCGGCAACCCCCGCCGGATCAAGCGCTTCCTCAACGACCTCCACGTGCGCCAGTCCGTCGCATCGCGCCGCGGTATCTCGCTGGCGTCAGACGCCGTCGCCAAGCTGATGATGCTCGAGCGCCTGCTCGACGATGACTTCAAGACCGTCCTGGATTGGCTCGCTCAGACCAAACTGCGCGACCAGATGGATGCCCTCGACCGTGCCGCGAACGAGGCGGTGCCCGTCGAGCCAACCGAGCCCGCGGTGGAGGCGGACCAGACAGCACCCAAGAAGAAGGCCACTGCCAAGCCACCCGCGCCAGCTGCGCCGGCCTCGGAAGAGGCGCCTTTCTCCGACTCGCTCATCCGCTGGGCCAAGCTTCCGCCCAAGCTCGACGCCTCGGACATCAGCGGCTACCTGTACCTGGCTGCTTCCTTCGCCGGCATCGAGCTGGTGAGCAGCGCGCTGCCCGAGCGACTGCGCGATATTGCGAGTGCCCTGATGTCGAGCCTTCAGGTCGACCGCAATGCCGTGACTGACGAGGCACTCCAGGCCGTAAAGCCAGCCGACGCCCGGCTCCTCATCGCTTTCCTGGGCAGCTCGACCCGCGACCAGCCGTCGATCCAGAAGTTCTCCGTGCCGGGCATCCTGCGAGTCTCAAAGACACACCCAGGCATCGAGGACGCCGCGGTCTCGGCGCTGAAACTCCTGCCGCCAAGTGAGGTGAAGGTCGCAACCGTCATGCTCCTCAAGCCGGAGGCCGAGGCAACCTTCGAGCCGGTGCTGGGCGTCTGGGACGTCGGTTCGGCGAGTCGGCCGGTCCGCGAGGTCATCACGAAGGTGCGCCAAGCGTGGGGGACGCCGGATGGGAACTAGCGGGGCCTTTGGCGGAAGCGGCGGGAAGGACGCCAGCGATCTGCGTGAATCCATTGCCGACTGGCTAACGGGCACCCCTCCAGCGGCTCCCGCAGCCCCTGGAGGGGATGAGGCGCCGGGCGAGCCAGGTGGTGACGGCGGTCCTGACGCGCCAGGCGCCCCTGCGCCGGGTATTGATCTGCGGCCTGCCATTCGCATCCTGACTGGCCGAGGTGGCGGTGGCGACGGGCCCGGCGGGGGCGGCGGGGGCGGCGCAACTGGCAGCGGGGGAGGCGGGGGTCGTTCGGGCGGTGGGGCCCGGCGGTCTCTGGGTACCACCTCGCGTGCCGCCGGACGTGCGGGTGCTCTCGCCCACGCCTACGCCTCGGGTGACCGAGCCACGTTGGCTACTGCGGGGCTGAACTACGACGCCCTGCTCGCGCTCGGCGACATGGTCTCGGTTGGGACCAAGATCGTCGAGGCCGCCTTTGACACCCAGGCAGATAGCACGATCGCCGACGATGAGTCGCGCGCAATCGTCGCGTCCATCGTCGAGTGGATTCTGGAGGCCCCGGCGGACCAGACACCGTCGCCCGACGAAATCGTGCGGCGTTCCATCGAACTCATGATTGCGGACGTCACGCTCACCGAGGTCGGCGACCGCATCCGCGCCGAGCCCTCCCGCGAGAAGAGAGCCGAAGCCGAGCAGGAGATTCGCGACGCAGCCGAGGTCTACGCCAGCCAGGTCAAGCTCACCACCACGGGGGCGTCGGAGCAGGAGATCGCTGCCGCCATCGAGGGTGGCGTGCGCGAACTCGGCGAGATCTTTGGGGGCAGCGAATGACGCGCCTCCTGCTCACGATCGACGAGCAGACCGCCGCCGACGCTGACGGGTTCGACGAGGTGTTCCTCTGGACCCGGTCGACGACCTCGACCTTCACGGGCACCCTCGATCCACACCTCACCGCGTTCGGCTCGGTCCGCCAGCAGAACGTCGACTTCACCCGCATCGCCCTCGCGGTGTTCGCAGCGGACCGATCTGTCCGGCGCCAGGCCCGCGGCTCTGACTGGAACGCCCGCGACTTCGACCTCACCGTCGAGGTGGGCGATCCGAGCCAGTGGCAGCCACATGCCGAGGCTCTCGCTCAGGCCGTCGGGTTTCTGACTGGCGACCGCTGGACGTTCAGCTTCACCCGAGGGGCCCCGAACCAGGCGGCGGAGACCGAGCTGGCGCTCGACGAGACCGCCCCGGCCGCCACCATCCTGCTCAGTGGCGGTGCGGACTCGGCCGCGGGAGCCCTCCTGGCGGCCCTTGACCTTCCCGAGGGCTCGACGCTGCAGCTCGTTTCGCACTTCAGTGCGACCTCGATCTCGCCGTTCCAGAAGGATCTGGTCGGGCGGATCCGCAAAGCCGCGCCGGACATCACAGTCACGCACCGCCAGGCGAACCTCAATCGGACGGCCAAGCGCCTGGACGGCACCTCGTTCCAGAGCGAGCCGTCCAGCCGCTCCCGCTCGCTCCTGTTCCTGGCGCTCGGCCTCGCCGCCGCCGAACGTTCCGGGCAACCCCTCCTGATTCCGGAGAACGGCTTCGCCTCGCTCAACCCGCCTCTTGGCCCGGAGCGTCGCGGTTCGCTCTCGACGCACACCACCCATCCACGGTTCCTGAGGGACCTGCAGGATCTCCTCACCGCCGCAGGTGCCCACGGACTGATCCAGAATCCGTTCCAGGATCTCGCGAAGGGCCAGATGTTCAGCCAGGTCGCGGACCGGATCGGCAAGCCGGCCGCGTCCGAGTACCTCAGTGCAACGAACTCCTGCGCCCACACTGACGCGCGCTACAGCGGCGTCGCGCCAGGCTCTTCCTGCGGCGTCTGCTTCGGCTGCCTCGTGCGCCGGGCGTCCTTCCACGCCTCGGGCCTTGACGACACCACCGAGTACCTGTGCAACGACCCGACGAATCGCTACGCGACCTTCGTCGAGCAGAAGTCGATCGTCGAGGCCATGCACGACTTCGTCAGCCACGACCCCAAGCCCCGAATGGTCATGACGATGTCGCTGCCTGACGACTATTTCCCCGGCGCCGCCCTTGATCTCTGTCAGCGTGGCGTGGAGGAGATGAGGGCATTCCTGTCATGAGCCGCGCGCTCCCGCCACTCGACCTTCACGCGCACATCGACCCGACGATCGAGCCGCGCGAGCTCGAATCGCTTGGTGCGGTTGTCTTCGCCGCAACCCGGTCGACCGAGGAGTTCCAGCGCACCCGGCGCCGGTCTGACGCGGTCACCGTCTGGGGCCTCGGATGCCACCCCGGAGTGCAGGCAGCCCAGTCCAGCTACGACAAGGTGCGATTCGAGGCGCTACTCGCGAGGACACCCCTAGTCAGTGAGGTCGGGCTCGACGGATCCTCACGTGTCCCGATGCAGCGCCAGGTCGAGGTCTTCGCATCGATCCTCGCGCAGTTGGGGCAGACCCCGCGCCTTGTCTCTGTCCACAGCGCCCGCGCCACCAAGCGCACCCTCGAGGTGATCGAACAGTCCGGTGCGCGCGGCGTGATCCTCCACTGGTGGCTGGGATCCGACGCCGAGTCCCGCCGAGCCGTCGAACTCGGCTGCCTGTTCTCAGTCAACCGCAGCATGGACGTGGCGCGACTGCAGGCAGCCGGGGTGCCGATCACCTCACTCCTCCCGGAGACCGACCATCCCAGCGGCAACCGCGGCACGGATGAGCCACAGCAGCCCGGCTGGACCCTCGACGTGGAACTGGCGATCGCATCGGCCTACGGCACCACGCCGGAGGAGGTTCGGCTGCAGTTTTGGCGGACCCTCGTCGGCCAGGTCGACGAGCTCGGTCTCCTGAGTCTCCTCCCGCCGGTAGTGCAGGCCATGCTCGCCCACGCGCGAGAGAGGTAGGGACTGCCGTGGTGACCATCTCATTCACCCTGGCCCGCCGACTGTTCGATCTGTCCGATGACGATGTGCGCCGTCGCATCGCCCAGCATCGGCCCGATCCAATTGATCAGTACTGGGTTGAGATCGACGGTGAGCGCTGGCCGGTCAAGCAGGTCATGGCGCTCGCGACCGGCCTGGCCAAGACCGACTTCCAGTCGCAGAACAGCCGGCGTCTGCTGGCCAAGCTCGGCTTCGCGATCGGCAGGGGCAGTGCGGAAATCGCCGCTGCGCCGGTCAAACCGTCCTCGATCAGGAGCGCGCCCCGTCCTGCCCCCACGGTTGCGAACCCGTCGGCCGACGCCGTGCTCGTGGGCTGCGTGAAGAGCAAGCTCCCCGTCGGCGCACAAGCCAAGGACCTCTACACCTCCGACTACTTTGCCAAGATGCGCGCCTACGCCGAGGGCAGTGGGCGCCCGTGGTTCATCCTCTCCGCCGAGCACGGCCTGGTCAGCCCGGACGACTGGCTGGAGCCGTACGACTGCTACCTCCCCGAGATGGGCCGCGACTACCGCCGCACCTGGGGCCAGAAGGTCGCATCGCAGCTCGCCGCATTGCTCGGATCGCTGGACGGCCGGACTCTCGATGTCCACGCGGGATCGGCGTACGTGCGGTCGGTGCGCGAGGCCGTCGAGCCCCTCGGTGCACTGGTGATCGACCAGCTGGGAGGCCTGTCCTTCGGCCGGCGGTTGTCCTGGTACCTGCAGCAGGGCGCTTCGCGGCCTGAACTTCGGGACGTTGTGTTCCAGCTGCGCGATCCGTCCGGCGCGGTGTCGCTTGGTGACTTTCTCGCGACGCGGGGCGAGCACTTGCGGTTTCCGGGGATGTACAGCTGGTGGGTCGACGACGCCGGTGCCGACGATCTGAGCCGTGGGCTGGGGCACGCGGTTGGCGCCGGGTTGGTCTACGCCGGCCTCGCGGGTGCGACACGCAGGGGCGGCTCGACCTCGTCGAGCACGCTGTGGGAACGCATCGCCACCATGCACCTCGGCCGGCGCCAAGGGTTCTCGACGCTCCGCTGGAGTCTCGGCTCCATCCTCGCCAGCGCGCATGGTCTGCCCGCGATCGATGAGGTGGGACTGACGCAGTGGATGCATGCCCACCTGCGTGTGATCGCGATTCCTGTGGATGACCCAGACATACTGGACGACGTAGAAACAGAGATCCTCACCGAGCTGGACCCGCCGCTCAACCTGGCCAAGGTCAGCAAGACCCCGCTGCGGACGCGACTGTCCGCGCTGAGGAAGCAGTACGGGGGTGAGGGAGCAGGCACCGGTCACGGGAAGGGGGCAGCGACGTGAGTTCCGTCGACGAGCAGATCGAGAGCGCCGCGGACGCCATCTCGTCGAACATTGCCGCGCTGAGCCATGATCGCGCCCTGCTCGCGCAGAACATCCTGAGTCAGCTGCGCAACCTGGTCGAGGGCGTCGCGGTGCGGCTCCACGCCGGCCGCGGGGACGAGGAGTTCCGGTACGCCAAGGTGGCCGCGGCGATGGCCCACGTCAGTGCCAGCGGGAAGCTCAACTTCCTCAAGCGGTTCCACAAGCTGCTGCAGGTCAGCACGTCGCACTACACGATGGGCGGCGACCCCTCCGAGCGCCTGATGCTCAAGTACTACGACTACCTGCACCGGATCCGCGACGTGGCCGCGACGCGGTTCGGCATGACCATCCTCGCCAACCTCGAGGACTTTCCGGTCGACCTCGATCCGTCGCTGAAGGAGTATCACCGCAAGATCGCGGAGCGGATCGTGGCCGCGCGGGCGACGGGGCCTAGCCAGGCTCCGAAGAACCGCTACTACATCCACGCCGTCCGGCCGTTCTACGCGGAGGGGCACATCTACTACGAGGTGACCTTCTACAACGCGATGAACCACGTGAACAAGTCCGATCGGATCATCGGCTTCACGGACATCGACATCACCGACAAGTACGCGGCCAACCTGATCCTCGAACCCGACTCGATCCACGTGATGGGCCAGACGATGCCGATCACGATCATCCGGGAGTGGGAGGTCTCGATCCGCCCGTGCGAGTTCGACAACTTCGCCCGGATCTTCGACCAGCGTCACAAGACGTCGACCGGTAGCTCTGAGTACCGGAACCTGATGCAGTACCTGACAACGACGTCGTCGAGCCTGCTCGACATCATCGACATGGGGGACGCGCAGTACGACGCACTGAAGGCCTGGGCTACCAAGAAGTCGCAGCAGCCGCGGATCTTCCCGGTCCTCGACCTGGCGCGAGCGAAGATCCAGGCAAAGGCCGCAGGTCACAGCGTGCTGCGCTACCTGCTGCTGCGGATGAACAACCAGATCATCAAGCGGCAGTACACGCCGGATGCCTGTGGTGGGCTGTCGAACCTGAACCTCGAGTGGGGGTGCAAGCCGTTCGAGCGGATGCCGTTCTGCACGTCGCTCGTCTGGCACAACCCGCGCTTCTCCGATCTCGCCGAGGCCCTGGACGCCACCGACCGCACCCATGAGCTGCTGGCCCGCCGGGTGAAGACCAACGTCGAGGATCGCGGCATGCTCTACACGCCCGTGGCCGACCTCGCGAGTTTCGGCGACGTCGATCAGCTCATGGCGGACTACAACTCGAAGGTGTACTACAAGCACACCCACCGCAAGATGCTGAAGGACAAGGGCCACCTCTTCATCCGGGACTACGAGGACGGCACGGTCGCCATCATTGAGAAGCTCCAGCAGTACGCGACCGCCGGCATCGCCGGATACCAGGCGGCGGTCACCCAGTGGCTTGCCCAGACGACCCCGGCTCCGGACGACCCGATCAAGGTCCAGGCGCTCCAGGAGCTGTTCGTCGACTCGCAGGTCGCCCTGATCTACGGTGCCGCCGGCACCGGCAAGTCGACGATGGTCAGCCTGATCGCCAGCTACTTCAACGGCAACCAGAAGCTCTTCCTCGCTCACACCAACCCGGCTGTCGACAACCTTAAGCGGCGGGTCACCGCTCAGAACTCCACCTTCCGCACGATCAGCAGCCAGAAGGGCCGGGCGGCGGACACGACCAACTACGACGTCCTGATCATCGACGAGTGCAGCACGGTCAGCAACGCCGACCTCCTGAAGGTGCTCGAGCGGACGTCCTTCAAGCTTCTCGTGCTGGTCGGCGACGTCTACCAGATCGAGTCCATCCAGTTCGGCAACTGGTTCGGGCTCGCCCGATCGTTCATCCCGGAGACGGCGGTCTTCGAGCTCACGACGCCGTTCCGCACCACGAATACGGATCTCCTTGACCTGTGGTCAACCGTGCGCGAGCTCAAGGACGACATCGCCGAGACCCTGGCGCGCAACGGCTACTCGACCGTGCTCAACGAGTCGCTCTTCGACGCCAAGCGGGCCGACGAGATCATCCTCTGCCTGAACTACGACGGGCTGTACGGCATCAACAACGTCAACCGCTTCCTCCAGAGCAGCAACCCCAGTCCGCCGGTCGTGTGGGGCGCCTCGACCTACAAGGTCGGTGACCCGGTGCTTTTCTCCGAGACCGATCGCTTCCGGCCCGTCATCTACAACAACCTGAAGGGCACGCTGGTTGGGATCGAGACGTTCCCGGGCCGGATCCAGTTCGATGTCGCCCTGGATCGACCGGTCACGGCCTTCGACGTCGACGGCTACGACCTGCGCTACGTCAAGGACTCGACGGTGCAGTTCGATGTCTACGAGCGCGGCACCGGCGACGACGATGACGACTCAACCGCCGGCTCAGTGCCGTTCCAGGTCGCCTACGCGGTGTCGATCCACAAAGCACAGGGCCTCGAGTACGACTCGGTGAAGGTCGTCATCACCGACGCCAACGAGGACGACTTCTCGCACAACATTTTCTATACGGCCATCACCCGGGCTCGTGAGCATCTCCTGATCTTCTGGACGCCCGAAACCGAGCACGCAGTGCTGAGCAGCTTGAAGAAGCGTGCTAGCAATCGGGACGTTGCGCTGCTCTCGAGCCGTCGAGGACTGGCCCCTATCCCGTGAGGACTGCCCAGCGGTACCGACTTATCTCCGGCTCGCCGGCGGCGGTCGACGATCCAAGGGATCACTGGGCCAGGGACGGTTCGCCTTGGTGGATCGGGGCGTGATTGGAGCGTCGAGGTGCGCTGCGTCGCCGAACGGGATCTCAAGGCGAGAAACGAACCGGTAGCGCAGGTCGCGGGCGGGGCTGTCGCCCAGCGGCTTCTCAGCGACCAGGCCGCGCGTGGCGGCGTCGACGTCATGGCCCTGGTCGTGGGCTTCCTGCAGCATCGCCGCGGTGGCCGGCCAGTCGCCCTGCTCGAGCAGACGCGGGTCGAGCTCGCGGGCCAGCGGAGCCCACCGCTCGGCGGACGCCTTCTCGGCCGCGGCAACGAGGCGGGCGCGAACCTCGCTGCTCTTGTGGAGCTCGGCCAGCGCCGCCTTGCGCGGGTCGGCGTCCCAGGTCTTGACGGCGTCGCGCAGGTCGCGTTGCGCCTGCAGCTGGGAGAGCTGCAGGCGGGCCCGGACCTGGTTGACTCCCGGCTCCCAGGCGCGGCTGGGACGGGCCGAGAGGATCCTCATGGCCGCGACTCGCGCCTGCTCGGGGGCGAGGTTGTCGAGCCGCTCGGTGAGCAGCTGGTCGCCCAGCGAGCGGAAGGCCGGCTGGCCGCTGGCCACCGCGGCGGTGAGCGCTGCAGGCCCGCGCTGCGCGAGCAGGTCGGCGGGGTCCAGGCCGTCGGGGAACCGGGCGTAGCCGGGGTCCAGGCCGTGCGGGGTGAGCATCCAGAAGTCGCGCTCGGCCGCGACCTGGCCGGCGAGGTCCGCGTCGGTGGCCACGATCGGGTCGCGGCCCACCGCTGCCAGCTGGGCGGCCTGCTCGTCGGTCAGCGAGGTGCCGAGCGGTGCCACACCGAGGTAGAGGCCGTGGCTGGCGAGGGTGACCGCCACGGCGTCCATCGGGCCCTCGACGATCACTGGGACCGCGCCCTCGGCGAGGAGCTCGTCGACAACGCCGAACAGCTGGGCGCCCTTGTGGAAGAGCGGGGTGTCGGCGGTGTTGAGGTACTTCGGGCCGCCCTTGTCGGCGTCGGTGAGGTCGGGCCGGCGGCGGCCGACGAAGCCGAGCACTTCGCCCTGGTGGATGACCGGGAACATGACCCGGTCGCGGAACCGGTCGATGAGGCGACCGGTGCTGGCCTCGGTCGCGACCCCGGTGGCCACCATCTCGGTGTCGCTGACACCGCGGCCGCGCAGGTGGTCGATCAGGTTGGTCCACCCTGCCGGCGCCTGACCGGGGCGGAACCGCTCGTCGCCGGCGAGGTCGACTCCGAACCGACCGGTGAGGTAGTCGCGGCCCCACGAGTCGGCGAACCGGGCCTCGAAGAAGGCCTGCGCCATGTCGTTGATCTCGAGCATGTGCTCACGCGAGACGGGGGAGGAGTGCCACTCGTCGGCCCGCTGGTACATGAGTCGCAGGTCGGCATCAGTGGGCTCCAGCCGGCTGCCGCCGAGGTCGCGGATGTAAGCGGCCAGGGTGAGGTCGGGCTCGACGAACTGGTCCTCGTCGACGTCGATCGGGGCGCCGGCGTCGACGTCGACCAGGTGCTCGTCGACCGCGTCGACCAGGTGCTCGTCGTACGGGCCGGGCTCCTCGGCGAGCGGCCAGTCGGCCCAGTCGAGGTCGGTGGCGTGGTCGACGAGCGTCGCCGGGTCCGGCTCGATCCCATCCCAGAGGTCCGTGGGCGGCTCGTCGAAGTGGTACTCGTGCACGTGCTCGTCGGGGGCGGTCTCGAGCGCGATCGAGGTCCGCCAGACCAGCGCCTGGCACTCGTCGACTCCCTCCCAGCCGTCGCTCGGCATCGCCCGCCCTGCACCCAGCAGGGCCTCGACCTGCCACCCGCGCTGCACGCCGTGGTCCACGTTCGCCACCAGCGCGGGCCACCAGGTGCTGGCCTGGATGCTCGCGGCGCGCTCGGGACCGAACAGGTCCGCCAGCCGCGGCGTCCACTCGGTGGTGACGCCCTCACCGTGGGAACCGTGGCCGATCTGGGAGGCCACGGCCGGGGTGAGCTGACGGGCCATGCGCCACCAAACGGCCGCCGCGGCGTGCTCATCGGGCAGCGGCCCGGCCGGGTGGTCGGGGGCAGTGGCAGTGCGCAGCAGCTGGTGGGCGGTAACGCCGGCGCGAGACATCGCGGCCAGGCGCTCGGCGAGCAGGGGGGTGAACTCGTCGTCGCGGACCTGTGGGGCGAGCGAGTAGAGCAGCTGGCGCCATTCCTTGAGCGCCGGCGTGTGGTCGCCGGTGACGGCGCGGTTGAGGCGGCGCTGCCAGGTCGCGGAGGCCTTCTGCAGCTGCGGCGCGCCGGTCGGGCGCCGGTCGTCGGCCGGGACCTGCATCGCGGCCCGCCAGACCTCGACGTCGGCCACCGTGGCGGCCTCGGGCCGCAGACCGTTCTGCGCCCACACCGGCAGGGCGCCCTCGTCGGTCGCGCGGGTGTGGACCTGCTCGGCAAGCTGCTCGACCAGGTGCGCGCGCTGGGAGAGGTAGGCACCCCAGTGCGGGTCCTCGGCCAGGCGGGCCGGCACCGCGGGCATCCACGGCAGCGGGCCGGCGCCGGCGTTGCGCAGGCCCGAGGCGTCCAGGCGCCAGTCGAGTACCGCGGCGCGGTCGTGCGCGCTCTCCAGCTCCCGGTCGCTGGCCGCGGCCCGGAGCGCGTCGACCGGGTTCTCGCCGGCGGCGCCGAGCAGCAGCAGGTGGGCCCGCAGGGTCGGCCAGGCAGAGTCCTCCGAGAGGCCGGGGACGAGCGTCTCGACAGCGTTGTCCAGGGCGTCGACCACGTTGACCGGGGTGCCGTCGGCGCCGGCGATCATGTCGTGGCGCAGGAGGTCCTCGGCGGCGACGTAGAGGCTGTCGAGGTAGCGATGGGAGGCCTCGCCGAGCCGGGTGGCCGGGTCGGCCTGCTCGCGGATCAGGCTGGTCGCGGACCGCTGCGTGTTGTCGCGCGCCAGCATCGACTCGAGGATGTCGGTCGGCGTGAGCGGCCGGATCAGGGTCGGGTGGATTACCGAGTGCGGGTCGCCGTCGCCGACCACCTCGAGGTAGACGTGGTTCGCGTGCGCGCCGCGGGTCATCATCGTGTAGAGCTGCTGGCGCGACTCGCTGCCGGTGGCCAGGCCGTGCATCGTGTCGGCGGTGACGCCCTGGGCGGTGTGCACGGTGCACGCGTAGCCGAGCTCGGTGGACCGGGCTACGTAGTCAGCGGGCAGCCGCACGGTGCGGCCGTGCTGGGTGTGCTGGACGGTCAGCTCGCCGCCGTCGTGGATCTCCAGCACGTTCCAGCGGTCGCCGTTCTTGACCCAGTCGGTGGCCGAGGTGCGCAGGCGACGGTCGTTCTCGCGGGTGATGATCAGCTCGCCGATCGAGGCCTCGTTGCCGTCCGCGAGACGGCGAACCGGGCCGCTGGCGGCGACGTCGGCCGGGTCGATCCCCTCGAGCCGGTGGGCGCGGGCCTGCTGGTTCAGCTCGCTGACCAGGTCGCGGGTGGGGGCGAGCATGATCGAGTCCAGACCGGCGCCGCGGTCGGCCTGCCAAGCCGCGAACACGTCCTCGGTCATGGTGGCCAGGTCGCCGACGTGGACGCGGTCGCGGTCGAGGTAGAAGCCGAGCGACTCGGGCTTGCCCTCGCGCAGCGCGAGCGAGGCGGCGCCCTCGGCGGGGTCCTTGAACCGGACGAGCTCGGTCAGCTGCAGCGCTCCGTGGGTGGCTATGATGTCGCGCAGCACGCCGCCGGCGCCGATCGCGGAGAGCTGCTGGTCGTCGCCGATCAGCCGGACGCTGCCGCCGCGCTCGAGGATGTAGGAGACCGCCGCGTCCAGCGAGAGGGTGTCGGCCATCCCGGCCTCGTCGATGACCACGAGGGTGGAGGAGTCGATGCCGGCGACCCAGGCGGGCATCGCGGCGCCGGACTCGCGAGCCTGCTCGAGGGAGTGGGTCAGCTTGGCCAGGGTGTCCGTCTGGGTGTCGATCTGGGAGCGCAGGGCGTCCGCGGCCGCCGCTGACGGAGCCAGCCCGATGATGGTGCCGCCACCGTCTGCCCAGGCGCTGGCCAGGGCTCGCATCGCGGTGGTCTTGCCGGATCCGGCGGGCGCGATCGCCAGCTGCAGTCGAGCGCCGGAGGTGGCCACCTCGCGGACCAGCGTGGCCTGTCCGGCGTTGAGGGTGATGCCGTTGGCGGTCGGCTCGAGCAGCGCCAGGTCGACCGAGGACGCCTCGACGGCGTACCCGTCGTGGCGGCCGGCGGCCTCGACCAGGCGCTCCTCGGCGGCCAGCACCTTGCCCGAGGTGAACAGCTCAGCGCCGCTCTGGGTGTAGACCGAGGCCCCGTCCGCTCGCCGCAGCTCGACCGGTTCGCTGATGGTGTCCCAGGTGCGGGCCATGCTCACCGAGCGGCCGTCGAGGACCTCGCTGACGAGCAGGTCGACGACCTGGGTGACCTGGTTGGTGGGCACGTTGGCGCCCCGGACCTGTCGCTGGGCTTCGGCGTAGACATGCCAGTACTGCCAGGTGCTGCGACCGCCCTCCATCGTCGCCACGATCAGGTCGGTGGTCTTGGCGAACCACGCCGAGTCGGCCAGGGAGCGGGCCGCGCCCTTCGGCTTCAGCGCGCCGTCCACCATCTGCTTGACCCGCTGCGGGGTGCCCAGTACCTCGATGGCCTCACGGCTCCAGGTCTCGCGCTGCTCGGCCAGCGACCGCGGCTCGTGCTTGGCCTCGCGGGTCTCCAGCGTCGCCTGCTGGGACAGCTGGATGGTCTCCACCGGCGTGGGCGGCCGCCCGTGGGTGGCCTGGAACGCGGCTGCGAGGACCTTGCGGCGGTCCTCGACGTTGGCGCGGCGCTTGGAGAAGCGACGGTTGAGGTCGGGGTCGACGCCGACGATTTCGCGCACAGGCCGCTTGCGGGCGTCCTCGTTCGGCCGCTCCTCGAACCGCACGCCGAGGGCGTCGACCAGGTGCCGCTCGAGCGCGGTGTTGTAGGTCTCCGACGCGGAGACGACCGCCTTGTGCAGCGGTCGGCCGTCGATGGCCAGCCACTTGCCGTCGAGGGTCTGGACCTTGTTCGCGACGGCGACGTGGGTGTGCAGGTCGGGGTCGCCGGAGCGGGAGTCGCGGTGGGTGAACGCGGTGGCCACCAGTCCGCAGACGTCGACCTGGCGCACGCCGTTGGTGCCGCGGCGGGTGAACAGCGCCTTGGACTCGATGAAGCCCAGGGCGTCCTTGACCGCCGCCTGGTGGGCCCGCTCGATCACCGCGGCGGTCTTCGGGTCGGCGATCGCCCACAGCACCGAGACGCTCTTGACCGGGGAGAAGGTCAGGTCGTAGCCGGCCACGGCGTTGGTCTTGGGGCGGGAGTGCTTGGCGATCGCGGCGGCGAGCTCGCGGGCGTCGGTGGGCTCGCGGCCGTGCTCGGCACGGAAGAACTCGGTGCCGACCTCGGTGCGGATCTTGGCCCGGTCGGCCGCGGGGACCGGCCAGTCACCCGGCAGGCCGGCGGCCTCGTTGAGGGCCGCGATGCGCTTGGCGACCTCGATCCGGAAGGGGCTGATGTCGTTGTCGTAGACCTTGTACGGCGTGCCGAGCTGGCGGGCGGTCTTGTAGTCCGCGTCGGTCGGCCGGTCGACGCCAACGCGGCCGATGCGCAGGTCCAGGTCCTTGGTCCGCTGGGTGGCCAGCGGGTGGTGACCGGAGCCGAACAGCGCCTGCATGTGGTCGGCGGTGACGATGTCGCCGGCGTCGAGCCCTTCGAGTCCCTCCATGCCGGAGCCGACCCACACACCGGGGGTCTCGCCCTTCTCGGTGTAGTAGCTCGCCAGCCCGGTGTGGCCCTTGTCGGTGGCGTCCATCGCTGCGACCTGGCGGGTCAGGTAGTCGTACCCCGACCCCGCCGTCAGCTTGTGGAGGCTCATCGTCACGGTCACCTACGTGCGCGGGGGTGTGCGGTGCGATCACTTCCGGCCGGATTTTTGATGTGTTCTTTCTATTCGGCAGACCGAGAATGCAAGAGGTGTGTGGCACTTGGGAGGTCGCGGAAATCTGGGGGGACGCTGAGGGATGTGGGTGACGGCTCGGGCGTCGGGTTCGGACTGGCTGAGGTGGGCGGGGCTGGCTGGGGTCGAGATTGGCGGATTCGGAAGGTTTCTTGGCCGGTGGTGATCGCACAGGGACCGGGATTTGTCGTAGGTGACTGTCAGAGTCCATGTCGACACGAGTGAGGACCGAATGAGTCAGCAGACGATCAAGCAGCAGGCGCGGCGTACGGCGCGGGAGATGGCCGAGAAGCGGCGCAAGGAGCGCGAGGAGCGCGAGCGCCGGGTGATCGACCTGGCCGAACAGGTCATGGTCGCGATCGGTGAGCGCGACGCGGCGGTGGCCGAGACCGAGAAGCGCGCCGGGGATGCGCTGCGGGAGTTGACCGAGGTCGAGGGGCTGTCACTGAGCGAGGCGGTCGAGTGGTGCGGCGAGACGATCACCCTGCGGGAGGCGACGCGGCTGCGGCGACTGGCCGCACCGGACGGCAGCGCGGAGGCTGAGGGCGGCGCTGCCGTCGAGCGGGAGCCCGACGCGGCGGCCGGGAACGGGGGAGCGGGTGCCGGTTCGGCGGCTTGATGACGCCGGCCTCGCGGCGGTCGCGGCGGCGCTGGCGGACCCGGCAGTGATCACGCGCTACCGGGCGAAGGTCGCCACGGTGCCCGGCAGTGAGTGCCTGTGGTGGACCGGGGCCGTGGCTGGCCGGTCCGAGCGCGAGCGCACCGACGGCGGTGGCCATGGCCGGTTCTGGTACGCGCCGGGGCGGGTGATCATCGCCCACCGGTTCGCGTACGCGGTCATGCACGGCGTGGACGCCCTCGCGGAGGCGCGGCTGCTCGGGCACCGCTGTCACAACCCTCTGTGCCAGCGGATCGCGCCGGAACACGTCGTGGTCTCGACGGCACGCAAGAACCGGCAGGAGTGGGCCGTCCAGCGGCGACTGCCCTACAGCCCGCTGGCCGACCCGCGTGGGCCGCGTCGGCGGGCGCGGGAACTGCGAGACCTGGCGCGTGAGGACCCGCAGCTCGTAGCCGACGACCTCGCGCGGCTCCAGGAGTTGCTGGGCGAGCAACTGACCCTGTGGTGACCAGCCAGACGCAGAAGGCCGCCCGCGCCGTCGAGAGTGCGGGCGGCGTTGCGGTTGTTGGTCAGGCTGGCTCGCCGTCGAGGAGGCGACCGAGCGTCTCCCACAGGTCGAGGTAGCCGTCCGCGTCCTCGGGCGACTGCTCGCCCCACTTGGCGTGAAGAGCGCGGATGCGGTCGAGCCGGTCGAGCCGGTCGGGCAGCGCGGTGCGCGCGGCGGCCATGAACTCCACGTCGGCGGCGTGGCCGGTGGTCTTGAGGCCGAGCCGGTGATCGTGGCCGGTGTAGTAGGCCACGAGGATGTTGTCCGGGATCAGGGCGTCGGCGGCGGTGGCGCGGATCTTGTCACCTGCCGGAGTCCACGTGCCGTGGGTGGCGCGCTCCTCCAGGGCGCGGAGCGTGGCGTCGTCGTCGCTCATGCGGGCTGGTCCTCCCGCGCGGTCGCGGCGGCGGGGTCGAGCCGTCCGGATGCGGCGGTCGCCACGGCGGTGATCCGGGCGGCCAGTGCCCGCAACTCGGCGGGCGTGCCCTGGATCGCGACCACGTCGTCACCGGCCAGCGTCAGGACCGGCTGGCGGTGCTCACCGGCACCCACCCAGTCCTCGCCGGGGGTGAACACCTGGACGCTGGTCTCTCGGGCTGCCAGCCACTCGATGTGCGCGCTCACGGGGTCACCTCGGCGGGCGCGGTGCCGATGAGGCGGCGGAAAGCCTCCACCTCGGCCTCGAGGGAGAACAGGCGGCGCCGGTGCTTGTCGCTCTCGGCGGCGACCTCGCCCAGGACCGTCGCGAGGCCCTCCAGGAAGGCCACGACGGCGTCGGCGTCGACGGCGGCACCCATGGCGACCCACGGCTTGGGGACGCGCTCGGTGGCGGCGTAGGGCATCGCGGTCATGGCGGCGAGGATGCGGCGCTGGTCGCGCTCGCTGATCACCGTCGTGGTTGAAGCTGTGTCGTGGTCGGTCATGACTGCTCCTGTTCGGTGGTGGTGCGGTGCGTGTGCTCGGCGTGCAGGGCGTCCAGCGCCGTAGCGACGCTGGACAGGGCGGCGTCCAGGTGGGTGCGGGCGGTCTCGGGGGTCCAGCGGCGTACGTCGCGCAGCCGGTGCTCGATGACGATCAGGTCGCAGGCCGTCTCGCTGAGGGTGTGCTGGTCCTTGGCGGCGCTGGCCTCGACGTCGGCGGCTGCGCCGGTCGGGGTGTTGTCTCGTTTCGCGATGGTGACGAACTGGTTGAGCGGCAGGGTGCGGCCGCCGAGGACCAGGGCTGCGATGTGGACCTTGCGTCCCGCGCGGCCGGGCTCATCCACGGTCACGGTGGTGATAGGGAGCGCAAGGCCGGTGTCCTCGTCGACCAGCGTGTCGGTGGGCCGGAGTTCCCATGCGCGGACCTGTTCGGTGGCGAGGTCGGTGTGGGCGGTCGTGTTCGACATGGCTCCTCCTTCGGTTGGGCCGGTGGCGGGCCGGACTCGGGGTCTCAGCCCGCCACCGGAGGAACTTGGCGTGACGGTCAGGCCGGGGCGAGCGCTGTCCAGGCGCGGCGCTTGATCCGGTCGGGGTCATCGCTGGTGAGAACCCGCGTGGCGCGGGCGGCGTGCTCGTCGCCTTTGGTGCGGACCGGGGCGTAGTGGTCGACGTACTCGGCCACGGCCTGGTAGCCGGCCCACGCGGTGTCGCGGATGCCTGCCTGCGTCTCGGCGTCGGAGAACAGCCAGTGCAGCCGGGAGCGGCGTCGGCGCTCGGTCTCGCGGACTCGCTTGGTCGCGTTGCCTTCGGTCTTGCCGAACGTGGCGTCGATCAGGGCGTCGAACGCGGCGTCGGTCATGGTCTGCTGGATCAGCCGCTCGGCCTCGACCTGGAACGCGTCAACGTAGGTGAACGTCAGCCCGAGCGCGTCGCGGGCGGCCTGCACGGCGGCCTTGGCGTTGCGGGTGTGCCGGATCGAGAACGACGACTCGTGGTTGCGCAGGGCCGCGCTCTGGGTGTTCGCGCACACGACGCGAACCGGGGTGACGAGGATGCGGAACGCGCTGGACCCGTCGTGGCTGTTGAGCGCGGCGATGTTGAGGTCGACGCGGTCGGTGCCGCCGACCGTGAGCGAGTCCGGCAGCTGCATCGTGATGAACACCTGCCGACCGCCGCGCAGCGACCCGGCGGTGTCGAAGATCGCGCCCGACTCGTCGGCCAGCAGGTTCAGGAACTCGGCGTGGTCCTCGTTCTGCAGCGGGGTGTAGCCGCCGCCGACGACGCCGAGCGCCTCGGGTGCCCCGGTGAACGGGTTGGTCCGCACCGTGGCGAAGCCGGGGACCTCGATCGCGGTGACGCCGCCCTCGCTGACCTCGGCAGTGGTGAGCGGCAACTTGCGGACGTCCCAGCCACCCAGGTGGCCGAGCCTCATGGCCTCCTCGGCGGTGAACGCGCGGCCGCGGACGGTAGTGCCCAGGCGGTGCCAGGCGTCCTTGCGGGCGAAGACGGCTGCGGCCTGCGTGCCGTGGGTCTCGATCTCGTGTGACATGTCGGGGTCCTCCCGGGTAGCGGAACAAACGAACTGAGTTCATTCTATGGTTTCTATTCCACTCAGGGGCGGTTCTCCACAGGGAGAACCGCCCTCGGGGGAGGGGAGCCGATCAGGCGGCGCTGTCGCTGGCCTCGGCGTCGTCGCTGTCGTCCTCGGTGCTCGACTGCGGCTCCTCGCCGAGCAGGATCCGCTCGACCTCGCTGGGCTGGTAGCCCCACTCCACGAGCGCGCCGAGCACGCGGGCGTCCCACGCGGTCGGGTTGCGCCACGAGTGCTTGCCGGTCGTGGCCTCCCACGCCGCGACGACGGCGGCGAGCGTGGTCATGGTCGCCGCCTTCGGCGTGCTCGCCTTGGTGGCGATCTTGTGGCACTCGTCGTGGCCAGCGCCGTAGTAGCCGCTCGGGACGTCGATCCCGAGCAGCGTGAAGAGCGTCGGGTGCCGGTGGTCCATGGCCTTGCTCAGCGAGTGGTGGCCGGTGACGACGGCCTCGCAGATCAGGGCCTCGGCGCCCTTCGGGGCGGTCTTGCGGGCAACGAGCGTCGCCAGCCACTCCCGGCGCACCGTCTCCGCGCTCGCCCACGCCTTGTTGTTGGCGATCACGCGGCGGCGCTCCTCCCGCCGGGCCTCGGCCTCCTCCTCGCTCTCGCCCTCGTCCCCGCTGTCGGTGGTGGTGGTGCCGCCGGACCCGCCGCCGCGACGACGCAGGCCGGAGGAGTCGAGGTCGGTGACGACCCAGACCGGCACGTACTGCTGGTAGGGCTCGGCGGGCTCGTAGTCCTCGGCCTCGTCGTCGGTGCCTTCCTGGCTCTCCTCGTCGTACTCGTCCTCGGGGTAGACCCACTCCTTGACGACGTGGACGCGAGCGCCGGGAACGTTGGGCCACTCCTCCTCGGGCAGCGGCTCGTCCTCGGCGGTGACCAGCCGCTCGATGCGCAGCACCTCGTCGGCCTCCGCGACCTCCTCGGCGCTCAGCACCGGCAGGCCCTCGGCGCGCAGCCGCTCGACCTCGGCGGCGTCGGCCTCGCGCTCGGCTGCCTCGTCGCGCAGCCGCTGGGCCTCGTGTGCGAGCGAGCGCCGCCACCGCTTGGTGCTTTCCAGGCGCTGGACGGCCTCGGGGTCGTGCTCGAACTCGGCGAAGATCGCGGCCTCCTCCAACGTCAGGTCACCGGAGTCGAGCCGGTTGCGGGTCTGGTCGGCCTTGGTGACGGCCAGGGCGGCGTTCACGGTCGGGCGGTCGATGCTGGTGCGCTTGGCGATCTGTGCGGCGCTCACGCCGAGCAGGGCCAGCTGCTCCACGCCTGCGACGATCTCGGCCTCGCGCATCCCGGCGCGGTGGATGTTCTCGACCATCTGGTCACCGATCCGGTCGGCGTCGTCGGGCTGGGGAACGACGCGGGCCGGGATCAGGCCGGTGGGGGTGCCGACCTCGGCAGCCGTCACGGTGCGGCGCTGGCCGCGCAGCAGGACGTGCTGGCCGTCCTCGTTGCGGTAGACCGTGACGGCTTCCAGCACGCCGCGCTCCTTGATCGACTTGCGGAACTCCTTGTGGTCGGGGCGCAGGTCGGTGCGGACGTTGGTGCCGATGATGATGTCGGCGGGGTCGAGGTGCGCGAACTCCTCGGCCTTGACGGCGGTGGTGGCCTCGTCGGCGGCGGTGTCGGCGGGGGTCTGGATGGTGTCGGTCATGCTGCGGTCCTCCGTGAGTAGAATAGAAAGAACTGACAGGACTAAGTCTCCCAGCGGGGACCGACGCCTACCGGGCCACAGGGCGGACCTGTGGAAAGGTGGGCACCCGGTGAGGGTGGGGATAACCCCGCGTCACCGGGGCGCGGACTCCGCTGCGGCGGCGCGGCGCAGCTGCACCTCGTAGCTGGCTGGAACGGAAGGAAGCGAGCGAGGGTGAGAACGGCAGCGCAGGACCCCGACCGGGAATGCAGCGGCGTTGGTGTTAGCCGCTGCAGCTCGCCGGAGGATGTGACCAGGGGAGTGGCCAGGTGACGAGCCAGACCACGATCCCGGTCGGGATCTACTGGAAGCCCGGCGTGTGGGACCTCGCCCGATCGGCCTACGTCGCCGACCTGGACACCGCCGCCGACTCGCCCGGCTCGTTCGTCGGCTGGCTCGCCCAGGCGCTCGAGCTGCACGCCCGGCGCTCGCCACAGCAGCGGGCCGAGCTCGCGGCCGCGGGCGAGAAGCATCCCGCCCTGGTCAGCGTGACCCGGAAGAGCTTCAACAAGAAGCATGACCTGCCGGCCTCGACCATGGAGGCGGTCGAAGACGCACTCGTGTCCGACCGCCAGGAGCTCGGTCGGATGCTCGCCCGCTCCGCGTTCGCGCAGGAGGCGGTGATCGCCTCGGCCGAGGACGCCCGCCGGCGGCTGGGCCGCGACTTGCCTCCGCCTCCGCAGAAGCTCAGCAACCGGCCGCCGCGGCGCCGGCCAGCACGGTAGGTCAGCTGCCCTCGCCTAGCGTGCTTCTCAGCGCCCCGATCCGGTACCCGAGAGCCGGTCGGGGCGCTTCTTTGCGCCCTCGTTGATCGCCCCGGACTCCTTCGCGGACCTAGGTGACCGCGGGGCCAGGCCTGCGTCCCGCCCCAATCGAGGAGGAACGCATGTCCAGTTCACCCCGCCGCGATCGCCGCGGCGCATCTGTCAGGGCCGCCCTGGCCACCCTCGCTGCCGTCCTTGCCTCCGCACTGTGCCTGGCCCCGGCCACACCCGCGGCCGCGGCCGAGCCGGTCGAGGACATGGGTTGCCGGATGGTCATCTGGGCCTCCGACAGCGTCTTCGACACCTCCTACGCCCACGACGGCATGCGGCACACCTTCCGCGGCTGCCTGGTCAAGCGCGGCTGGTCGACGAAGTCCTCCCGAGCGCTCAAGAACCGGCAGTGGCGGCTGAACAACCACCTGGCCAGCTCGGAGTGCAGGGTTGGCGACTACCACCTCTCCGGCGTCAGGCGGACCACCTACAAGGGCATCCGCGTCGTCGTCTTCAAGTACCGCTTCGACTACCTCGTGCCCTGCTGAGCAACCCCGCGCGAGCACGAGCGGATCCGAACAAGTTCGGCCGAAGTGATCGCTGCCGGACCCCGATGGGACCTAGGTGACTGCGGGACCGATCCGAACGTCTCGCAGTCACCTAGGAGGAAGTCATGTCCACCACCGTCACCTTCGCCGGCAACCTGGCCGAGGCTCCCGAGCTGCTCTACACCCGCGAGAACAAGCCTTTCCTCAGCTGCCGGGTCCTGGTCAACCGGCGCGTGCAGAACGACGAGGGGGAGTGGGTCAACGACGAGCCCACCGCCCACAACGTGAAGATCTTCGGCTCGGCCGCCACGCACGTGCACGACAGCTGCAGTTCCGGCGACCCGATCTTCGTCCACGGCCTCGAGCGCACCGAGAGCTGGCCGGACAAGGAGACCGGGGAGAAGCGCACCAAGGACGTCGTGGTCGTCGACAACCGCTTCGGCGAGGTCGGCGTCTCGCTCAAGTACGTCTCCGCGCGCATCGAGCGCGCCGCCCGCCCCGCCCAGGCCAGCTGACCGCGCGGAGGTTCCGATGGATCTCGTCGTACAGTCCCCGGACGAGCTGCTCGCCGCAGTGCCGCACGTCCTCGGCTTCAAGCCCGAGGAGTCGATCGTCCTCGTACCCTTCCGGCCCGGGCTCCCGATCACCCGCGTCGACCTGCCGAAGACGGCCGCCGACCGCGAGCAGGTCTGGGACGCCCTCAGCGGCCCCTACGCCCGCCACGCCCGCCCCGGCTCGCGCCTGGCGATCCTCTGCTTCACCGAGGATCGCCGCAGCGCCGAGCTGGCCAGCCAGCATCTGTCCAACCGCCTCGACACCGTGGGCATCACCACCCACATCCGGTTGTGGGCCGACGGGGAACGGTGGCGCGAGTTCAACACCGGCCAGACCGGGCTGCAGACCCAGGCGACCGCCGAGCGGATCGCGACCGCGACCGTGCTGACCGGCGCCGCCCAGCCTGCGACCAGTCGGGCCTCACTGGCCGCATCCATGGTCGGTGACCGTGAGCCGATCGCCCAGCTGATCCCCGCGGCCCGAGCCGCGGCCGCCGACAGCACTCGCGCCGTCGAGCGGGACTGGGCACTGGACCGGCTCGAGCAGTTCCGCACCGACGGCAACCGGATCTCCGACGTCGACGGCGCACGGATGCTCGTTGCGCTGGAGACGGTCGGCACCCGCGACGAGCTCTGGGAGGACATGAGCCGGGAGAACCACACCTCCCACATGGCCCTCTGGCACGACCTCACCCGCCGCGCTCCCGACGAGGTGCGCGCGGCGCCGGCCTCGATGCTCGGCTTCGCCAGCTGGCTGCACGGCGACGGAGCCAAAGCCTGGTGCGCTCTCGACCAGGTGCCGGCCGACCGGCCCTACTCCATGGCTGCCATCGTCGCCTCCGCCCTGCAGAACGGCATCCACCCGCGCGAGTGGGAGCGATACCAGACCCAGATGCGCGACCTCGCGGGCGAGTTCGACGAGTCCTTCGTGCCCAAGCCTCCCAGCCAGCAGCGGGACCTGCCGCGCACCCAGCCCGCCACTGACCGCCCCGCCCCGGGCCGCTGAGGAGGACCCCGCGATGAACCACGACGACACCGACTCGATCGACCAGGCCCAGCCCAGCGCCACCGAGCGCCAGCTGCGCCGCCTGGTGGTGCCCGAGCCTGCGGCCTACGCGCCCGACAAGCGCCTCGACATCATCCACGAACCCGACCTCGACCTGCTGTGGGGAGGCCAGGCATGAGCACCGACGTCGACGACGCCGACCGTCTCGCCCGCGTCACCCTCAGCAGGACCATCGAGCCCGGAGATCTCCGCGTCACCGGCCTGGTCAGCGAGCTCGGCGCCGGCAAGGTCCTCGGCTACCTCGAGGCCGCCGACGAGGTGGAGAACCACTGGGGCTTCGCCCTCGCCCAGGAGCTCGGCCGCTTCGACCCCGCACGGGTGCTCGAGCAGGCCGCCGATCGGGGCGTCCGCTTCATCGTCCCCGGCGACGCCGAATGGCCCACCCAGCTCGACGCACTCCGCAACACCGGCGCCCTCGACGACCGCGGCGGCGAACCCGTCGGCCTGTGGGTCCGCGGAGCGCACGACCTGCGCCAGCTCGCCGGCAACGCCGTGGCCGTGGTCGGATCACGAGCTGCCACCAGCTACGGCACCGAGCAGGCAACCGAGCTGAGTCGCGACCTCGCCACCATGGGCCACACCGTCATCAGCGGCCTCGCCTACGGCGTCGACCAGGCCGCGCACCGTGGCGCCCTCCTCGGCGGCGGCCCGACCATCGCCGTCCTGCCCGGCGGCGTCGACCGGCCCTACCCGGCCGCGCACGCCCAGCTGCTCGTGGCGATCGCCGAACGCGGCCTCGTCGTCTCCGAGGCGCCCCCGGGAGCCGGACCCACCCGAACCCGCTTCCTAGCCCGGAACAGGATCGTCGCCGGCCTGTCTGAGGGAACGGTCGTCGTCGAGGCCGCACTCCGCAGCGGCGCGATCCACACGGCCCACTGGACCACCAACCTGCACCGACCCGTCATGGGCGTCCCCGGCCCCGTCACTAGCGCGGCCTCCACGGGCGTGAACCAGCTGATCCGCCTCGGCCAAGCCAGCATGGTCATCAACGCTCAGGACGTCATCACCGACCTCACCACCCACGCGGCTGCCACGGCAACCGGCGGCTCTGAGCAGCTCGACGAATCCTTCGTCCCAGGACCCGTGCGATCGCCGCGGGCGGCCTCCACCACTGCAGGACCGGTGGCCGCGCCCCGCCGGTGACGCCTCTGCTGGCACCTGTGGATAACCGCTTTGGGTCGGAATCCGCATCTACTCTGCTGAGAGTTCCTAGGTCGGGACGACGACGTCGACCAGGCCGAACTCGGGAGGAAGTCACCATGAGAAATCCGTCGAAGAAGATCCCGCACCAAGACGCAGCGTCCCGCGAGCGCCCGGCTAGGCCGGACCAATGGCTCGACCTCGACCGCGACCTCGGCCTCGAGGCCGTTCGCTGGCGCTGGCTTGGCGCATTGGCGGGCGCGTGGCTCATTCTCGGGACGGAGGGGCTCGCGACAAGGGGACGAAGATGAGCAGCATCCCCGAGGAGACCACCGCTCCAGCGCAGGAGTACCACGCTGCGTATCAGGCGAGGCTGGCCGACGCGATCCGCGCCCTGACCGACGCTGCCCGTATTCCCCGGCCGCGGTTGCGGCGCACGGAGGACGGCAAGTGGGTCGATGACACGATGGCGGTACCGGATCAGACGGACTGGGCCGAGTTCGTAACCCTCGCGCTCGCCGGCGCGGCGGCCAACATTGGCGGGATCGACGCCATCCTCAACGGCCGGCCCGGGTCATGGGAGGCCGAAGGTGTCCGCCAGCTGCTCTTCTCCACCGTCGGCGCCGGAGAGGCTCAACTGTGGGAGCACCGGACCGAGCCGATCGAGATCACGCTCTACATCGAGGAGTTGGTGGTCGACCGTGTCCACGAGACCGTGGAGCAGTACGACGCCGCGGAGGCCGAGATCGACCGCCGCTACGGGGTCGCCGGGACGGCCAGCGACATCGACCACGATCACTACCTGTGGCTCTACGACCTGACGGGATCCGGAGACTTCGTCGCGCGCGATCCCGAGGCGCCAGCGTGGTCATGGGACGACTGGCGGGCAGGGCTGGACCCGAAGGACCCAGCGAGGTTCCACCAGCAACTCGAGGAGAGCCTGCGTTCCGGCTGGGCGACCGGCGCCGCAATTCCTAAGACTCCCGAGCTCGGGGCCGAGCACGACCGCCTTACGGCAGAACAAGACGCCCGCTGCGCTGTGATCGCCAACCTCGAGGAGCAGTTGCAGCAGCAACGAGTCCATGAATGGACCGCCTACGGCGAGGCGCTCAAGACACGCATCGAAATGATGGCGGCCGCTACACCCGGGCTCGACGTGCCGGTGCACGTGACGGTCAACGTCGATACCTACCGGATGGGCGCCAGTCGCCAGGAAGGCTTCTGGGATTCCCTGGAGTGCCGCCTGATCGATGCCGCGGTAAGGGACACGCCGACCCCCGCCGACCTGCCGGGCACTCCACTCGAGCGCCTCGAGCGGCTTCACGTTCGCGAAGAGGGCTGACCCACGGCAACGTCCACCATGCCTTGCACAGCGGGCAGGCGGTAGTGGATCGGGGCCTCTAGTTGCCTATGAGGCGTGGCCATGAGCGGGACTCTGTCCATGGCCGTCCTGTGCACAACATTCCAATCTGAGTCTATCGAGCAGGACCGGAAGGCCGCGTGCCGGACATCGCGTGGGGCTCTCTGACCTCACGACCCATGCACCTACCCGAACCGACAGGCGACGTTCCTCCCCTCAGAGCGTGCAGCGCCGCGACCGCGGAAGCGGCGATCGCGGCAGCACTCGTGGCACTACTGGCTGCGCGCATCGCCTCCGAGACTGGCGCCGGGACAGGGACCAGTCGTTTGGTGAGGATGTCGGCGGGCGAGACCCATACGACGTCGCGGCCGAATGCCGGCGCCGTTGCCAAGCCGGCCTCAACGTCGTTGTGCGCCCGACGGGACAATGCCCGGGCCGGCCCGACGAGGTCGGGTGCGTCGGCCTTCTCGGCGATAACGATCGCGAGCTCGGAGCCGGCCTCGATCGTACGGAGCGTTGCGCGCACGGCTTGGGGGAGTCCAGGGCGGTCGCCGATGACCTTGGGGCTGGCCAACGTGGTCTTGTCGTGGGTGATCTGGCGGTATGCCGCGCGGACTTCCGCGGCCGCGCGCGCCAGCGGCTCGTCGAGGCGGGCTCCTGGGGGAGCAAGGTCGCCCCAGCGGCTGGCCAGGTTGCTCCAGGACCGCCCTGCGTCGGCGATCGCGGGGACCAGGCGGTCGGACCGCTCGAGCACGCCTGCGTCCGCGGCCGCGTCGACGAGGACCAGGCTCGCGCCAGCGATCAGCCCTTGGGTGCGGGTGATCAGCAGGATGTCGGAGGGGTCGAGATTCCGGGCCAGCGCGCGGTGGGTCTGGATGTCCCAGTTGGCCAGAGCTTGCGCCAGCCGTCCGGGGTCGTCGATGGGTCGCATCGCCTCGCCGGCAAGGGCTTGGGGGAACCGGTCGGTCAGGTAGCTGCGGGCGGTGTTCTCGCAGGCGGACATCCGGTCGACCCAGACACCGGTGGGCGCGATCGCGTAGGGGGAGTGGTGCTGTGCCAGGTGGATCCGGCGCCCGGCGCTACGGGCGTCGTTGACGCGGTCGCGGCCGTGCTCGTGGAGCGCGACGTTGACCGCGTGGGCGGTGAGGTAGAGGCCGTGCATGATCCGGGTGCGTGCTGCCTCGAGGTCGCGGTGGGCGTCGGGCTGCTCGAGGGGGATCTCGGCGCCGTAGCGGCGGACCAGGGCCGCGGCGTTGAGGAAGGTCTGGGTCATCTGGTCGATGCGGGGGCTGGTCGGGCCCTGGCCAGGCCAGGCTGTCCGGCCGGAGAGGCTCGTCTCGATGGTGGCGGCCTGGGCGGAGAGGCTGGTGATGGGCCGGTCGCGCTCGTCGACGCCAGGACGTCGACCTGGCAGCGACGCCCATAGATCCTCGGCGGCCGCGACCATCGTCGGCCAGCTGCGCAGCAGCGTGCCTGCAGCGTCGCCGTCGACGTCCATGAGGAGCTGACGTGCGAGGTAGTCGACGTCGAAGAGCATCTCGCCGACGCTGCGCACGTCGCGCGAGGTCATCGGGATCTGGTTGACGTCGAAGAGCGCCTCATCGATGTCGGCGAACGCCAGGCGCAGGTCAGTAGCCAAGGCCGCGGGCTTCCCGGATGAGGTCGCACAGGTCGAGGACCAGCTGGGAGCCGTGCACCAGGTCGGGCCGGTGCAGCGGCAGGGGACGGGTCAGCTCCTCGGCCTCGGTGAGCAGCTGCAGCGGCGTGCGCTCCTCGAGCTCCTCGTCCGCGTCGAGGTCGGGCAGCACGTAGTCGTCGGGCAGCAGGGCACTGGCCTGGGAGTGCGCGAGATAGACGCCGAGGCCGAGGTCGTGCAGCGGCGAGTCGGCTGTGGCCCGGTCGGCGTCGCTCCATACCTGGTTAGCGGCCTGGTGCAGCAAGAGGGCGATCGAGCCGAGGCGGCCCCAAGTGCCGTCAGCGTTGAGGGTGTCCACGGGTGTTCCTTTCGGTCGGAGGTCGGTCTGGTCCATGAACCCACGTCCGGGTCAGTCCTCGCTCCGCTGAGCGGGGGGCTGTGGATAACTCGGGGTCGTGTCGGCGGCTGGGCACAAACTGGTCTCGTTCGCCTATGTCGTTCGGCGGTCGCCGGACGATCACCGCGAGCAAAGTCAAGAGATTCGCACTAGTGCTGACAGATGGAGGAGGGTCGTGATGATGAGGTTCCCGATGACCGTGCTGAGGGTGGTGACGCTGGCGCCGGCGCTGCTGGTGAGCTTCGTCCTCACCGTGGTGGTGTGCGCCCTGCTCCCGCCGGCCCTTGGCCTGCTGGCGTTCCTGGCCGCAGCCGGCGTCCTCATTGCTCTGGCGATCGGCCAGCTCGAGGTGCCGGCGATCGCGGCACTGACCAGGTCGCGTCCCGCGACCGCAGCTGAGCTCCAGGTGATGGCGCCCGTGCTCGCCGAGCTTGGCGGCCGCGGCGTCGACGTCGACGCGCTGTTCGTACGCCGGCGTCAGGTTCCGAGCATCCCGGTGGCTATGGCGATCCCGGATCGCGCCGTCGTGGTCACCCCCGGACTGGTCGATGCCGCGTACCGCGGGGGAGTGACCGCTGCGGAGGCGGCCGCCGCGATCGCTCATGCCGTCGGCCGGCGGCGAGCGATCCGGCCGCGGCTGGAGCTCGCTGTGCTGGCGGCGACGACGCCGTGGCGGCTGGTGGTCGCAACGTTCCGCGGCGTGGGCAGGGCCTTCGCCTGGCTCCCGTTCATGCGGCTGGCGTGGACGCTGCGGGGCGTCGTCGGGGTGATCTGCATCGTGCAGTCGGTCGCCGAGGGCCGGGCAGCTCCGGGGATCCTGGGTGGCGCGGTGATCGCCCTGACCTACCTGGTGCCGGCGGCCGGCCGGCGGATCGAGGCACGCTCGGAGGCCGCGGCCGACCAGCTGGTGGTCTCCCTCGGCCTGGGCTCCGTGCTGGCTGGTCTGCTTCGGCGTCATGGGCATCCGATGACGCTCGAGCGGCTGCAACGCCTGGAGACGGTCGTTGAGCAGTCTCAGCGGCCGCGGCTGCACCTGGTGCACGGCTGACGAGCTCTCTCGTGCCGCTGCAGGGTCCGCGGGGCTACTCGTCGTCCTGGAAGCCGGACGTGGAGTGGTGCACGCAGCCGCGGCCGTTGCCTTGGTGCGGCTTGTGGTTCATGCACGGCAGCGACCCCAGCTTGTGGGAGCAGTCGACCCAGCGGACCGTCGTGCGGCCGGGGCTGCGGCTTGAGTCTGCTGATGCGAGTGCGGTAGCCATCGCGGACCTCCTAGGCCGTGTCTCTCAATAGGCGAAGCCAGCGGATGCAGGCCTGGAGGACGGCCGCGGCCCGGTAGGTGATGGCGAGCTTGTCGTAGCGGGTCGCCAGCCCTCGCCACTGTTTGGACAGGTTGAAGGAGCGCTCCACCACGTTGCGGCCCTTGTAGATCTCGGCATCGAAGGCGGGTGGCCTTCCCCCGGCCGAGCCCCTCCGCAGTCGGGCGGCGATCTCGGTGTTCTTCTGCGGGATGACCGTCTTGACGCCGCGTGCGGCCAGCATGCGTCGATTGACGCCGTTGGTGTACGCGCGGTCGGCCACGACCACGTCGGGGCGGGTACGCGCAGCACCCAGTCCGAGCCGAGGCACCCGGATGTCGGCCAGCACCTCGGCCAGCATCGCCCCGTCGTTGCGCTGTCCGCCGGTGACCACCAGCGCCAACGGGCGGCCGTGCCCGTCGACCGCGGCATGGATCTTGGTGGTCAGTCCGCCGCGGGAGCGACCGACCCCGTGACCTGCGGGTTCTCGGTCACCGCCGAGCGGGCTCGCGATGAACCCGGCCGGCAGATTCGTGTAACTCGATCGAGCCCCCCGTGTCCTGCTCGGGACGAGTCGTGTTCGTGCCGTGCTGGTGGGCACGGCTGATCGTGGCGTCGACCGAGACCGTCCACTCGACCTTGCCCGCGGCGTCGGCCTGAGCCAGCAGCGCGGCCAGCACTCTGTCCCAGGTGCCGTCCGCGGCGTAGCGGCGGTGCCGCTTCCACACCGTCTGCCACGGCCCGTAAGTCTCGCGCGGCAAATCCCGCCACGGGATCCCGGTGCGGTAGCGGTAGATGATCCCCTCGACCACGCGTCGGCTCTCGACGAACGGATGGCCTGGCTTCCCCACGTTCGACGGAAGCAACCGCTCAATCCGGTCCCACTCCGCATCTGACAACGCCGCGTGTCTCGAAGTCACCCGTCGATGCTCACGCCACCCTCACCTCAGGGTTGGGAGACACGCCCTAGCGGCGCGGGCCGCGGCGGCGACCGAGCTGGGGTCGCTGGTAGGCGGCCGTGTCGGTGTGGTCGTGCTGGCGGCCGGATCGGTGGACCTGCGCGATCTCGGCGTCGGGGGAGGGGCCGGTGTCGGCGGCCGCGGCCAGGGCGGCGGCCTCGTCGGTGGCCCTGATCACCTCGGCGCGCTGCCGGGCCTCTTCCTCGAGCGCGGCTTCCTCGCGAGCGGCATCACTCATGTGCACTCCCATGGATCCCGTGGACCGGCATCGGCTGCGCCAGTCCTTGGTCTCCTAAGTGCGGGCCAGGGGTGGGAGCGATCATTTCGGCTGATCCGTGTTGGCGCCCCGGGCCGCTCAGGCCGGCTGCGCGAGCAGCGTGGCGCCGAGCAGCTGCGCGGTGTGCTCGAGGAAGGCCCGGGATCCGTTGGCGCCCGGCCTGTCGCAGCACGGGTGGGTGTCGAAGCCCTCGTCGACGACGATGCGGTGCAGCTGGCCACCGCAGGCGCGACATCGCTGGCCGGCGTGGGTGGGGCAGTGGTCGACCGCCACGGCGCAGGGCAGGCATTCCGCGGGCGTCGGTGGGCTCACCTGGTGGTCACGGTCCCAGTCGCGTCGCTGACGCAGCAGCGCGGCGGTCTGTTGCCACAGCGCTTGCTCGAGGTGCGCCGGCGCCGTACGACCGAGCGCCTCGTCGGCCGCCGCCTTGAGCAGCTGTTCACCGCAGCCGAGGACTCGTTCGTCGACGCCACGGACGTAGCACCACCGGGCCAGCGTCTTCGCGGCCATCGTCAGCTGCTCGTCCATGACCCAGTCTCCCTTGCTCTCAGCAGGTGCCCCATAGGCCGCGCTCAGCGCCCTGGGCATCGTCGGCGGCCGCGGAGTACGACTCCTCGCGGGCGAGCGCCTGATCGGCTTCGAAGCGGCGGGCGGCACCGCGGGCCAGGAACTCGCGGGCTACGTCGTGGCCGTCGTGGTCGACGTAGCGCAGCAGCCGGTCGTAGCGGTCGCGGTTGGGCTGGGCGGTGTCGGTGACGAGCTCAACGGTGCTGCCGACCGGCGCGAGCTCCTCGAGCAGGTCGGTTGCCTGGTCGGAGTAGCACTCGGCCGGCTCCGGTGGGTGGGCGACTTCGGGGGCGTCGATGCCGAGCAGGCGTACTCGGCCGAGCTGGCGTCCGCCGCGGGTCTCGACCCGGATCGTGTCGCCGTCGACGACCGCAGTGACACGCACCTGGGTGGTCTTGCCCTCCGCTGAGTCGTGGCCTGTCTGGGCTCCGGGCAAGGCGGCCTTGATGCCGCCGGCGGTCAGCGCGAGGATCGCGGCCGCGGCCAGACCGATCAGGGCCTTCACCTGGCGACTCTCAGCTGCGCCCGCTCGCCGGCGCCAGGGATCGCACGCTGCTGCTCGCGCACCCCGGGGGAGCGGTAGCCGCTCTCGGGGACCTGCTCGTCGACACCGACCAGGCCGGCGTGAGTGCTGGCGGGCTGCTCGGGGAGATCTGCGGCGATCTTCGCGGCCAGGTCCCGCAGCGGCGGGGTCTTCTCTATGCGCCGGGTCGCCTGCAGCACCGTGGTGTGGTCGCGGTCGAAGTGGCGGGCGATCGTGGGCAGACTGTGGCCGTGCTGGCGGGCGGCGGTCATGGCCACCGCGCGGGCATCCGCGGCCACCCGGCTCCGGTCGGCACCCAGGAGGACCTCGGGTGTGGTGTTGAAGGCCGCGGCGGCCGCCACCACGGCGTGCTCGACCAGGCCATCGGGCTGGAACGTCGAGGATGGCGGCTGCTGGTGGAGGTTGACCACGTTCTCCTCGCCTCGGGGGAGGCGGGCGGTGTAGCGGCTGTTGACGTGCTCGCTCACCCGGGCAGCGGCGTCGGCCAGCCGGGGCCGTTCAGCGGTGCGGCGGACCGCATGGATCACCGAGCCGTGATCCTTGTTGAAGTGCTCGGCGATCGCCGGCAGGGACAGGCCGGTCTCGCGGGCGGCGGTCATAGCCACCGCGCGGGCGTCGCTGACCGGTCGGCTGCGCTCGGCGCTGAGGATCGCCTCCGGGGTGGTGCCGAACATCGGCGCCGCGGCGTTGACGGCCAGCTCGCACACCGCGGCGGGGCCGGCGGCCGAGGAGGCCGGTGCGCTCTGGTCGACCTGGACTACCAGCACCGTCACCAGGGATCGCAGCTGCTCGGCATCGAGCGGTGCGATCAGGTCGGCCACTTGGTCGTGCTGGCCGCGGCCGGCCGCGTCGAGGATGAGGCCGGCCAGCTGGCGGCCGCCCTGGTCGAGGTCCATGGCTCCCCTATCGTCCCGGGGGCCTGGGCGCCGGTTGCGAGGGGCTTGTGATCGGGTCCCGGCTCTGCTCGGACATCCGCCGGCGGGCGTTGTCGGTGATCTCGCTGGCTATGCCGGCCGACTCTCGGGCGCTGGCCGCGGCGTGGTCGACGACATTGCCGAGCAGGCGCACGTCCTCGTCGGCGCGGCCGAGCTCCTTGCCGGCGGTCGCGATGCTTCGCTCCAGGCTGACCGGCTCCAGCAGACCCAGTGCAGTGACGTCCCGGCTGGCCTGGTGCGCGGTCTCGACGTGCTGGGCAGCCAGCTGGGCGACCGGCTTGGCCAGGGCGACCATCTCGCCGACGACCGCGATGCGCGGCTTGAGCTGCGCGACCTCGCTGGCGATGACGGGATCGGAGGTGTCGGCCAGGTCGAGGATGGTGCGGGCGTCGGTGACGGACTGCGAGGCGCGGTTCAGGTGCACGAACAGGCCGTGAGTGAGGTCAGGCATGTCGTTGCACCGCGTGCGCAAACGTCCTAGGTGCTCGCCGGCGGCCTCGAGGTAGAAGGAGCCGCGCTCGGACAGCTTGGCCTTGGCTGAGTCGAGCTCGGCGTCGTCGAGCACGCGGAGCGCGGAGGTGATCGTCTCCTGGATCTCCTCCACCACCCAGCGGGCCCTGCTCACGGCTTGCTCGGCCTCGAACACGGCGTCGGCGGCGCTCAGGGTGGTGTCGGTAGTCATGCCGACTCACCGCCTGCGGTTTCGGGCGGGGGAGTGCTGGGAGGTGGTAGAACTTCGCGGAGTCGATCGAGCGCAGCCAGGGCCTGCTCGAGGTGGGCGCGGGCCTCCTGAACCGGGTCACGGTCGGCCGCGGCGGACGGGGAGTCGGTGGGCGTGCTCACGTGCAGCTCCTTGGCGGACCGGGGTCATCTCTCAGTCACCAAAGGAAGGTCGACCCTCCGGGGCGATCACCGGACGCGAAGAAATCTCACTGATGCTCAGCGCGGCCGCGTCAGGGCTGGTACCGGGGCGTCGACTCTTGGCCGTCGTCGACGATGTCGAGGCCTATCGCCGGCTCGCCGCGGCGGTCAAGCGAGTGGAGCGCCTACTGCGCCCCGACGATGGAGACACTGACGGTAGACCCCTCCGAGTTGCTCGACGAGATGGCCGACGTAGCGCCGCTGCAGCCCCTTCGCGCTGCTGTCCGACGTGACAGGGCCCATGCTGCGAGTGTCCGCTCCCAGCTCTAGCGCCGCGCGGGCTGTCGCGGTCCGTGTTCGGCCGCTCCAAGACTGTTATGCCACCACCGCTCGTTAGCGGTGCGCGCCGCCACTCAGGAACGCGGCCGTCCAGATCCGCCGCTGGGCGGTTGCAACTGGCGGGTTTCGTTCTGCTCGCTTCGGCGCAGCATGTCCGGGCCCGCGTGCGCTGTTGAGGGGTCCAGCCCGGCGTTCGCGATCATCTGCTGCAGGCTCAGCAGTTCGGTCGCTGCCTCGGGCCTTGTGCGTTCGTAGTGGCTCAGAACGAATCGGTTGAATAGCGGGACCGCCATCGCCAGCTGGCCGCGCTTGGGTGCGTAGACGTCGCCCTCCTCGATGAGCTCCTCACGGAGCCAAGACAGCTCTTGCTGCGAGCGACCGAGAGTCTTGGCGATCGCTGCTGTCGAGGCGCGCCCGCCGTGCAGAGCGAGGGCGGCAAGGAACTCCATCTGTCGATCGCTGATTCGGTCCCAGCGGGGGCCAAGGGTGCGGCGCTCGAGCATGTCGGCGATCTGGGGGAGTGCGGCTTCGACGTCGCCGAGGGTGATCTGGTCGGGCCCGGGCGCGGATGTCCAGATGGCGTGGGCGAACAGCTGCAGGTGGGCCGGGTAGCCGTTGCTGGCCTCGACCACGGCTGCCGCCGCCTCGGGGGTCCACGCGATACCGGCCTGGCGTGCTGGCTCCACCACGGCGTATCGGGCGTCATCGGGTTCGAGGGTGAGGGGGATGGGCTCCAGCACGAAGAGGCGGTCAGGGTGGGTTACGCCAGCCTTGCGGAGCGCATCGGGGGTGAAGGGCAGTCCGGTGCCGGCGAAGAGGACCGGCGCGGAGGGGTGGTCGACGTTGAGTCGGTGCAGCGTCGCCGCGAGCAGGGCGAGGTCAGGGCCAGAGGCGACCTGGAGTTCGTCGACGGTGATCAGCAGGCCGCCGCTGTGGGCGTCCTTGCGGACCTCGGCCGCCAGCGTGGCCAGGGCGTCAGCGAGCGTTCCCGCATCCATGCCCGGTGCGGGAGCGTCGGATTGGCGAGTGGAGATCCCGGCACCTATGCCCGCGATGCTGAGGTTGACTCCGCCGACCCGCTCGAAGGCTTTGCGGGCGCGCTGCCACGGGCCGGCCTCCTCGGCCATGCGGGTGCGAGCGCGCTGGAGCAGCGCCTCTACCAGACCAGCGTGGCCCGACACAGCCTGGAGGTTGACCACCTCGAAGCCTTGCTCCTTGGCCAGGTCCGCGAACGCGCTCACCGTGACGGTCTTCCCCACGCCGCGTGGGCCGGCGAGGATCATGTCCTGGGCACGGACGCGGCCGCCAGAGACAATGTCGTTGAGCACCAGGTGCCAGTCACGGAGAAGGCCGTCGCGTCCCGCCAGGACGGGCGGGTTGTGGCCAGCACCGGGCGTGTACGGGCTCTGATCCACCAGCGCCACCTTCCTAGACTCACCTAGATTTAGAGGGTTTTCTAGGTCAGTCTAGGTGGCAGTCGGCTCACTCGGCCGGAGGAGCGCTCGCGCATGTGATGGGCGTGTCAACGGCCGATCCGGGGTGACAGGGGAGGAGCGCCGCCGGCGGTGGACCGGTCGGCCACGAGGCGTCGACGGGCTGCATCGTCGGGACTCTCGGGGGCTGGAACGGCCTCGCCGGCGACAAGGGATTCGCCGACCTTGTTGGCAAGCTCGGCGATGTCGGCCGACAGCACCTGCTCGAGGATGTCGGCGACGCTGGCGGTGGAGCCGTCGCAGTGGTCGACCAGATCGGCGGCGAGGCGATCGAGGGCGCGGTCGCCCTGCTGGGTGAAGGTGACGATGCCGGTGCCCGGCTGCTCCGCGGGTGAAGTGCTCATTGGGTCCTCCTCTGTTTGGTCCCCTAGGTGATCCCAGACCTTGGGAGCGATCAGATGTGCGAGGGCTTACGCCAGATCGGCGGCGTGGCAGGCGAGCCGACAGGTTCGCCACCGTCATGACGCAGAACGCTGAGCGCACCGGCGGAGGGGCACGGGCGGGTTCGCATCCGCTGCTAGTTGCGCTCGACTCGCAGAGCGATGATTCGCCACCCGTCACGAACGCGGCGTCGGGCGGCCGCGAGCGCCTGGTCGTAGCCGGACTCCTGGACGGTCAACTCGTCTCGGCCGAGGGTTTAGCCGCCGCCGCCGCCGCGGTGGTCGGGCGGGATCTCCTGCACCGTGGCGCACAGGGTGAGGACTCGTGCTTCGGCCTCGGTCACGCGCTCGACTCCTGCCCGGCCATAGTGCGCATCAGGAGAACGTCGCGGCGGAATGCTGATGGGAGCCCAGCGCTCTCCTCCGGATCAACCTGGTAGCCAATCAGGCCATCCTCCACCAGGTCTGCGGCGGTCTCCAGGATGCGCGCCACGCGCAGGAGAAGCGCCGGGGGCATCTGGACCGACGGCTCGTCGTAGAAGCCGGTGGTGGCCACCTGATCGTGGACCAGCAGTCCGAGTTGGCTCTGCGCGTGTGCGATCTGAGCCACCCGATCGCGGGTGTGCTCGAGATCGTCGCGCTCGACGAGGAGGATGCGGACAACCTCGCCCAACCCCGCCAAGATCCTGCCGGCGAACCTAACGGGAACCGCGGCGGTCCGCGGTGAGCTCATTAGGTCCGCACCCGGTGTCTCCTCGACGAAGCCGAAGACGATCTCCCTAGCCATGCCGACGAGGGCGTCCTCGGTGAGGTACCGGCGGGCGGTCGTGTCTGTGACGCGCATCCGCTCAGCGACGAACTGAACCCGTTCGTCGAGCAACTCGCCGGCAGCCGAGCGGGACATCGTCATGCCGAGGTCGGAGACGGCCACCAGGAGATCGTCGATGCGCTTGTCGCGCCATGATCGTGCAGCCACGCGATCAGCCGGCCGCAGTGGAGTAGGGGTCTGGCGTAGTCATCACCGGGATTCTGCCATCCAGGTGCGAACGGGCGTCAGCGCCGATCGCGACGGGCGTGGGAGCTGGGAACGTTGTCGGACCGTAGGGCGGGAGCGACGGTGACGGACAGTGGGCCGGCGGCTCCAAGACACGCCGTTGTTCGGGCTGGCGCCCGCTAGCCGCGAGAGGGTTGTTCGAGTTCTCTGTCGACCCTTTCTCCCACGTGGCGCCCGGCTGCAAAGGCCGCATCCACTGCTGCCCGGGTTCGCTCCGTGCTGCTGGGCATGAGATGGGTATAGGTGCGCAGGGTGAAGCCGGGGTCGCTGTGGCCAAGGTACTCGGACACAGCGCGAATCGATTCGCCGGCGTCTAGGAGCACAGAGGCGTACCAGTGGCGGAGGGCGTGCATGCCGTTGTCACGCGATTGCTCGATACCCACATGGGCTTGGCCGGGCTTCCAGAGCCGTGTGTTGAAGTAGTTGCGGTTGAGGGCAGAACGCTCGCGTGTGGTGAGTATGAGTCCTGCGCTCGATTTCGTGTTCGCCTGGGGCGTTCCCCACGGGAGCGTGACGCTACGTCGCGGGTAGGTGGCGAGGTGGCTGCTGAGCTCCGTTGCGACGCTCTCGGGCAGGGGGACGGTGCGGGTCTTATCGCCCTTCGGCAGGCCAAAGACGAGGCGGTTGCCTCCGAACACCTTGACTTGTCGCCTGACCTCGACGACCCCGCGGAGGAAGTCGATGTCCTCGACCGCGAGCCCGAATACCTCGCCTTGGCGTAGTCCCAGCCCGGAACCTAACGTGACTGCGATCCTGTATTGGGGCGGAAGCGCGTCGTGCATGGCGGAGACCCATTCGGACGGCCAAGGCACCACCTTGCGACGCGACGTTGCGGGCCTTGTCACTGAACTGGCCTTGCACGGATTCTTGGCAATCATGTCGTCGTCGACCGCGGCCGAGAAGATGGCAGACACATTGGAGAAGATGACGCGCCGGTAGGTCTCGGCCATCTCCATCGATCGCAGGAGCTTCTGAATCGTCGACGGCTTGATCTGTCGCAGTTCGAGGTGTCCCAGCGTCGGGAACACGTGGAGCCTGAGTCGCAACTCCGTCGCCTCATAGGTCAGTGGGCTGAAGGTCCGGTTGCCGAGCCACTCCTCGGCATAGGTCCGAAACGAGATTCTGCCGGCGTCGACATCAAGGTAGGTTCCACGGAGTTTGTCCGCCTCAACGGTATTGCGGAACGCGACCGCCTCAGCTTTGCGTCTGAAGGTCTTGCGGCGCTGCCGCCCCTCGGGATCTCGATAGTTCACAACGTAACGAGGGCTCCCGTCGTCCGCTGGCCTACCGGGACTAACGCTGGCCATGGCTGTCCTTGGCAGAGTCCGACCGGGTGACTAGCAGGGCTGACGAGCATCTGCGGCCTGGTGGCGCTGGAACCGATTCCGCCTGAGGCTGATGGCCCCTCGGTATCACTGATTCTCCTCGAGTTGCACCGTCCAATTGATCACGGTTGCTGCCCGCCAGCGCAGGTGCTTTCCAACACGGAAGCCGGCCGGGCCGTAGCCCGTCGTCCGCCAGGAGTAGATGGTCTGCTTGGTCACGCCAAGGTAGGACGCGACATCGTCGATGTCCCACAGCTCTTGGGCGTCGACCAGCCTGGGTGGCCGGCTGCCGCGGCCTCCGCGCCGCCGCGGCCCAAAGATTCCCGGTTCCATAGCGGGCACGTTCGAGTTCGTTGCCATCATCAAGCCCCTCCTCGCGGCGTTGACGGACAGTTGGTCTACGGGCACCTATGTCCGACGGCGGCGTGGGAGCGATCACGTCGGTGGAAATGATGCGGCAGGACGATGGCTCGGGCATCGCGGCGGTGGTCGCCGGACCGTGCGATGCCAGGCTGGAGGCTCGGGCAACCGACCCGGCCCGCGATCTACCCGGGGAGGCCCCTGAGGACCGTGTGGCAGGGGATGGCGCTACCCAAATTTGTACCGGATTTGTAACAGACGAGCGGCTACCAACAGCAAACGCCGCCGAACGACCAAAAGGTCGCTCGGCGGCGTTTGTGCAGGTCAGCGGCTGTTCCTTGCGGTCGTTCGGCGTTGCTGAACGACCGCAGCCGGAGGCCTGGTTAGATGTCGTAGTAGAGCTCGAACTCGTGCGGGTGCGGGCGCAGCTGCACGGGGGCGATCTCGTGGGTGCGCTTGTAGTCGATCCACGTGTCGATCAGGTCGGGCGTGAAGACGTTGCCGACGGTGAGGAACTCGTGGTCGGACTCGAGCGCGTCGAGGACGGCGCCGAGCGAGGTCGGGACCTGGTCGATCTCGGCCATCTCGTCCGGCGGGAGCTCGTAGATGTCCTTGTCGATCGGGGCCGGCGGCTCCACCTTGTTCTTGATGCCGTCGACGCCAGCGAGCATCAGCGCGGAGAACGCGAGGTACGGGTTCGCCGACGGGTCGGGGAAGCGGCACTCGACGCGCTTGGCCTTCGGGTTCGAGCCGGTGATCGGGATGCGGACCGACGCGGACCGGTTCCGCGACGAGTACACCAGCGAGATCGGGGCCTCGAAGCCCGGCACCAGGCGGTGGTAGGAGTTCACCGACGGGTTGGTGAACGCCAGCAGCGCCGGGGCGTGCTTGAGGATGCCGCCGATGTACCAGCGCGCGACGTCCGAGAGACCGCCGTACCCGGTCTCGTCGTAGAACAGCGGGTCGCCGTCCTTCCAGAGGGACTGGTGGACGTGCATGCCCGAGCCGTTGTCGCCGAAGATCGGCTTCGGCATGAACGTGACCGACTTGCCGGCCTCCCAGGCCGTGTTCTTGATGAGGTACTTGAACTTCATCACGTCGTCGGCGGCCTTGAGCAGCGTGTCGAAGCGGTAGTTGATCTCCGCCTGGCCCGCGGTGCCGACCTCGTGGTGGGACCGCTCGACGAGCAGGCCGCACGACTCGAGGTTCTTGACCATCTCGTCGCGCAGGTCGCCGTAGTGGTCGTACGGCGAGACCGGGAAGTAGCCGCCCTTGAACCGCGTCTTGTAGCCCCGGTTGTCGCCCTCCTTGCCCGCGTTCCACCAGCCCTCGACGGAGTCGATGTGGTAGAAGCCCTCGTTCGCGGCGGTGGAGTAGCGGACGTTGTCGAAGATGTAGAACTCCGCCTCCGGGGCGAAGAACGCCGTGTCCGCGATGCCCGTGGTCGACAGGTACGCCAGCGCCTTGCGCGCGATGTTCCGCGGGTCGCGCGAGTACGCCTCGCCGGTGATCGGGTCGTGGATGAAGAAGCTCAGGTTCAGCGTCTTGGCGACGCGGAACGGGTCGACGTACGCCGTGGTCGGGTCCGGGAACAGCGCCATGTCCGACTCGTTGATCGCCTGGAAGCCCCGGATGGAGGAGCCGTCGAAGGCGAGACCGTTGTCGAAGACGTCCTGGTCGAACGACGAGACCGGCACGGTGAAGTGCTGCTCGATACCGGGCAGATCGACGAAGCGCACGTCGACCATCTCGACGCCCTCGTCCTTGATGTACTTGAGCAGCTCGTCGCTGTTCTGGAACATTCGTCCTCCTTGGCTGCACGCCGGGTCAGCCGTGATTGAGCGGTGCGAAACACGCGGCCGGGGCGGCGCTGCACCGGACGTCCTCCGCAACGTATGCACGGGCGATTTCTCGACCGTATCCGGTTTGTTTCCGGCATGTAACAGGTGCCCGGCCGCCGGACTCGGCAGCGACCGCCCTACGCTGGCCGTCGTGCCGAGCCCGCAGACCCTGCCGTACGAGACCGCGTCCTGGGGGCGGCGGGTGCTGGCCCTGCTGGTCGACTGGATCGCCAGCACGTTCGTCGTCGTCCTCTTCATGGGCTGGTCCGACTACTCGAGGACCGGCGGCCCCGGCGGGTTCTACGTCCTGCTCGTGTTCGTGCTCGAGTCCGCGCTGCTCACCTGGACGGCCGGTGGCTCGTTCGGCAAGCTCGCCACCCGGCTGCGCGTGGTGAGCGTCGACGACGGCGGCCACCTCGACCCGCTCCGCTCGCTCGCTCGCGCCATCCTGGTCGCGCTGGTCATCCCGCCGTTGGTGTTCCGCCCCGACCGCCGGGGCCTGCACGACATCGCCGCCGGGTCGGCGACCGTCCCGCTGCAGGAGGCGAGCACTCCACAGCACTGACGCCTGTCGTTTCGGCGCCCTTGCGCCGGGGGAGATGCTGGTCAGACACCCCGGCACCGCACCGCTCTCGGAAGGGACCCACCGTGACCCGCCTGATCACCGTCCGCCGCACGCTCGCCGCCACCGCCATCGCGCCCCTGCTCGCCACCGGGCTGGTCGCCTGCGGTGACGACGACTCGGGCGCCTCCGCGTCGGGATCGGGGCAGGTGGCCCTGAGCAGCGACCTGTCCGAGGGCGACCAGGTCCCGCCGGCCGAGTTCGTCAAGACCGTCACCGACGGCGTCGAGGCCAGCACCACCGCGCACATGACCATGCACATCTCCGCCGGCTCGACCGGCTCGGTGACCGCCGCGGGCGACGTCGACTACACCTCGACGCCCCCGAGCATGGCGATGAAGATGACGCTCCCAGGTGCCGCCGGCGACAAGAGCACGGGGGAGATGGACATCCGGATGGTCGACGGGACCATCTACCTGTCGATGGGCCCGCTGACCCAGGGCAAGTTCTGGAAGATCGACCCGTCCGACCCCAAGGGCCCGCTGGCCGCGATGGGCCTGGACAAGATGATGGACCAGATGGATCCGGCCAAGGCGCTGGAGACGATGCAGGACGGCATCTCGAAGGTCACCTACGTCGGAGAGGAGGACGGCCTCGACCACTACGAGCTCACCGTCGACATGAAGAAGATGATGGCCTCGATGGGCGGCAACCTGCCCGAGGGCGCCCAGGCCCAGCTGCCGGACTCGGTGAGCTACGACCTCTGGCTCGACGACCAGAACCGCTTCACGAAGATGAGCATGGACCAGCTGCCGATGGGCGGCACCGACGCCTCGATGGAGATGACCGTCTCCGACTGGGGCAAGGACGTCGACATCGCGGCCCCGCCGGCCGACCAGGTCACCGACATGCCGGACCTGGGTTCGATGATGGGAGCGACGGGCGCGCCCAGCGCGTGATCGCGGGTCGTCGGTTGAGCTCATCGAGACCCCAGAAGTGACGCAGGGCGGTGACCACCGTGGTCACCGCCCTGCTCTCGTCTCACTGGGTCTCGACACGCCGGTCGCGACCTCGCAAGCTCGGTCGCGCGGCTTGCTCGACCACCGACGGTAGGTGCCGCTGGCGCGTCACCTACCACGCATGTTCTGCCGCATGCCCTTCATGCTGGTCGGCACCGGGCCCTTCGGCAGCGGGATGTTCGAGCGGTTGGCGTCCAGCGCCTTGAGCCGGTTCAGGATGTCGGTCATCTCGGCGGGCTTGACCTGCCGGCCGAGCTTCTGGACGTGCTTGACCAGCTTCGGCAGCGGGACCTCGCCCTCGCCGTTCCCGCAGATCACCTCGTGGATCGGCGTCTCGGCGGCGACCCGCTCGTGCTTGCGGCGCTCGGAGGTCAGCAGCGCGCGCAGCCGGTTCGGGTTGCCCTCGCCGACCAGGACGATCCCCGGAGGGCCGACGACGCGGTGCACGACGTCCTGCTGCTTGTTGAACGCGATGACCGGGTCGGACTTCCAGCCGCGGCGCAGCATCCGCAGCGCGGCCGCGGCGGCGCCGGGCTGGCCCTCCATCTGCGTGTAGGCGGCCTTCTGCGCGCGGCGGCCGAACACGATCATCGCCAGCAGCGTGCCGAGCAGCAGCGCGCCGACGACCGAGATGATGACGCCCAGCACGCCGTCGGTCGGCAGCAGCACCCAGAAGACGACGAAGCCGATGACCAGGCCGAGGAGCAGGGACCCGAAGACCCACAGGCCCAGGCGCGGGTCGGAGCGCTTGGCCATCCGGTAGGTCTCGACGAACTGCGCCGTCCGGCTCATCTTCTCCGGGTCGACGGGCTTCGGTTCCTTGGCCATCTTCTGCAGTGCCTCGTTCTGGGTCAGGAGGTTCAGGCGGTCGCGACGCCCGCGCGGGCGTCCATCGCCTGACGGTACAGCCGGCCGGCGCGGTACGACGAACGCACCAGCGGACCGGACATCACGCCGGAGAAGCCGATCTGGTCGGCCTCGTCCTTGAGCTCGACGAACTCCTCGGGCTTCACCCAGCGCTCGACCGGGTGGTGCCGCACCGACGGGCGCAGGTACTGGGTGATCGTGACCAGCTCGCAGCCCGCGGAGTGCAGGTCGCGCAGCGCCTGGCTGACCTCCTCGCGGGTCTCGCCCATGCCCAGGATCAGGTTCGACTTGGTGACCAGGCCGAAGTCGCGGGCCTGGGTGATCACGTCGAGGGAGCGCTCGTAGCGGAACGCCGGCCGGATCCGCTTGAAGATCCGCGGCACCGTCTCGACGTTGTGCGCGAGCACCTCCGGCCGCGACTCGAACACCTCGCGGAGCAGGTCCGGCTTGCCGTTGAAGTCGGGGATCAGGTTCTCGACACCGGTGTCGGGGTTCAGCTCGTGGATGGCGCGCACGGTCTCGGCGTACAGCCAGGCACCGCCGTCCTCGAGGTCGTCGCGCGCGACGCCGGTGATCGTGGCGTACTTCAGGCCCATCGTCTGCACGGACTCGGCGACGCGGCGCGGCTCGTCGCGGTCGAGCGGCTGCGGCTTCCCGGTGTCGATCTGGCAGAAGTCGCAGCGCCGGGTGCACTGGTCGCCGCCGATGAGGAACGTCGCCTCGCGGTCCTCCCAGCATTCGAAGATGTTGGGGCAGCCGGCCTCCTGGCAGACCGTGTGGAGTCCCTCGGACTTCACCAGGCTCTGCAGGTGCTTGTACTCCGGTCCCATCTTGGCGCGGGTCTTGATCCACTCGGGCTTGCGCTCGATCGGGGTCTCCGCGTTGCGCACTTCGAGCCGGAGCAGCTTGCGACCCTGAGCCGATATCTGGGAGGTGCCAGGTGCTTGCGTCACGTGGACCGAGTGTACGCGTCAGGGAGTGACGAGCTCGATCCGCGGGTGGCGTCCCGGCTCGGGGCGCGGGTCGTAGTCCGGGGTGGCGTCGTACGGCGTCCACGCGAGGTACTCGCGCAGGTGCCTCTCGACGTACGGCGTCACCTCGGCGACGGTCACGTCGCGGCCCAGCTCGCGGCTCAGGGAGGTGACGCCGGCGTCGGCGATGCCGCACGGGACGAACCGGTCGTACCACCCCAGGTCGACGTCGCAGTTGATCGCGAAGCCGTGCATGGTGACGCCGCGGCTGACCCGGATGCCGATCGCGGCGACCTTGCGCTCGGGGCCGCGGTCGTCGGCCCGCAGCCACACGCCGGAGCGGCCCGGGACCCGCGCGGTCACGACGCCGAGATCGCCGCAGGCGCGGATCAGGGCCTCCTCGACCCGGCGCACGTAGTCGACGACCTTCACGTGGTCGGGCAGGGTGACGATCGGGTAGCCGACCAGCTGGCCGGGCCCGTGGAAGGTGATCTTGCCGCCGCGGTCGACGTCGACGACCGGCGCGCCGCCGGGGTCCAGCGGCCGCTCGTGGGGCTCGGTGCGCTTGCCCGCGGTGAAGACCGGAGGGTGCTCGAGCAGCAGCACGGTGTCGTCCTGCGCGCCGTCCGCCACCCGCTGGTGGACCTCCCGCTGGAGGTCCCACGCCGCGAGGTAGTCGACGAGCCCGGCCTCCTCGAAGTTCACGACGCCGAGCGTACTGCGCGGCCGAGGAAGGCCAGCTCGTCGGGCAGCATCCGGCGCCAGTACGCCGGGTCGTGCGCCCCGGGCTCGAAGGTGCTCGTCACGTCCGCGCCGTCGGGGAACGAGTCCACGTAGTCCTGCACGTCGCGGTAGAACGGGTCGCCGGTGCCGACGTCGACGCGCACCGGGATGCCGTCCAGGTCGTCCTGGTGGCCGACGACCGAGTACCGCTCGTACTCGGCCGCGTCGTCGAACCCGGATCGCGACGCGTCGCCTGGGTCGCTCCAGATCGCCGGGCTCGCCGCGACGACCGCCGCCACCCGGTCCGGGCCGAGCTCACCGGCCAGCCGGAGCGCGCCGTACCCGCCCATGGACCAGCCGAGCAGCCCGAACCGGTCGGTGCGCACGCCGTGGTGGCGGCCGAGCAGCGGCAGCAGCTCGTCGGTGACCATCGCCGACGCGTCCTCGCCGTCCGGGCGTTGGTGCCAGTACGACGTGCCGCCGTCCGCCGCCGCGATCGCGAACGGCGGGACGCCGTCGACGACGGCCGCGGCGAGGTAGCCATCCAGGCCGAACGTCGGTCCGGTCAGGGTCCGGGGGCTCTCGCCGAGGCCGTGCAGGGCGACGACGAGCGGGAGGTGCTGGTGGTGGCCCGGCGGGTGGATCAGGATCCAGTCGGTCTCGGCGCCGAGCCGGGCGGCCGAGACGAAGGTCCCCGTCTCGACGGGGCCCGGCTCGACGTCCGGGATGGTCCCGGCGGCGCCGTTGAGGTGCAGCGTGGCCTGCAGCCAGGGCCGCCCGGGCAGCACACCCTGCTCGACTCCGACGGCAGTGCCGGCGACCACGGCGGCGGCGGTGCCCCCGAGCAGGAGCGTGCGACGGCTCAGCACCCGCCGAGTGTCCCACTGCCTGTGGAGGACCGCGGTGACGACCCGCGGAACGGGTAGGCCCTCCTCGTGCTGCCGCTGCTGCTCCCCGCCGTGCTCGCGCTCGGCCCCCAGCCCGCCGACGTCCTGCACGCGTGGGACGAACGCCGGGCGGCCGCGTGGTCGGCCGGTGACGCCGCCGGCCTGCGCACGCTCTACACCAGCGGGTCCGTCGCCGGCCGCCGGGACGTGGCGATGCTCCGGGTGTGGACGGCGCGCGGGCTGCGGGTGGCCGGCATGCGCACCCAGCTGCTGCGCGTCTCGGTGCGGGCCCAGGCGCCGGCCCGGCTGGTGCTCGAGGTGACCGACCGGGTCATCGGCGGGGTCGCCGTCCCCGGTGCCGTGCCGCTGCCGCGGGACCGGCCGACCGGGCACGTCGTGACGTTCCGGCGGGTGGCGGGGGAGTGGCGGGTCAGCTCAGTCCGGTCCGGATGACCTCGTGGACGGTGCGGTCCCGGAACCGGTAGCCCGCGGCCTCCAGCGCGGCGGGGCGCATGTTGATCGAGCCGAGCGCCTCGGGGGAGAGCTTCCCGGCGCCGATCTCGATCGCGAACGACGGGACCGCGAGGACCGCCTTGCGGTGCAGGGCCCGGGCGAGGGCGTCGGTGAACTCCCGGTTCGTCGGCGTCTCGGGGCTGCAGAGGTTCACCGGCCCGCTGACGTCGTCGTGCTCGACGAGGTGGGTCACCCCGCCGACCCAGTCGCGCATGCTGATCATCGCCATGTAGTGGCGGCCGCTGCCGAGCCGCGCCGCGAGCCCGAGCCTGGTCAGGACCCGCAGCTGCTTGAGCGGTGCGCCGCGCCGGTCGATGACGGGCGCGGTGCGCAGGAAGCAGACCCGCGCGCCCGCGCCGACGGCCGGGGTCGCGGCGTCCTGCCACTCCCGGGTCACGTCGGTCATGAAGCTGTCGCCGCGGCTGTCCGACTCCTCGGTGACGACTTCGGCCCCGTGGTCGCCGTACCAGGCGATGGCGTTGCCGGCGAGGAACGCCGGCTTCCGGTCGCTGGCCGCGACCGCGTCGGCCAGGACCCGCGTGGTGGTCACCCGGCTCTCGCGCAGCTCGCGCTGCCACTTCGTCGAGTGCGGGTTGCCGAGGGTCGGTGCCCCCGCGAGGTTGACCACCACGTCGGCGCGCTCGACCAGGTCGCGGTCGTACACCCCGGCGTAGGGGTCCCACGCCGACTCGTCCGGCGCGGACGTCGGGCGGCGGACCAGGGCGATCACCGCATGGCCCCGGCTCGTCAGCTCCTCGGTGAGGTGGGTGCCCAGGAAGCCGGACGCCCCGGCGATCACGACGGTCTTCGGCATGCGGTCAGCGTGCCATGGGGCGACAAGTGCCGGGCGCGTCGCGGCCTGGTCACCGGCCCTGTCTCACCTGGTCGCCCAGGGGACGGGCGCCACCGACGGCTCGCGCACTGGGGTTTCGAGACGGCCGGTGGGCAGTCCCTCGCTCCGCTCGGGACTGCCCACCGGCCTCCTCAACCTCTTCGCACGACGCCGGACGCTCCTTCGTCGCGACCGGCTGTGCTCAGACCTCGAACTGACCGGCCTCGAGGCGCTCCTTGACGTCGCGCAGGAACCGGCCCGCGTCGGCGCCGTCGACCAGCTGGTGGTCGTAGGTCAGCGACAGGTAGACCATGTAGCGCACCGCGATCGTCTCGCCGAGGTTCGGGTCGTCGATGACCACCGGGCGCTTGACCACCGCGCCGGGGCCGAGGATCGCGACCTGCGGCTTGTTGATGATCGGGGTGTCGAACAGGGCGCCGAAGCTGCCGAGGTTCGTGATCGTGAACGTGCCGCCGGACAGCTCGTCCGGACCGATCTTGTTCGACCGGGTGCGGCCGGCGATGTCGGCGATCTTCTTGGCCAGGCCGGCCACCGACAGGTCGCCCGCGTCCTTGATCACCGGGGTGAGCAGGCCCTTCTCGGTGTCCACCGCGATCGCGAGGTGCTCGCGGTCGAAGTAGGTCACCTCGCCGGCCTCGGTGTCGATGGTCGCGTTCAGGGCGGGGTGCACCTTGAGCGCGTCGATCGCGGCCTTGGCGAAGAACGGCAGGTAGGTCAGCTTCACGCCCTCGCGGGCCAGGAAGTCCTCCTTGACGCTGTCCCGCAGCCGGGCGATGTTGGTGACGTCCACCTCCATCACCTGGGTCAGCTGCGCGGAGTTCTGCAGCGACTCGACCATCCGCGACGCGATGATCTTGCGCAGCCGCGACAGCTTCTCGGTCTTGCCGCGCAGCGGCGACGGCGTCGTCGCGTCGCTCGGCANNCCGCGGCCGGTGCGGCCGCCGGGGCGGCGGGCTGCTGGGCCCGGGCCGCCGCGTCGAGGACGTCCTGCTTGCGGATCCGGCCGCCGACACCGGTGCCGGTGATCCGCGACAGGTCCACGTTGTGCTGGGCGGCCATCTTGCGGACCAGCGGGGTCACGTACCCGGGTCCGTCGCCGGACGGCTCGCCCTGCTGGGCCGCGGGGGCAGCCTCGGGCGTGGGCTCGGGGGCGGACGCCGGCGCGGGCGTCTCCTCGTCCTTGGCCGGCTCCTCCTTCGCCGGCTCGGGCTCGGGCTCCGGCTCCGGCTCCGGCTCGGGCTCGGGCTCGGGCTCCGGCTCGGGCTGCTTCTCCTCCTGGGCCGGGGCCGCGCCGGCCTCGCCGACCACGGCCAGCTCGGCGCCGACCTCGACGGTCTCGTCCTCCTGGACCTTGATCTCCAGGAGCGTGCCGGCGACCGGCGACGGGATCTCGGTGTCGACCTTGTCGGTGGAGACCTCGAGCAGCGGCTCGTCCACGGCCACCTCGTCGCCGACCGACTTCAGCCAGCGGGTGACCGTGCCCTCGGTGACCGACTCGCCCAGCGCGGGCAGCGTCACCGCCGTCCCGCCGCCACCGGACGGCTTGGTCTCGGCGGCCGGCTTCTCGGCCTCCTCGGCCGCGGGGGCGGGCTCCTCGGCGGCCTCGGGCTCCTCGGCCTTCTGCTCCTCCGGCTCGGGCTCCGGCTCGGGCTCCGGCTCCGGCTCCGGCTCGGGGGCCGACTCCTGCTCCTGCGAGCCGGAGTCCTCGCCGCCGCCCGACGACTCACCCTCGTCGCCGATCAGCGCGAGCACCGCACCGACCTCGACGGTGTCGTCCTCGTTCGCCTTGATCTCCAGCAGCGTGCCGGCGACCGGGGACGGGATCTCGGTGTCGACCTTGTCGGTGGAGACCTCGAGGAGCGGCTCGTCCACCGCCACCGTGTCGCCGACCTGCTTGAGCCAGCGGGTGACGGTGCCTTCGGTGACGGACTCGCCGAGTGCCGGCAGGTTGACTTCGGTGGCCATGGAGTTCCTTCGCTTCTGGTTCGTCTCGATCGGGTGTCAGGAGTGTGCGTGGAGCGGCTTGCCCGCGAGGGCCAGGTGGGCCTCGCCGAGCGCCTCGTTCTGCGTCGGGTGGGCGTGGACGAGCGGGGCCACGTCCTCGGGGTACCCCTCCCAGTTGTAGATCAGCTGCGCCTCGCCGATGAGCTCGCCGACCCGGTCGCCGACCAGGTGGACGCCGACGACCGGCCCGTCCTTGCGGCGGACCAGCTTCACGAAGCCCTGCGTCTTGAGGATCTGGCTCTTGCCGTTGCCGCCCAGGTCGTAGCTCACGGTCTCGATGCCGTCGGCGCCGTACGCCGTCGCGGCGTCCGCCTCGGAGAGGCCGACCGAGGCGACCTCCGGGTGGGAGTACGTCACCCGCGGGATGCCCGCCTCGTCGATCGGCCGCGGGTCGAGCCCGGCGATGTCCTCGGCGACGAAGATGCCCTGCTGGAAGCCGCGGTGCGCGAGCTGGAGGCCGGGGACGATGTCGCCGACGGCGTACACGCCCTCGAGGTTCGTGCGGCAGCGGTCGTCGGTGAGCACGAAGCCGCGCTCCATGGTGACGCCCTGCTCGTCGTAGCCGAGGCCCTCGGTGACCGGGCCGCGCCCGACCGCGACCAGCAGCAGGTCGGCCTCGATCACGCTCTGCTCACCACCGGCGCCCTCGACGGTCACGGCGACGCTGGAGTCGCCGGCCTTGACGCTGTGGAAGCGCGTGTCGGTGCGGAAGGCGATCTTGCGCTTGCGGAACGCCCGCTCCAGCGCCTTCGACGACGCCTCGTCCTCGGCCGGGACCAGCCGGGGGAGCGCCTCGACGATCGTGACCTCGGCGCCGAAGGAGCGCCACACGCTGGCGAACTCGCAGCCGATCACGCCGCCGCCGAGCACGACCACGGAGGCCGGCACCCGGTCGAGCCGCAGCGCGTGCTCGGAGGTGATCACCCGCTCGCCGTCGACCTCGAGGCCGGGCAGGCTGCGCGAGGAGGAGCCCGAGGCGAGCACGACGTGCCGGCCGGTCCAGGCCTTGCCGTCGACGGTGACCTCGCGCGGCCCGGTGAGCCGGCCGGCGCCCTCGATGACCGTGATGCCGCGGCCCTTGATCAGGCCGGTGAGACCCTTGAACAGCCGCTGGACGACGCCGTCCTTGTAGGCGTTCACGCCCGCCATGTCGATGCCCTCGAGGCTGGCGCGCACCCCGAACTGCTCGGACTCGCGGGTCTGGTCGGCGACCTCCGCCGCGTGCAGGAGCGCCTTGGTCGGGATGCAGCCCACGTGCAGGCAGGTACCGCCGACGTTGCCCTTCTCCACCAGTCCGACGGTCAGTCCCAGCTGTGCCGCCCGCAGCGCACACGCGTAGCCGCCGGAGCCGGCGCCCAGGATGAGTACGTCGAAGTCGGGATCGGCCACGGGCACCATCCTTGCACCTGGCGTCAACGTGTCCACACCGAGGTTCCTACGCTCCGGTAGCCCCGCAGGGCACACTTGTCCGCATGTCATGGATGGACCGGTTCCGGCGCGCCCCGAAGATGAGCCGCCCGGCGCGCGACGGGTTCCGCACCGGATCGACGCGGGTGCGCGCGGCCGACTCGATGGACCTCGAGCACCTGCAGACCTGGACCGCGGAGCGCCGCGGCGTCGAGGGGTTCGTCGAGCCCCGGACCGCGGTCAGCGACGTCACGCTGCTGCTGGTCGCGCACGACGGCGAGTGGACCCGCCGCCGGGTGCCGTCGGTGAAGTGGGCGCACGACTTCTGCAACCGCAACCAGATCCCGTCGTACGACGCCGCCGTGGTCGGGATCCCGCAGCGGATGCGCGACTACAACCGCCGCAAGAAGCTCATGGGCGACGCCTAACGGCCGGCCAGCGCCCGCGCGAAGTCCACGAGCGTCGCGACCGCGACGCCCGTGCCGCCCGGCGTCTGGTGGCCCCAGGCCCCGCCCGAGTTGAACGACGGGCCGGCGATGTCGAGGTGCGCCCACGGCCGGCCGGCGGTGAACTCGCGGAGGAACGCCGCCGCGAACAGCCCGCCGCCCCACCGGATCCAGTCGTGCTGCGCGAGGTCGGCGATCTTGCTGCTGTGCACCCGCTCCGACATCGCCTCGGGGATCGGCATCGGCCACATCTCCTCGCCCGCCGTCTGCGCGGCGGCGAGCACGTCGGCGACGACGTTCTCGGAGCCCATCACGCCCGACACCCGGTCGCCGAGCGCGACCACCATGTGCCCGGTCAGCGTGGCGACGTCGAGGATCACGTCGGGCTGCTGCTCGGTGGCGCGCACCAGGGCGTCGGCCAGGATCAGCCGGCCCTCGGCGTCGGTGTTGAGCACCTCGACGGTCGTGCCGCCGTACATCGTCAGCACGTCGCCGGGACGCACCGACGAGCCGGACACCATGTTCTCGGCCATCGGCGCGAAGGCGCTGACCTTGATCGGCAGGCCCAGCCGGGCGATCGCGTACGTCGCCTGGACGATGGCGGCCGCACCGGCCATGTCCGACTTCATCTCGTGCATGCTCGTCGCGGGCTTGATGGTCAGGCCGCCGGAGTCGAAGGTGATGCCCTTGCCGACCAGCGCGAGGTGGCGCTCGGCGCCCTTCGGGGCGTACGTGAGCTCGACCAGCCGCGGCGGCGCGGCCGAGCCCATCCCGACGCCGAGGATGCCGCCGCAGCCGAGGGCGGCGAGCTCCTTCTCGTCGAGCACCCGGACGCCGATCTTCGGGGCGCCCCGGCCCTGGGTGACCTCCTTGGTCGCCGCGACGACGGCGTCGGCGAACGCCGGCGGCGTCAGGTCACCGGGCGGGGTGTTCACCCAGTCGCGGGTGCCGGCGACCGCACGGGCTACCACGCGGGACTCCTCGAACGCCGCGACGGCGTCCTTCTTGCGGGCCACCGGGCTGAGCACGACCACGTCGGCCGGCGCGTCCTTCGCCTGCTCCTTCTTGTACGTCGTGAACGTGTAGCCGCCGAGCTCCCAGCCCTCGGTCGCCGCGCGGACCAGCTCGGGGGTGCCGGCGGGCAGGGCGACCGCGACCGATGCGACGTTGGTGACCGCGCGCGCGGCGACGCCGGCGGCCCGGCGAACCGCTGTGGCGTCCTGCCGCTTGCCCAGGCCGGTGAGCACCAGCAGCGGGCTCGCGATCGCGCCGGCGGTGGGGATCTTGACGACCTCGCCGGACTTGCCGGTCACGCCGAGCCCGGAGAGCAGCGGGCGCAGCTTGCGGCCGAAGGCCTCGGCGACCTCGGCGCCTCCGTCGGCGAGCTCGGGACCCTTGGCGCCCTGCACCACCCCCACGACCACGGCGTCGCATCGGGTCTTGGCGGGGTTGGCGCTGCGCAGGGTGTACGAGGTCACCGGGCCACGATAGTCACGTGGCGAGTCAGGTAGGTTCCGGGCCATGGCAGCGCTCCTCCAGTCCCCCCTCCACGACCGCCACGAGGCGCTGGGCGCGAAGTTCGCGGAGTTCGGCGGCTGGTCGATGCCGCTGGAGTACCCCGCGGGCGTCGTGAAGGAGCACACCACCGTCCGCGAGTCCGTCGGCATCTTCGACGTCAGCCACCTCGGCAAGGCCGTCGTCGAGGGGCCGGGCGCCGCCGACTTCGTGAACCGCACGCTCAGCAACGACCTCCGGCGGATCTTGCCCGGCAAGGCGCAGTACACGCTCTGCTGCGACGACGGCTCCGGCGGCATCGTCGACGACCTGATCGCCTACCTGTACGGCGACGACCGGGTGTTCCTGATCCCGAACGCCGCCAACACCGCGGAGGTGGTGCGCCGGCTCGCGGCCGAGGCGCCCGCGGGGGTCACCGTGACCGACCGGCACCGCGACTTCGCGGTGCTGGCGGTGCAGGGCAGGAACTCCGACGAGGTGCTCGCGGCCGTGGGGCTGCCGGTCGGGCACGACTACATGTCGTTCGCTGAAGCTGCCCCCGAGATCGAGGGAGTCGGCGGCGAGACCGTCGTCGTGTGCCGCACCGGGTACACCGGCGAGCGCGGCTACGAGGTCGTGGCACCCAACGCCGTCGCCGGCCCGCTCTGGGACGCGCTGATGGCGGCGGGGGAGCAGTACGGCATCCTCGCCTGCGGCCTGGGTGCCCGGGACACACTGCGCACCGAGATGGGCTACCCGCTGCACGGCCAGGACATCTCGCTCGACGTGACGCCCAACGAGGCCCGGCTGGGCTGGGCGGTCGGCTGGCAGAAGGACGCCTTCTGGGGCCGTGACGTGCTGGTGGCCGAGCGGGAGGCCGGCCCGAAGCGGGTGCTGCGCGGCATCGTGTCCGTCGGCCGCGGCATCCCGCGCCCGCACATGACCGTCAGCCTCACCCCCGACGTGCCCCTGGGCGAGGTCACCTCGGGCACGTTCTCGCCGACGCTGCGCAAGGGCATCGGACTGGCCCTGGTGTCGTCGGTCGTCAACCCGGACGCGGAGGTCGGTGTCGACATCCGCGGTCGGCGCGAGATCTTCCAGCTCACCAAGCCCCCGTTCCTCGATCCGTCCGTCCGGGAGTCCTGAATGAACCTGCCCGAGCACCCGACCACGTTCCGCCAGCCCGCGAACGCCGACCGGCCCTGGTGGTGGCGCCTCGAGGACGGCGCCGGCGCGGAGGTGAGCGTGCCCGGCGAGCTCGCCGGGCAGCGGTTCGCCTCGCAGGCCGATGCCGAGTCGTGGGTCGGGGAGATCTGGGCGGACCTCGCCGAGCACGGCGTCGACGCGGTCACGCTCTTCGAGCACGACCGCCAGGTCTACGGGCCGATGTCCCTCCACGCCTGACCCCGGGGCGGACAATGTCCCCATGCCCGGGGACGACGCTGACTTCGAGGCGTACCTGGCCGCGCGGTGGCCGTCCCTGGTGCGCTCGCTGGTCCTGATCGGCCTGCCGCCGGGCGAGGCGGAGGACGTCGTCGTCACGGGCATGGCGCGCTGCCGCACGGCCTGGCGGCGGCTGCACGACGTCGACGACGTCGACGCCCACGCCTACGGACTCGTGCTCGACGGGCTGCCCCGGCCGGTCGCGGTCGCGGCCAACGTGCCCGCCGACCTCCCGACGGAGGCGGAGGCGCTGCGCCACCAGCTGGAGGAGCAGCTGGCGCTGCTGGCCCCCGCGCAGCGCGAGGCGGTGGTGCTGCACCTGGTCGCCGGCCTCGACGAGCAGCAGGTCGCGGACGTCCTCGACGTCCCGCTCGAGGGCGTCGCCCACGACCTCCGCGACGGCCTGGCGCTCATCCAGCCCGCCACGCTGCGGTCCGAGACGGCGTTCCGCACGGCGGCCGGAGCCGTCGACGTCTCGCCCGCGCCCTACGACGCCGTCGTGGCGCGCGCCCGCGAGCAGCGCCGGCGCCGGCTGCGCATCGTCGTCGCCGCGGTGGCGGCCGGGGCCGTCGTGCTGGGCGGTGCCACGTGGCTGGCGAACCGCTCCGGCGAGCCCGCCCGGCCGGAGCCGGACTTCCACGTCGTCCCGTCGCGGAACCCGATCGACATCGGCTGGTACGACGGCCGCCTGCACCTGCGGCAGGTGACGGTCGAGATCCCGGGCGTGACCGCGCTGGCGGGGATCGGGGAGAGCGCGGTCTTCGTCGACACCGGGGGCGCCGTCGGCATCGTCTCCCCGGCCGGCGAGGTCGACATGGTCGGCCGGACCAGCGTGGGCTCGACCATCCTGGGGTCGGCCGAGAACGGCTGGGCGGCCTGGCTCGAGCCCGGCGACCCGGGCACCAGGATCGTGGTGTGGTCGATCGGTCTCGGCGCAGAGCTCGGGAGCCTGCTCGTCCCGCCCGAGACCCGGCTGATCGCCATCGACCAGGACCGGGTGTACTCGACGAGCGACAACGGGAGCGTCGCCTGGCAGCCGACGCAGGAGCAGCCCGTGCCGCTGCCCGACCCCGGGCTGGTCGACGTCGGCACCGCGACCCGGGTCTACCAGCAGGGCCGGCGGATCGAGATGGTCCAGCCGTTCTTCAGCGTCTCCTTCGTCCGGCGCGGCGAGGGCGCGATCGTGTCGCCCGGCGGCAACTTCGTGCTCACCCGGATCCCCGGGCCCTGGACGCCGGGCGCGCCGTACACGCCGCTGATCTACAGCACGCGCTCCGGCGACCGGCTGCCGTCCGGGATCGCTCCGGACGAGCGGGTGGTGGACGCCGCGTTCGGGAGCAACCACGAGGTCGACTACCTGGTGGCGAACCTCAGCGACCTCCAGGGGGTCGACCTGGACGGCGCCCGGGCGCGGCTGTACGTGCTGCGCACCTGCGAGCTGGAGGCGAACGTCTGCAGCGACGTGGCGCCGGTCCGCTCCGCCGCCGACCGGGCGATGTTCGCGCAGTGAGCTCCCGCTAGGTTGCGAGCATGCGCTTCAGCCAGGTGGACGTCTTCTCCGCCGAGCCGCTGCTCGGCAACCCGGTCGCCGTCGTCCACGACGCCGACGGCGTCAGCGACGAGCAGATGGCGGCGTTCGCGCGGTGGACGAACCTCTCGGAGACGACGTTCCTGCTCGCGCCCACCGACCCCGCCGCGGACTACCGGCTGCGGATCTGGACGCCGGGCGGGGAGCTGCCGTTCGCCGGCCACCCCACGCTCGGCAGCGCGCACGCCTGGCTCGAGGCCGGCGGAGCGCCGGCGGCCGAGGACCTCGTGCAGGAGTGCGGCGCCGGGCTGGTGCGGATCCGCCGCGCCCCTGGCGAGGGGCAGAGCCGCCTGTCCTTCGCGGCGCCGCCCCTGACGCGGTCGGGACCGGTCGACGAGGCGGACGTCGACGCGATCGCCGCCGCCCTGCGGGTCCCGCGCTCGGAGCTGCTCGACACCGCGTGGATCGACAACGGGCCGGGCTGGGTCGGGGTGCTGCTGCGCGACGCCCAGGCGGTGCTCGACCTGCGCCCGGACTGGGCGGCGTTCGGCGACCTCGAGATCGGCGTGGTCGGCCCGTACCCCGCGGGCGGTCCCGCGGACGTCGAGGTGCGCGCGTTCTGCCCCGGTCACGGGATCACCGAGGACCCGGTCACCGGCTCGCTCAACGCGGGCCTCGGGCAGTGGCTGGCGGGCGACCGGCTGCCCGCGTCGTACGTCGCCTCGCAGGGGACCGTGCTGCAGCGGGCCGGGCGGGTGCACGTCGAGCTGGTCGACGGGACGATCTGGGTCGGCGGCGACACGCGGACGACGATCTCCGGGACGGTCTCGCTGGACTAAGGTCGGAGCCGTGCAGCAGTACCTCGACCTCCTCCAGCGCATCCTCGACGAGGGCGTCGAGAAGGGCGACCGCACCGGCACCGGCACCCGCTCGGTCTTCGGCCACCAGATGCGCTTCGACCTGGCCGCCGGCTTCCCGCTGGTGACCACGAAGAAGATCCACACGCGGTCGGTGTTCGGCGAGCTGCTGTGGTTCCTGCGCGGCGACACGAACGTCAAGTGGCTCCAGGACCGCGGCATCACGATCTGGGACGAGTGGGCCGACGAGAACGGCGACCTCGGGCCGGTGTACGGCTACCAGTGGCGCTCCTGGCCGACGCCCGACGGCCGGCACGTCGACCAGATCGCCCAGGTGGTGTCGCAGATCCGGGACAACCCGGACTCGCGCCGGCACATCGTCTCCGCCTGGAACGTCGCGGACATCCCGGACATGGCGCTCGCGCCCTGCCACGCGCTGTTCCAGTTCTACGTCGCCGACGGACGACTGTCCTGCCAGCTCTACCAACGCTCCGCGGACGTGTTCCTCGGCGTGCCGTTCAACATCGCCTCCTACGCGCTGCTGACCCACATGGTCGCCCAGGTCACCGGCCTCGAGGTCGGCGACTTCGTGCACACGCTCGGCGACGCACACCTCTACCTCAACCACCTGGAGCAGGCGCAGCTCCAGCTCACCCGCGAGCCGCGACCCCTGCCCACGCTGGTCCTCGACCCCTCGGTGACCGAGCTCGACGCGTTCGACCTCGAGCACATCGCGATCGAGGGGTACGACCCGCACCCGGGCATCAAGGCCCCGATCGCCGTATGAGCGCTGCATGAGCAAGCGGATCGTGCTCGTCGCGGCCGTGGCCCGCAACGGGGTGATCGGCAACGGCCCCGACATCCCCTGGAAGATCCCCGGGGAGCAGGCGGAGTTCAAGCGGCTCACGATGGGGCACACGCTGCTGATGGGGCGGGCGACGTACGAGTCCATCGGCCGGCCGCTGCCGGGGCGGACCACGATCGTGCTCACCCGCGACCCCTCGTGGAGCGCGGACGGCGTGCTGGTCGCGCACTCGCTCACCGAGGCGCTCGCGCAGGCGGCGCTGCTGCCGGGCGAGGTGATCGTCGCCGGCGGCGCGCAGGTGTACGCCGATGCGCTGCCGATGGCCGCCGAGCAGATCATCAGCGAGGTGCCGCTGTCGCCGGAGGGCGACGCGTTCTACCCGGCGATCGACCGCGCCGTGTGGGTGGAGGTCGAGCGCGAGCCGCGCGAGGGGTACGAGCGGGTCACCTGGCTGCGCCGCGACTGGCTCGGCTGAGCGCCCAGGCCTGGAAGCCCCCCACCAGGTCGGTGGCGCGCGGCAGCCCGAGCTGCTGGAGCGTGTGCGCGGCGAGGCTCGAGGAGTAGCCCTCGTGGCAGACCAGCACGATCCGGCGGCCGGCGTCGTTCGACACGGCGAGCCGGTCCGGGCTGGTCGGGTCCAGCCGCCACTCCAGCACGTTCCGGTCGACGACCACCGCGCCCGGCAGCTCGCCGTCCCGCCGGCGCTGCTCCACCGGCCGGATGTCGACCACCAGCGCACCGGCCGCCTGCTCGGCGGCGAGGTCCTCCGGAGCCACCCGGTCCAGGGTGCTCCGGCACTGCGCGAGCAGCTCCGCCACGCGGGACATCACGGACCTCCTCGATCTCGCCGTACGGGTGGGCGCCCAGCGTGGCACGCGTGACCGTGCGGTGACCGCGGGGGGTTTGCCGCCCGCGCTCCCGGGCCACCGCAGGAGGATGTTCTTCTTCTTCAGCAACCGACTGGGGTGCGCCGGCTCCCTGCTGCTGTCCCTCGTCGTCACCGCGATCCTGCTGTACGTCCTCAACCGGTAGCGGGCGCGGCCGCGTTTGCGCGACCTGACAGGGTGACGGCATGGAACTGCGCGTGTTCACCGAGCCCCAGCAGGGCGCGACGTACGACGACCTCGTGACGGTGGCGAAGGAGGCGGAGGGCCTCGGGTTCGGCGCGTTCTTCCGTTCCGACCACTACCTCGCGATGGGGACCGACGGGCTGCCGGGACCGAGCGACGCCTGGATCACGCTGGCGGGGATCGCCCGCGAGACCAGCACCATCCGGCTCGGCACGATGATGACCAGCGCGACGTTCCGGCTGCCGGGGCCGCTGGCGATCAGCGTCGCGAACGTCGACGCGATGAGCGGCGGGCGGGTGGAGCTCGGCCTCGGTGCGGGCTGGTTCACCGAGGAGCACACGGCGTACGGCATCCCGTTCCCGGACACGGGGGAGCGGTTCGACCGGCTCGAGGAGCAGCTCGCGATCATCACCGGCCTGTGGGCGACGCCCGTGGGGGAGCGGTTCACCCACGACGGGAAGCACTACCAGCTGCAGGACAGCCCGGCGCTGCCGAAGCCCGCCCAGGCCAAGCCCCCGGTGCTGATCGGCGGCACGGGCAAGCGCCGGACGCCGGAGCTGGCGGCGCGCTACGCCGACGAGTTCAACCTGCCGTTCGTCGACGTGGAGACCACGAGCGCGCAGTTCCAGCGGGTCCGGGAGGCCTGCGAGCGCGCGGACCGCGACCCCGGGACGATGCGCTGGTCCAACGCGCTGATCGTCTGCGTGGGCGCCGACGAGGCGGAGATCGAGCGCCGGGCCGCCGCGATCGGGCGCGACAAGGACGAGCTGCGCGAGAACGGCGTCGCCGGCACGCCCGAGGAGGCCGTCGAGAGGATCCGGCGGTACGCCGAGCTCGGCAGCGAGCGGGTCTACCTGCAGTTCCTCGACCTCGGCGACCTCGACCACCTGCGCCTCGTGGCGCGCGAGGTGATGCCGCACGTCTGACCGGAGGGCGGAGCGATAACCTAGAGCGCATGACGTCCGCGCCCGCTGCACCGTTCGGTCACGTCCTGACGGCGATGGCCACCGCGTTCCACGACGACGGCACGGTGGACCTCGAGGGCACCGCGCGGATCGCCGCGCACCTGGTCGACCACGGCCACGACGGCGTCGTCGTGTCCGGCACGACCGGCGAGTCGCCGACCACCACGACCGAGGAGGACGGCGCGATCCTCGCCGCCGTCAAGGACGCCGTGGGCGACCGCGCCACGGTCGTCGCGGGCGTCGGCACCAACTCCACGGCCCACTCGGTCGAGCTCGCCCAGCAGGCGGCCAAGGTCGGCGCCGACGGCCTGCTGCTGGTGACCCCGTACTACAACAAGCCCGGCCAGGCCGGCGTGCTCCACCACTTCCGCTCGGTGGCCGAGGCGACCGACGTACCGGTCATGCTCTACGACGTCCCGGGCCGCACCGGGACCCAGATCGCGTTCGAGACCTACGAGCAGGCGATCCGGATGCACAACGTGGTGGCCGTCAAGGACGCCGTCGGCGACTACCAGCGCGGCGTCCGGCTCACCGAGCTCGGCTACGCCGTCTACTCCGGCGACGACGCCAACAACCTCGGCTGGCTCGCGCACGGCGCGGTCGGGTTCGTGTCGGTGGTCGGCCACGCCGCCGGCGACCAGACCCGGGCCATGGCCGAGGCCTTCTGGGCCGGCGACCACGCCGAGGCCCTCCGCATCTTCACGCGGCTGCTCCCCGCGATCGACGCCATCATGGGCGTCCCCAACTACGGAGCGACCACCGCCAAGGCCAGCCTCCAGCTGCTCGGCGTCCTCGACAACCGGAACGTCCGCGGCCCGTTGGTGCCGCTCGACGACGCCGAGGTCGAGGCGCTGCGCAGGGGGCTCGAAGCCTCCGGCCTCCTCTAGAAGGACACACATTGAGTCACCCCCACCCCGAGCTCTCCGCACCGGCCGCACTGCCGAAGGGGGGCCTGCGGGTCATCCCCTTGGGCGGCCTCGGCGAGGTCGGGCGCAACATGACCGTCTTCGAGTACGACGGCCGCCTCCTGATCGTCGACTGCGGGGTGCTGTTCCCCGAGGACCACCACCCGGGCGTCGACCTGATCCTCCCGGACTGGTCGTCGATCCGCGACCGGCTCGACCAGGTCGAGGCGCTCGTGCTGACCCACGGCCACGAGGACCACATCGGCGCGACGCCGTACCTCCTGCGCGAGCGGCGGGACATCCCGCTGGTCGGCTCCGAGCTGACCCTGGCGCTGCTGGACTCCAAGCTCCGCGAGCACCGGCTCCGCGAGACGGTCCACCACAAGGTCCGCGAGGGCGACCGGCTGAAGCTCGGCCCGTTCGACCTGGAGTTCGTCGCGGTCAACCACTCGATCCCCGACGCGCTCGCGGTCGCGATCCGCACCGGTGCGGGGATGGTGCTGCACACCGGCGACTTCAAGATGGACCAGCTGCCGCTGGACGGCCGGATCACCGACCTGCGCGCGTTCGCCCGGCTGGGGGAGGAGGGCGTCGACCTCTTCCTCACCGACTCCACGAACGCCGAGACCCCGGGCTTCACGCCGGCGGAGAAGTCGATCACCCCGGTCATCGACCAGGTCTTCCGCGAGTCGGCGCAGCGCGTCATCGTCGCCTGCTTCGCCTCCCACGTGCACCGCGTCCAGCAGGTCCTCGACGCCGCCGTCGCCCACGACCGCAAGGTCGCGTACGTCGGCCGCTCGATGGTCCGCAACATGGGCATCGCCCGCGACCTCGGCTACCTCAACGTCCCGCCGGGCGTCCTGGTCGAGGCCAAGGACCTCGCCGACCTGCCGCCGGAGCGCCAGGTGCTGATCTCCACCGGCTCGCAGGGCGAGCCGATGAGCGCGCTGAGCCGGATCGCCCAGCGCAACCACAACTTCGTGCACATCGAGGAGGGCGACACCGTCCTGCTCGCCTCGAGCCTCATCCCAGGCAACGAGAACGCGGTCTACCGGGTCATCAACGGGCTGGCCCGCTGGGGCGCCCGCGTCGTGCACAAGGGCAACGCGCTCGTGCACGTCTCCGGGCACGCCAGCGCCGGCGAGCTGCTCTACTGCTACAACATCGTCAAGCCGCGCAACGTGCTGCCCGTGCACGGCGAGATCCGGCACATGCTCGCCAACGGCGCGCTGGCGGCCGCCACCGGCGTCGACAACGTCGTGATCGCCGAGGACGGCGTGGTCGTCGACCTGGTCGACGGGTTCGCCGAGGTCTCGGGCAAGGTCGAGTGCGGCTACGTCTTCGTGGACGGCTCGTCGGTCGGCGACATCACCGAGTCCGACCTCAAGGACCGCCGGATCCTCGGCGAGGAGGGCTTCATCTCGGTGATCGTGGTCGTCGACTCCGTGAGCGGGAAGGTGTCCGCCGGGCCGGAGATCCACGCGCGCGGCTTCGCCGAGGACGACACGACGTTCGACGAGGTCAAGCAGCCGATCATCGACGCCCTCGACGCGCAGCTCCGCGAGGGCAACACCGACTCCTACCAGCTCCAGCAGACGGTCCGCCGTACCGTCGGCCGCTGGGTGAGCAACACCCACCGCCGCCGGCCGATGATCATCCCGGTCGTCATCGAGGCGTGAGCGGGGACGCGTCAGCGGACCCGCTGATGGTGGTCGAGCGAGCGGCGCGACTGAGCTTGCGAAGTCGCGACCCGCGTGTCGAGACCCGGTGAGACGAGCGCCGACCCGGTGTCGGTGATCCGGCCCCGGCCCGGTCCCGGGGTCTCGACAGGCTCGACCAACGGGCCTCCACCATCGTCGGATCCGCTGGCGCGTCTCCGACACGCACTCCTGTGATGCGTGTGACGGGAGTGACCCCTGCGTAGGGTGTCAACTATGGCGACCCGTACGTCTTCCCCGCCGGGGTCGCGGAGCAAGAGCACGTCCTCGACACGATCCACGTCGAAGAGCTCGAGCACTGCAACCCGGAGTACCAGCCCCCGGCGCAAGCCTGCCCCGAAGAAGTCGACCCGCAAGCCCACGCGCAAGCCCGCGGCGCGCCGCCCGGCGCCGCGCGCGGTGCGCAGCGGGCCGGGGCCGGTCGCCCAGCTGTTCACCGCGCTGTTCCGCGGCGTCGCCGCGGTCTGGCTCGGCCTGGCGCACGGGGTCGGCGCGGTCGCCCGCGGCATCGGGCACACCGCCCGGGACCTCGAGCCCGAGCACCGCCGCGACGGGATCGGGCTCTCGCTCCTCGGCATCGCGGTCGTCGTCGCCGCCGCGGTGTGGTGGCAGCTGCCGGGCTCGATCATGGACGCCGCCCGCACGGTCGTCGAGGGCTCGGTCGGCAAGGTCGGCTTCCTCGTGCCGCTCGCGCTGCTCTACGTCGGCTGGCGCACGATGCGCGACCCCGAGCACAACGGCCCCGTGGGCCGCCAGGTGGTCGGCTGGTCCGCGTTCTCCTTCGGCCTGCTCGGCGTCGTCCAGATCGCCAGCGGCAACCCCCAGCCCGAGATGGGCGACACCTCCGACCTGCGCACCGCCGGCGGCGCCGTCGGGTACGTCGTCTCCAGCCTGCTCCTCGACCTGCTCCGCTCCGAGCTGGTCGTGGTGCCGCTGCTCCTGCTGCTCGCGTTCTTCGGCGTCCTCATCATCACCGCGACCCCGCTGTACCAGGTGCCCGCGCGGCTCGCCGAGACCCGCGACCGGCTGCTCGGCCACGAGCACGTCGAGCCCGAGCCCGAGACCCCGGCGCGGAGCCGGCGCCGCAAGCTCGCGGACGAGGCCGGCGAGATCGACCCGGACATGGGCGACCCGGCGTACGACACCCCGGTGCTGTCGGACCGCGAGCTGCGCAAGCGCAAGAAGCGGCTCGAGACGACCGACGACGGCCTGGACATCTTCGCGCCCGAGCCGGTCAGCCCGGACCTGGTCGAGACCAAGACCGAGCTGGAGCCGCCTCCGCACACCCCGCTGCCCCCGCGGGTCGAGCAGCTCGCGCTGTCCGGCGACGTCGCCTACGCGCTGCCCGGCAACGAGGTGCTCAAGCCCGGCTCGCCGCACAAGGCGCGCTCCAAGGCCAGCGACGCGATCGTGGACCGGCTCACCCAGGTGCTCGAGGAGTTCTCGATCGACGCCCAGGTCACCGGCTACACGCGCGGCCCGACCGTCACCCGCTACGAGGTCGAGCTCGGCCCGGGCGTGAAGGTCGAGAAGATCACCAACATCCAGAAGAACATCGCGTACGCCGTCGCCTCGGCCGACGTGCGGATCCTCAGCCCGATCCCCGGCAAGTCCGCGGTCGGCGTCGAGATCCCCAACCTGGACAAGGAGATCGTCTCCCTCGGCGACGTGCTGCGGTCCAACACCGCTCGCTCCGACCACCACCCGATGGTGGCCGGCCTCGGCAAGGACGTGGAGGGCGGCTTCGTCGTCGCGAACCTCGCGAAGATGCCGCACCTGCTGGTCGCCGGCGCCACCGGCTCCGGCAAGTCGTCGTTCATCAACTCGATGATCACCTCGATCCTGATGCGCGCCACGCCGGACGAGGTGCGGATGATCATGGTCGACCCGAAGCGGGTCGAGCTGAACGCCTACGAGGGCGTGCCGCACCTGATCACGCCGATCATCACCAACCCCAAGAAGGCCGCCGAGGCGCTGGCGTGGGTGGTCCGCGAGATGGACCTGCGGTACGACGACCTCGCCAACTTCGGGTTCCGCCACGTCGACGACTTCAACAAGGCGGTGCGCGCCGGCAAGGTCACGCTGCCGCCGGGCAGCGAGCGCGAGCTGGCGCCGTACCCGTACCTGCTGGTGATCGTCGACGAGCTCGCGGACCTGATGATGGTCGCGCCGCGCGACGTCGAGGACGCGGTCGTCCGCATCACCCAGCTGGCGCGTGCCGCGGGCATCCACCTGGTGCTCGCGACGCAGCGCCCGTCGGTCGACGTCGTGACCGGCCTGATCAAGGCCAACGTGCCGTCGCGGCTGGCGTTCGCCACCTCGAGCCTCGCCGACAGCCGGGTCATCCTCGACCAGCCGGGCGCGGAGAAGCTGGTCGGCCAGGGTGACGGGCTGTTCCTGCCGATGGGCGCCTCCAAGCCCGCCCGTATCCAGGGCTCCTGGGTGACCGAGGCCGAGATCCACCAGGTCGTCCAGCACTGCAAGGGCCAGCTGGAGCCGTCGTACCGCGAGGACGTCACGGCGCCGGCGGCCAGCAAGCGGGAGCTGGACGACGACATCGGTGACGACCTCGACCTGGTGATCCAGGCGATCGAGCTGGTCGTCTCCACGCAGTTCGGGTCCACCTCGATGCTGCAGCGCAAGCTCCGGGTCGGCTTCGCCAAGGCGGGCCGGCTGATGGACATCCTCGAGAGCCGTGGCGTGGTCGGGCCCAGCGAGGGCTCCAAGGCGCGCGACGTGCTGGTCAAGCCCGACGAGATCGATGCCGTGATCGCGACCCTCCAGGGGGAGATGTGACCAGTCTGGTCGAAGAGAAGCAGGGATCGCTCGAGGTCCGCACCGACGCCCGGGTGGCCGGCGCCGTCGGCGCGGTCGCGGCGATCGTGGCGATCGCCTACCTGACCCGTACGGTCGGCGGCGGCAGCTGGCTGGACGGGGCCCTGGCCCTCGTCACCGGCGCCATCGCCGTCGCGCACCTCCAGTCGCTGCTCGACGGCCGGGTGCCGCTCGTCGTCGTCGACGGGCTCGGCGTGCGGATCCGCAAGGGCCGCACCTGGCGCGGGCTGCCCTGGGACGAGATCGAGTACGTCGAGCACGAGCCGCGCCGCGGGCCGTTCCGCGACGGACGGCTGGTGCTGGTGCCGCGCGACCCCGAGGCCGACCACCCCTCGGTCACGCTGTCGCTGTCCACCCGCGTCGTCGGCGCCGACGGCGACCTGACGCGCGCGCTCGAGCTGCTCGCCGGGAACCCGGACCAGGTCGTCGAGCTGGTGCCCGAGCAGCTCGACGAGTGGGACGCGGCGTACGAGGAGGACACCGACGAGGACCCGCACGAGAACCTGCCCGAGGACCGGCACGAGGACCCGCACCACCCGGTCCTGCACGACCCCCGGCCCACGATCGCGCGGGGCATCGGCTTCGTGGCCGACCGGCTGCTGAGCCGGGACCGGGAGCCCGCGGTCGAGGCGCCCGCGCCGGTCGCCAGCGCGACCCCGCTGCCGTTGCGCGACACGGTCATCGGCGTCCGCTCCGAGGTGCGCTTCGAGGGCGCCGCGGCGCTCCGGATCGATCCGGTCGACGACGAGGACGTCACCCAGCTCGCCCTGCCCGAGGTCGGCGAGCTGACCCACCAGTTCGACCCGCTGCTCGTCGACGACCTGGCGCCGGAGGTCGCCGCCGACCCGGTCATCGGGCCGGAGATCGCGGCCGCGCGCGGCCGGCTGTCGCTCAGCGTCGACCAGCTCGCCGAGCGGACCCGGATCCGCCCGCACGTCATCGAGTCGATCGAGGTCGACGACTTCGCGCCCTGCGGGGGTGACTTCTACGCCCGTGGCCACCTCCGCACGCTCGCCCGGGTCCTGGGCCTGGACGCCGCGCCGCTGCTCGCGTCGTACGACGAGCGGTACGCCGACGCCCCGATCGACGCCCGCCGGGTGTTCGAGGCCGAGCTCGCCACCCGCGAGGGCGGTCCGATCCGCAGCACCCGTGGCGGGCCCAACTGGTCGGTGCTGGTCGCGGCCGTGATGGCCGTGGTGCTCGCCTGGTCGATCGCCCGGCTGATCATGGACAGCCCGGTGGAGCTGCACTCGACGCCGGTGCTCAACGGCTCGCCGTCCAGCGGCACCAAGCTCGGTCCGGCGGTTCCGGTGGTGCTCGACGCCTCCGCGGGCGGGGCGCACGTCGTGGTCCGCGACGGCGCCGGCAGCGTCGTCTTCAACGGCGACCTCGCCTTCGGCGACAGCCGGACGATCAAGGCCGCGCCGCCGGTGCGGGTGCAGTCCTCCGACGGCGGGCTGCGCGTGACCGTCGACGGCCAGGACCGGGGCCCGCTGGGCGCGGACGGCCAGCCGGCCCAGAACACGTTCGCCGCCGCCGAATAGGTCCGGGCCCGGCCGGGTTGAGATACTCGGTCGATCATGACGACTGACACCCCCGACCTGCTCTCGGTGGCGATGGTGACCCTCGGGTGCGCCCGCAACGAGGTCGACTCCGAGGAGCTGGCCGGCCGGCTCGAGGCCGGCGGCTTCCTCCTCGTCGAGGACCCCGCGGACGCGGACACGGTGGTCGTCAACACCTGCGGCTTCGTCGAGTCCGCGAAGAAGGACTCGGTGGACACGCTGCTGGAGGCCGCCGACCTCAAGGCCACCGGCCGGACCCAGGCCGTGGTCGCCGTCGGCTGCATGGCCGAGCGGTACGGCAAGGAGCTCGCCGACTCCCTCCCCGAGGCCGACGCCGTCCTCGGCTTCGACGACTACCCGGACATCGCCGACCGGCTGCGCGCGATCGTCGCGGGGGAGACCCACCAGGCGCACACCCCGCAGGACCGGCGGCTGCTGCTGCCGATCACGCCGGTCGAGCGCTCCCTCTCCACCGCCCCGGTACCCGGCCACGCGTCCGGGCCGGCATCGGTGCGCCGGCGCCTGGACCCGGGCCCGACCGCGTCGCTCAAGCTCGCGAGCGGCTGCGACCGGCGCTGCTCGTTCTGCGCGATCCCGTCCTTCCGCGGCTCGTTCGTCAGCCGCCGCCCCAGCGACGTGCTGCAGGAGGCGCGCTGGCTCGGCGAGCAGGGCGTCCGCGAGCTGTTCCTGGTCAGCGAGAACTCCACGTCGTACGGCAAGGACCTCGGCGACCTGCGGCTGCTCGAGACGCTGCTGCCCGAGCTGGCCGCGGTCGACGGCGTGGACCGGGTGCGGGTCTCCTACCTCCAGCCCGCCGAGACGCGGCCCGGGCTGATCGAGACGATCGCGACCACGCCGGGCGTGACGCCGTACTTCGACCTGTCCTTCCAGCACGCCAGCGCGGCGGTGCTCCGGCGGATGCGCCGCTTCGGCGACCCCGGGAGCTTCCTGGCCCTGCTGGAGCGGATCCGGGCGCTCGCGCCGGAGGCGGGCGTGCGCAGCAACGTGATCGTCGGGTTCCCCGGCGAGACCGAGGAGGACCTCGAGACGCTCTGCGACTTCCTGGTGGCCGCGCGGATGGACGTCACCGGCGTCTTCGGCTACTCCGACGAGGACGGCACCGAGGCGGCGACCTACGACGACAAGCTGGACGAGGACGAGGTCCGGGCCCGGGCCGAGCACGTGAGCGCGCTCGTCGAGGAGCTCACCTCGCAGCGGGCCGCGGAGCGGGTCGGCGAGACCGTCGAGGTGCTCGTCGAGCGGGTCGACGACGACACGGTGGAGGGCCGGGCGGCCCACCAGGGTCCCGAGGTGGACGGCTCGACGTACCTGCTCGACAGCGACGCGGGCGTCGGCCACCTGGTCCGCGCGACCGTCGTCGGCTCCGAGGGCGTCGACCTCTACGCTCGGACGTTGTGATGACCGAGGTGACGAAGGCCCAGCCCAGCAACTGGAACGTCCCGAACGTCCTCACGACCCTGCGGATCGTCCTGGTGCCGTTCTTCGGCTGGGCGCTGCTCGTCGACGGCGGGAACGACATCACCTGGCGGTGCGTGGCGTGGGCGATCTTCGTCGTCGCCATGGTGACCGACAAGATCGACGGCGACCTGGCCCGCAAGCACGACCTGGTCACGAACTTCGGCAAGATCGCCGACCCGATCGCCGACAAGGCGATCACCGGCATGGCCTTGATCGGCCTGTCGGTCGTGGGCGACGTGTGGTGGTGGGTGACGATCGTGGTGCTGCTCCGGGAGTGGAGCGTGACCCTGCTGCGCCTCTCGGTGCTGAAGAAGGTCGTCATCGCGGCCGCCGACCTGGGCAAGCTCAAGACGACCTTCCAGGCGGTGGCGCTCGGCTTCCTCTGCCTGCCGCTGCGCGACCCGGACCTGCCGGGCTGGGCGGAGGTCCCGGGCGAGGTGCTGTTCTACGCCGCCCAGGTCTGTCTGGCCGTGGCCGTCGTCCTCACGCTGTGGTCGGGCTGGGAGTTCTACCGCGACGTGTGGAAGCAGCGGGCGGCGCTCCGCAGCCGCTGAGGCGCGAGACGCTGAGGCGCGAGGCGCGAGGCGCGAGGCGCGAGGCGCCCGGCAGTCTGACCGCGCAATTGAACGGTCAGACTGCCGCTACTCGCCGGTCAGCCAGTCTGGTCGCGCAATTGTGCAGGGACCGGCCCGGAACGGCAGAGGCCGGCGCCCGGCAGTCTGACCGCGCAATTGAACGGTCAGACTGCCGCTACTCGCCGGTCAGCCAGTCTGGTCGCGCAATTGCGCAGGGACCGGCCCGGAACGGCAGAGGCCGGCCCGAAATGCCACCGACCCGCCCGGCGCGGTGCCGAGCGGGCCGATGCGGGTCGATGCGGATCGATCCGGGGATCAGTCCTGCTTGGTGATCCGGTCGGTCACCGGCGTGGCGACCGGGTCGTGGGCCTCCAGGTACATCCGCAGCGAGTCGACGTCGAGACCGCCGAAGTACGTGTTGGTCGCGTCCTTGAAGCCGGCGAAGCCGTCGCCGCCGCCGGCGAGGAAGTTGTTGGCGACGACGCGGTAGGTCGTCCCGTCCTCGATCGGCACCATCGGGGTGGCCGGGTCGGCGTCGGCGTCGACCAGGACCGTGCCCGGCACCAGGGCGTCGGCGTCGGGCAGGGCGGCGTCCGAGGCGTCCCAGGTGTAGGTGAGACCGGAGACCTGGAGGATCTTGCGGCCCGACTCGTTGGCACCGTTCCACTGCTGGTTCAGGATCGCCTTGATCTGGGCGCCGGTCAGGTCCATCGAGACCATGAAGTTGTTGAACGGCTGGACGGCGAACGCGCCGCCGTACGTGACGTCGCCGGCCTCGTTCTCGACCAGGTCGACCCGGATGCCGCCCGGGTTCATCAGCGCGATCACCGGCGTGTCGGCGGTGGAGCCGCTGGCGCCGGCCTCGATCGTGGTGGGGTCGGCCACCTGGCCGTCGGCGATCAGGTCACCGAGCGGCGACTCGCCGTCGGCCTCCTGAGCCTTGGTGATCGTGGACCCGTCGGCAATGTGCCCGATCACCTTGTCGGCGATCGCGGAGACCAGCGCCTTGTAGGTGTCGATGATCGACTGGACCTTCGCCAGCGGCGAGACCGACTCGCCGTTCATCGCGATCAGGTTCTCCGCGAAGGCGGCCGGCCGCACGATGTCGTGGGTCTTCGGGTCGATCAGCAGGTGCAGCTTGGTGACCATCCGGCCGAACGAGTATGCGCTCGTGAACAGGCGGGGCTGGCCGCTCGGGTCCTGGACCACGCAGTTGTAGGGCTGGTGCGTGTGCCCGGAGACGACGACGTCGATCGCCGGGCTGAGGTCCTGCGCGATCGCCAGGCCGTCGCCGCTGACGCCCGAGCAGGAGTTGTACGCCGTGGCGTCGGTCGGGAGCGCCCCCTCGTGCAGCAGGACGACGATCGACTTCACGCCCTTCTTCTTCAGCTGCGGGACCAGCGCGTTGGCGGTCTCCACCTCGTCGGAGAAGGTCAGGCCTTGAACACCGGCCGCGGTGACGATGTCGGGCGTGCCCTCCAGCGTCATGCCGATGAAGCCGACCTTCTCGCCCTTGACCTTCATGATCTTCGTGGCCGGGAAGAGGGTCTTGCTCTTGTGGGCGCTCGGGTCGGTCCACCCGACGTTCGCGGCGAGGTACCGGAACTTCGCGCCCGCGAAGTCCTGGTCGCCCGGGCAGGAGTTCTGCCCGTTGGCGCCGTCCGTGCCGTCGTCGAGGCAGCCGCCGTGCTGGAGACGGCGCAGCTCCCGCCAGCCCTCGTCGAACTCGTGGTTGCCGACCGATGCGACCTGGAGCCCGAGCGCGTTCATCACCTTGATCGTCGGCTCGTCGTGGAACGCTGCCGACAGCAGCGGCGAGGCGCCGACGATGTCGCCGGCGGAGACCGTGATCGGGACGGCCCCGGCGGCCCGGGACTTCGCCCGCTCGTCGGCCAGCAGGCGGCCGAGGTAGGCCGCGCCGCCCGCGTTGGTGTTGTTCACCCGGCCGCTGGAGCTGCTCGGCGGCTCGAGGTTGCCGTGGAAGTCGTTGAACGCCAGCAGGTCGAGCTTGACGAGGTCCTTCTTGCCGCTCTTGCCGGCGAGCTTCGCGTAGGACGTCTTGGCCGAGAGGCCGGACGCGCCGGCCGTGCGGGACTGGTCGGTGTTCCGCTCGGGCGCGGCGGACGCGGTGGTGGCCGCGGCGCCGGCGAGCACCAGCGAGGTGAGTGCAGCCGCCACCGGGATGGCCCGAGCGGTACGACGGTTCGGTTGCATGAGTCGTCTCCCTAGAGATGTGTGCCGAGGGCCGTAACCTAACCCGCCGCGGGCGCCCGCGGCGCCAGCGCGCGCGGCCGACCCCTGCTGTTCACGACGCGACGGTGGTCAGGGGCCCGGCGACCCCCTACCGTCGAGCCGGCACAACTGAATTCTCGGAACACTCTCGGAAGGTCAACCATGTCCACGACATCTCGGGCGTCGCGGGGGCTGGCGGTCGCCGCCGGCCTGGCCGCGGCGGTCACCGGACTCGCCCTGCTCCCCACCACCCCGGCGAGCGCGGCGAGCACCGGACTCGTCATCAGCGAGGCCTACGGTGGCGGCGGCAACTCCGGCGCCACGTACACGCACGACTTCATCGAGCTCTACAACCCCACCTCCGCGGCGATCAGCGTCGACGGCATGTCCGTCCAGTACCGCAGCAGCGGCAGCGCCGCGGCCGCGACCGGCGTGACCACGCTGAGCGGCTCGGTCCCCGCCGGCGGGCACTACCTGGTCCAGGAGGCTCAGGGGTCCGGGGGCAGCACCCCGCTCCCGACGCCGAACGCCACCGGCACCATCGCGATGAGCGGGACCGCGTTCACCGTCTGGCTCGCGAGCGGCACCACCGCCCTGAACCCGGCCGCGGACGGCTCGACCACCAGGCCGGGGATCGTCGACCTGGTCGGCGTCAACAGCAACACCTTCGAGACGGCGAAGACCGCGGGCACCGGCAACGCCACCTCGGTGTCGCGCACCGCGGCGGACAGCGATGACAACGCGACCGACTTCACCGTCGGTGCCCCGAACCCGGAGAACGGCGACACCGTGCCGCCGGCCGGCGAGCCGACCGAGGCCACCATCGCGGAGATCCAGGGCACCGGGGACACCTCGCCCCTGGCCGGCCGGGACGTGGTGACCGAGGGTGTCGTGACCGCGGCGTACCCCACCGGTGGCTTCAACGGCTTCTACCTGCAGTCCGGCGGGTCCGGCGGGTCCGGCGGCGACGGCGCCGACGCCACGCCCGGTGCCTCGGACGCCGTCTACGTGTTCGGCTCCGCCGCGACCGCGCAGGTCGCCGTGGGTGACTCCGTCCGGGTCGAGGGCACGGTCACCGAGTTCAACGGCCTCACCGAGATCGGCAGCCCGACCGTGACCGCGCTGGCGAGCCCGCTGCCCGCGGTGGCGCCGCACACCGGCAGCGTGCCCGCCGCGGCCGACCGCGAGGCGCACGAGGGCGAGCTGTGGACGCCCACCGACGACGTCACGGTCACCAACACCTACTCGACCAACCAGTACGCCGAGATCGGGCTGGCCGCGGGCGACCACCCGCTCATCCAGCCGACCGACGTCGCCGACGCCCAGGACCACGCGGCGATCGCGGCGGTCGAGGCCGACAACGCCGACCGCGGCGTCGTCCTCGACGACGGGTCGAGCATCAACTTCCTGCCGTCCGGCGGCGGCGGCAACCAGGACATCCCGCTGCCGTGGCTGTCGAAGGCCAACCCGATCCGGGTCGGCGCGGCCGTCCACTTCACCGGGCCCGTCGTCCTGGACTGGCGCAACAGCACCTGGAAGCTCCAGCCGACCCACCAGGTGACCGACAGCGGCGCCGACGTGGCGACGTTCGAGAACACCCGCACCGAGAACGCCGCGCCCGGCGACCTGGGCGGCGACCTCCGGCTCGCGACGTTCAACGTGCTCAACTACTTCAACACCACCGGCGTCGCGTACGACGCGGCGCACCCGGGCGCCTGCACCTACTACGACGACCGCGACGGCAACCACGTCACCGACCGGGACTGCGGGGCGACCGGTCCGCGCGGCGCGGCCGAGGACGACGACCTCCAGCGTCAGCGCGCCAAGATCGTCGCGGCGATCAACGAGCTCGGCGCGAGCATCGTCTCGCTGGAGGAGATCGAGAACTCGGTCGCCCTCGGCGAGCCGGACCGGGACGACGCCCTGGCCTCGCTGGTCGACGCGCTCAACGCGGCCGCGGGGGCCGGCACCTGGGCCTTCGTGCCGTCGCCGGCCCCGGAGGACCTGCCGCCGGTGGCCGAGCAGGACGTGATCCGCACGGCGTTCATCTACCGGCCGGCGACCGTCACGCCCGTGGGCGGGTCCGAAGTGCTGACCGGCGCACCGGCGTTCTCGAACGCGCGCGAGCCGCTGGCCCAGGCGTTCAAGGCCGCGGGCGCTCCCGACCGCGACGCGTTCGCGGTCGTGGTGAACCACTTCAAGTCCAAGGGCTCGGGGACCCCGAACCCGGACGGCCAGGGCAATGCCAACGCCGACCGCGTCGCCCAGGCCGAGGCGCTGTGGCCGTTCGCCGAGCGGTTCGCGGCCGACCGCGGCACCGACGAGGTGTTCCTCACCGGTGACTTCAACTCCTACACGCAGGAGGACCCGCTGCAGGTCCTCTACGCGCACGGGTACACGAACCTCGCGTCGACGACGAGCCCCGGCGAGGCGACGTACTCGTTCGGCGGCCTGTCCGGATCGCTGGACCACGTGCTCGCGAACGACGCCGCCGCGGCGATGGTGACCGGCGTCGACGTGTGGCAGATCAACGCCGAGGAGTCGGTGGCGTTCGAGTACAGCCGCCACAACTACAACGCGACCGACTTCTACGAGCCGAACCAGTTCCGCGCCTCCGACCACGACCCGGAGGTCGTGGGGCTGGACCTGCCGGAGACCGGGCCGGTGCCGTCGACGGTGGACGCCGAGGACGTCACGGTGGTGTTCAGCAAGGAGGCGCCGCGGATCCCGGTGACCGTGACCGCCGGCGGGCTCACGCCGATCGGCACCGTCACGCTCCTCGACGGGGCCCGGGAGCTGACCAGCGGCCAGCTGTCCGGGGGCAGCGCGGTGCTCGAGCTCCCGAAGAAGTCGCTCAAGCGCGGGACCTACACGTTCACCGTGTCGTACGCCGGTGACTCGGGCGTCGCACCCGGTGCGGACCAGGTGACGGTGCGGGTCACGAACCCCGCTGGGCACTAGCGTCCGCCAGGTCGAACGCCGCCCGGACCAGCGCCAGGTGGCTGAAGGCCTGGGGGAAGTTGCCCAGCATCAGGCCGTGGGCGGCGTCGTACTCCTCGGAGAGGAGTCCGACGTCGTTCACGAGCCCGCAGAGGCGGTCGAACAGCTCCTCGGCGTCGCCGACCCGGCCGGCGCCGGTGTACGCCGAGACCAGCCAGAACGAGCAGGCGAGGAACGGGTGCTCGTCGCCGGCCAGCCCGTCGACACCGGTCTCGGTGCGGTAGCGGAGCACCAGTCCGTCGCGCAGGAGGTCCTCCTCGACGGCGGCGATGGTGCCGAGCATCCGGGGGTCGTCGCCGGCGATGAAGCCGATCGAGGGGAGCACGAGGAGGGACGCGTCGACCGCGGTCGTCTCGTAGTGCTGCACGAACGTGCCGCGCTCCGCGTCGTACCCCTTCTCGAGCACCTCGGCGCGCACGGTGTCGCGGATCCGTCGCCAGTGGTCGACCGGGCCGGGCAGGTCGAAGTCCTCGACCGCGCGCACCGCCCGGTCGAACGCCGCCCAGACCATCGCCTGCGAGTGGGTGAACCGGCGCTGCGGGCCGCGGATCTCCCACAGCCCGTGGTCCTTCGCGCGCCAGCCCTTGGCGAGCTCCTCGACCAGCGCCCGCTGGAGCGCCCAGGCGTCGGCGTCGGCGTGGCCGGTGACCTGGCGGGCCCGCTCGAGGGCGATCATCACCTCGCCGACGACGTCGAGCTGGCGCTGCAGCGCGGCGCCGTTCCCGATGCGCACCGGCCGCGAGCCGGCGTACCCGGGGAGGTGGTCGAGGGTCAGCTCGGTGAGCCGGCGGTGCCCGTCGGCGGCGTACACGATCTGGAGGTGCTGGGGGTCGCCGGCCGCGGTGCGCAGCAGCCAGCGGCGCCACAGCTGCGCCTCGTCGGTGTAGCCGGCGGTCAGCAGCGCGTCGAGGGTGAGCGCGGCGTCGCGCAGCCAGCAGTAGCGGTAGTCCCAGTTGCGCTCGCCCCCGGGATCCTCAGGGAGCGACGTGGTCGGTGCGGCGACGATGCCGCCCGTCTGCTCGTCGGTCAGCAGGCGCAGCGTCGCCAGCGAGCGGCGGACCAGCTCGGGGTGGGGCAGGTCGGAGCGGCACCGGCCCGACCACCGGCGGTCCGCCCGGAGCGTCTCGGCGATGCCGTCGGCGGGGAGTCCGATGCCCGAGAGCGGGGCGTGCGAGGGCAGCCAGGTCGCCGAGAACGTCAGCACCTCGCCGGCGGCGACCTCGAACTCGTCGACGTGGCGGTGGTCGTCGGCCCGCGGCAGCCGCGGACCGCGCAGCACCAGCTGGTCCGGCCCCGCGATCGCGGTGATCACCTGCTCGCCGGCCACCGTGCGCCGGCGCACCCACGGGACGATCGCGCCGTAGTCGAAGCGCACCCGCCACACGTGCCGCATCCGGACCGTGCCGCGGACGCCCGCCACCTGCCGTACGACGTCGGAGCGGCCGTCGCCGCGCGGCATCAGGTCGGTGAGCGTGACGACGCCGTCGGCGGTCGTGAACGTGGTCTCCAGGACGGTCGCGTCCTCGAGGTATCGACGGTCGACGGTGTACTCGCCTGCGGGGCAGAGCTGCCAGTGGCCGTGCTCCTCGGTGCCGAGCAGGGCGGCGAAGCAGGCCCCGGAGTCGAACCGGGGCAGGCACAGCCAGTCGATCGAGCCGTTCCGCCCGACCAGGCCGCCCGTCCGGCGGTCGCCGATCAGGGCGTAGTCCGCGATCGGGAGCGCCATGGGGTGAGGCTAACGTTGCGGTCGTGACCGATCTCCTCAAGCGGGTGCACCTGCTGCTGCGCGCGGCGGGCCAGACCGTCGCGACCGCCGAGTCGCTGACCGGCGGGCGGCTCGCGGTCGCCCTGACCGACATCCCGGGGGCCTCGGAGACCTACCTCGGCGGTGTGGTGACCTACGCGACCGAGCTCAAGGCCTCGGTGCTCGACGTCGACCAGCAGATCATCGAGGAGCACGGGGTGGTCTCGCCGGAGTGCGCGAAGGCGATGGCCTCCGGCGTGCGGGCCCTGACGGGTGCGACGTTCGGGATCGCCACGACCGGCGTGGCGGGGCCGGCCGACCAGGAGGGCAAGCCGCCGGGCACCGTCTTCGTCGGCATCTCCGGACCGGGGCTCCTCGAGGCGGTCGCGCTCGAGCTGCCGGGCAAGCGTGAGCAGGTCCAGGAGCGCACCGTCCGGGAGGCGCTCGACGCGTTCGAGGCCATCCTGCGACGGGAAGAAACACCCCTCGGGTAGCGTTGGACTCCACGTACTCGGAAGGACTCGGTAGGGAGACGCGCATGGTGCTGTTCCGTCGTTTTCTCGGCGACGTGCTCCGCGACGTGCGGATGCAGCGCGGTCTGACGCTGCGCGAGCTCTCGGCCGAGGCCCGGGTGAGCCTGGGCTACATCTCCGAGATCGAGCGCGGCCAGAAGGAAGCCAGCTCCGAGCTGCTCGCCTCGCTCTGCGCGGCCCTCGACGTCGCGCTGTCCGACGTGCTCCGCGACGTGTCCGACCTGGTCGCCCTCGAGGAGGCCGCGGCGGGCCTGACCCGTATCCCGGTCGCCGCCTCGGCGGGCGCCGTGGTCACCTCCGCCGCCTGATCACCGCCTGATCGCCGGCTGATCGCTCACCGGGGCGGCTGGCAGCGCGGGCACCAGTACGCCACGCGCTCGACGCCGGGCTGCCCGAGCTCGCCGCGCTCGATCGGCGTGCCGCAGCGCAGGCACCGCTCGGTGCCGCGGCCGTAGACCCACAGGCTGCGGCCGCGCCGCTTGTCGCCGGTGGTGACGATCTGGGCGTGGTGCCGGTTCTGCTCGAGCATCGACCGGACCAGCCGCACCATCCGCAGCGGGTTCGTGACCACGCCGACCGGCGAGCGCGGGTCGTAGCCGGTGAGGAAGCACAGCTCGCTGCGGTAGATCGTGCCGATGCCGGCGAGGTTGCGCTGGTCGAGCAGCGCCTCGCCGAGCGGGCGGTCGGGGTTGGCGGTGAGCCGGCGGACCGCCTCCTCCTCGTCCCAGTCCGGGCCGAGCAGGTCCGGACCGAGGTGCCCGACGACGTCCTCCTCGCGGTCGCGGGGGAGCAGCTCGACGATGCCGAGCTGGAACCCCACGGCGCTCAGGTCACCGGCCTCGAGCACCACGCGGGCGAGGTGGCCGGACTTCCCCCAGCGCTCGCCGGCGCGGTAGACCCACCAGCTGCCCTCCATCTTCAGGTGGGTGTGCAGCGTCCACTCCTCCGCCCCGTGCGCGGACGGGGTGCGGATGCGCGTCAGCAGGTGCTTGCCGCGCGAGACGGTCTCGAGGACGGTCCCGCCGGCGAGGTCGGCCGTCGCGTGCTGGGGCACCCGGAAGTCCGTGCGCGTCAGCGTGCGCCCGTCCAGCGCGGTGGCCAGGCGGTGCGCGGTGCGCCAGACGGCGTCGCCCTCAGGCACTCGTCGCCCTCAGCCGCAGCCCCTTCGGGGTCGCCACGAACCCGGCCGCCTGGAGCGCCTCGCGCAGCGGTGTCGAGCCCGAGCCGAGCAGCTGCTCGCCGTCGGCCTTCTCGACGGTCATCCGGCCGAGGGAGCCGCGGTGGGCGGCGTCGGCGAGCGACGCGGCCGCCGGCCCCAACCGGTCGGGGTCGTCGGACCAGGTGAGCAGGGTGCGGCCGCCGCGCTCGACGTACAGGGTGAGCACGCCGTCGACGAGCACGACGATGGCGCCGGCCTTGCGGCCCGGCCGGTGGCCGCTGGTCTCCGGCCAGGGGAGCGCGGCGCCGTACGGGTTGGCCGGGTCCGTGGCCGCCAGGGCGACCGCCGTCGGCTTCGCGTCGTCCGGCACCTCCGCGAACGTGCGCAGCCGGTCGACGGCACCCGCGGTGCCGAACTGCGCGGCCCCGAGGCCGGCGACGAAGTAGCCGCGGCGGCAGCGCCCGGAGTCCTCGAACGCCGATAGCACCTTGTAGACCGCCGCGAAGCCGCCCGGCACCCGCTCGCTCATCACCGCGCCGCGGGTCACGACGCCGTGCCGGTCCAGCAGCCGCTCGGCGACCGCGTGCGCGCGCCGGGTCGGGTCGGTGTCGATCCGGGGGAGCAGCGCCCAGCGGCCGGCGGTCTCCGGCGGCCCGGTGCGGACCGGACCGGCTCCGGGGCGCCGGCCGAGCCGCGGCGGTGGGCGGCGGCTGCGGTGGCTGGGCGTGCCGCTGCGGGTGAGCGCGCGGAGCGGCGCCAGGGTGTCGTTGCTGACCCGGCCCGCCCACACGAGGTCCCACAGGGCCGCCGACAGCGCGGCGTCGGACGTGGCGCCCACCTGGTCGGCGAGCTGGCGGAAGAACCAGGCGCCACCCGGGGCGAGTGCGTCGAGCACCGCCTGGTGCAGCTCCGAGTGGTCGAAGGGCGCCGGCTCGGGAAGCGTCAGCTCGGCCTGGTCGGCGAGGTGCAGCGACACCCAGCCGTCGGAGCCCGGCAGCGCCGCGTGGCCGGCCCAGATGACCTCGCCCGAGGCGGTCAGCTCGTCGAGGTACGACGTCTCGTAGTCGCGCACCCGGCTCGCGAGCACCAGCGGCTCGAGTGCCGAGGCGGGCACCGCGCAGCCGGCGAGCTGGTCGACCACGGTGAGGACGCCGTCGACGCCCCGGTGCCGGCCGCCCCGTTGTACTGAGCCTGCCGAAGTGACGTGCTGCCACGCGGACAGGAACCGCCCGAGCGTCTCCGGCTCGACCGGCTCGATCTCGTGGCGCAGTCGGGCCAGGGAGCGGCGGCGCAGCCGGCGCAGCACCTCGGCGTCGCACCACTCCGTGCCGGTGCCGGACGGGCGGAACTCGCCGTCGAGCACCCGGCCGTGGGCGGCCAGCCGCTGCAGGGTGAGCCGTACGACGGCGGCGCCGAGTCCGAGCCGCTCGGCGACCTGCTCGACGGTGAACGGCCCGTGGGTGCGGGCGTACCGCGCGACCAGGTCGGCGAGCGGGTCGTCGACGGGGTCGGTGAACGCGTCCGGAGTGCCGGGCGGCACCGGGACGCCCAGCCCGTCGCGCAGCCGGCCGACGTCCTCGACCGCCGCCCAGCGCTCCTCGCCGGCCATCCGGACCTCGACGGCGCGGCGGCTGTCGGCGAGCGCGCGGAGCCACTCGGTGGCGTCCTGGGTGCTGCGCTCGGTGACCTCCGCGGTCGAGAGCGGGCCGAGCAGCCGGAGCAGGTCGGCGACCCCCTCGGCGTCGCGCGCCCGGCGGTCGGGCGTGGTGCGCTGCAGCTCGGCCTCCACCTCGGCGAGCACGTCGGGGTCGAGCAGCTCGCGCAGCTCGGCGCGGCCGAGCAGCTCGGCGAGCAGGCCCTGGTCGAGCGAGAGCGCCGCGGCCCGGCGCTCGGCGATCGGCGAGTCGCCCTCGTACATGAACTGGGCGACGTAGCCGAACAGCAGGCTGCGCGCGAACGGCGAGGGCTGCGTGGTCGAGACGTCGACGACCTGCACCTCGCGGCGGTCGACGCCACGCATCAGCGCGACCAGGCTCGGCAGGTCGTAGACGTCCTGGAGGCACTCGCGGACCGCCTCGAGGACGATCGGGAACGACGGGTACCTCGACGCGACCTCGAGCAGCGCGGCCGAGCGCTGGCGCTGCTGCCACAGCGGCGAGCGGCGGCCCGGGTCGCGGCGGGGGAGCAGCAGCGCGCGGGCCGCACACTCGCGGAACCGGCTCGCGAACAGCGCCGAGCCGCCGACCTCGTCGGTCACGATCGACTCGATCTCGTCGGGCTCGAACACGATCACGTCGCCGCCCGGCGGCTCGGCGTCGGTGTCGGGGATGCGGACCACGATGCCGTCGTCGGACGCGACCGCCTGGCCGTCGACGCCGTACCGCTCGCGGAGGCGGGCGTTGATCGCCAGCGCCCACGGCGCGTGCACCGGGACGCCGTACGGCGAGTGGACCACCAGCCGCCAGTCGCCGAGCTCGTCGCGGAACCGCTCGACGACCAGGGTCTGGTCGCTGGGCAGCAGGTTCGTCGCCTCCAGCTGCTCGTGGAGGTAGGTCACGAGGTTGGTGGCGGCGTACTCGTCCAGGCCGTCGGCGCGGGCCCGCTTCTCGGCGCTGTTGCGGGGGAGCGCGCCGAGCTCGCGGGTGAACGCGCCGATCGCGGCGCCGAGCTCGGCGGGGCGGCCGAGGGTGTCGCCCTTCCAGAACGGCAGCCGGCCGGGGATGCCGGGCGCGGGCGTGACCAGGACCCGGTCGTGGGTGATGTCCTCGATCCGCCAGCTGGTCGCGCCGAGCGCGAAGACGTCGCCGACCCGCGACTCGTAGACCATCTCCTCGTCGAGCTCGCCGACCCGGCGGCCGGGCCCCTCGCCTCCGACGAGGAAGACGCCGAACAGCCCGCGGTCGGGGATGGTGCCGCCGCTGGTGACCGCGAGCCGCTGCGCGCCGGGGCGGCCGGTGAGGGTGCCGGTGACGCGGTCCCACACGATGCGCGGGCGGAGCTCGGCGAACTCGTCGGAGGGGTAGCGGCCGCTGAGCAGGTCGAGGGTGGCGTCGTACGCGCTGCGGGGCAGGTTCGTGAACGGCGCGCTGCGCTTGACCAGCTCGTACAGGTCGTCGGCGGCCCAGGCGTCGAGGGCGGTCGTGGCGACGACCTGCTGGGCGAGGACGTCGAGCGGGTTGGCCGGGACGCGCAGCGACTCGATCGCGCCGGTGCGCATCCGGCCCACGGCGACGGCCGTCTGGGCGAGGTCGCCGCGGTGCTTGGGGAACAGCACGCCGCGGGACACCTCGCCGACCTGGTGGCCCGCGCGGCCGACGCGCTGCAGGGCGCTGGCGACGCTCGGCGGGCTCTCGATCTGGACGACCAGGTCGACCGCGCCCATGTCGATGCCGAGCTCGAGGCTGCTGGTGGCGACCACGCAGGGCAGCCGCCCGCGCTTGAGGTCGTCCTCGATCAGCGCCCGCTGCTCCTTCGACACCGACCCGTGGTGCGCCTTGGCGATCACCTGCTCGGCGCCGTGGGTCTGCCCGGACTGCGCCATCAGCTGGGCCGGGCTCTGACCGGGCAGCAGCTGCTCGCCGGTCGCGCGCTCGAAGGCGATCTCGTTGAACCGCGCCGTGAGCCGCTCGGCCAGCCGGCGGGAGTTCGCGAACACGATCGTCGAGCGGTGCCGCTCGATCAGGTCGACCACGCGCTCCTCGACGTGCGGCCAGATGCTCTGCGAGCGCTGCGGGTCGCCGTCCTCGTCGTCGTACTCCTCGGGGGCGGTCATGTCCTCGACGGGGACCACGACCTTGAGGTCCCACTCCTTCTCGGACGGCGGCGCGACGATCTCGACCGGGGCGCTGCCGCCGAGGAACCGGGCCACCTCCTCGAGCGGGCGGACCGTCGCGGAGAGGCCGATGCGCTGGGCGGGCCGGTCGAGCAGCGCGTCGAGGCGCTCGAGGCTCACCGCGAGGTGGGCGCCGCGCTTGGTGCCGGCGACCGCGTGGACCTCGTCGAGGATCACCGTCTCCACGCCGCGCAGGGACTCGCGGGCCTGGCTGGTCAGCATCAGGAAGAGCGACTCGGGGGTGGTGATGAGGATGTCCGGCGGCGCGGTGGTGAGCTTGCGGCGGTCGGCCGCGGGGGTGTCGCCCGAGCGGACGCCGACGGTCACGTCGGGAACGCTGGTGCCGAGGCGCTCGGCGGTGTGGCGGATGCCGGTCAGCGGTGCGCGCAGGTTGCGCTCGACGTCGACACCGAGCGCCTTGAGCGGGGAGATGTAGAGCACCCGGCACCGCCGCGCCCGGTCCTCCGGCGGCGCGGCGGAGAGCAGTCGGTCGATGCTCCAGAGGAACGCGCTCAGCGTCTTGCCGGAGCCGGTCGGCGCCACCACCAGCGCGTGCCGGCCGGCGCCGATCGCCTCCCACGCACCCGCCTGGGCGGGGGTCGGCTCGGCGAAGGCAGCACCGAACCAGGTGCGGGTGGGTTCGCTGAACCGGTCGAGCGGGCTGGGCACCGTTCCAGTCTTGCGCACGGCACCGACAGCGGCCGTCGGGGCGCCGGGGTGCGGGGCCCAGGACGTCATACGGACGGTGCAAGGGGACACACTGTGAAGTCCGGGGACTTCGGTAACAGTCGAAGTCCGGGGACATCGGTA
>NZ_BAAAJE010000016.1:0-12910 GCF_039526625.1 Nocardioides aquiterrae
CACCCGGCTCGACGAGCTCCTCGACCTCCGCGATCGTGGTCCGCCCGCACATCGCGGCCAGTGGGTTGAAGTTGCGCGCGGAGTCGCGATAGACGAGGTTGCCGTGCCGGTCACCCTTCCAGGCCCGCACCAGCCCGAAGTCCGCGACGATCGCGTGCTCCAGCACGAACTCCTTCGGCCCCTCGGCGGTCTCGAAGGTCTGGGTCTGCTTCGGCGGGGAGGACACCACCACGTTGCCGTCGGCGTCGTACTTCCACGGCAGCCCGCCCTCGGCCACCTGGGTCCCCACGCCGGTGGCGGTGAAGAAGGCCGGGATGCCCGACCCACCCGCCCGCATCCGCTCCGCCAGCGTGCCCTGCGGGGTCAGCTCCACCTCCAGCTCACCCGACAGGTACTGCCGCGCGAACTCCCTGTTCTCCCCCACGTACGACGAGATCATCCGCCGGATCCGCTTCTCCGCCAGCAGCCGGCCCAGGCCCCAGTCGTCGACGCCGCAGTTGTTCGACACCGCCTCCAGGTCCGTCGTCCCGGCCTGCAGCAACGCGTCGATCAGCACCGACGGGATCCCGCACAGCCCGAAGCCCCCCACCGACAGCGTCGCGCCGTCCGGGATGTCCGCCACCGCCTCTGTGGCCGAGGTCACCACCTTGTCCATGCGGAGGATCCTAGGACTACCCGCGGTCGCCTAGGCTCGGCCCCATGGTGGATGCCGACTGGTCCCGGGTGCGCCTCCACGTGGTCACCGGCAAGGGCGGGACCGGCAAGTCGACGGTCGCGGCCGCACTGGCCCTCGGGCTCGCCTCCCACGGCCAGCAGGTGCTGCTGTGCGAGGTGGAGGGCCGCCAGGGCATCGCCCGCATGTTCGACGTCGACCCGCTGCCGTACGCCGAGCGCCGGATCGCCACCGGCCTGCGCCACGACGGCGGGCCCCCGGGCGTGGTCCACGCGTTGCACATCGACCCGGAGTCCGCGCTGCTGGAGTACCTCTCCATGTACTACAAGCTCGGCCGCGCCGGCCGGGCCCTGGACCGCTTCGGCGTCGTCGAGTTCGCGACCACGATCGCCCCGGGCGTCCGCGACGTGCTGCTGACCGGCAAGGTGTTCGAGGCCGTGCAGCGCAACAGCCGCAACAAGGGCGCGATCCGGTACGACGCCGTCGTCCTCGACGCACCGCCGACCGGCCGGATCAGCCAGTTCCTCAACGTGAACGACGAGCTCGCGGGCCTGGCGAAGGTCGGCCCGATCCGCAGCCAGGCGGACACCGTGATGACGCTCTTCCGGTCTCCGCGCACGGCGGTGCACCTGGTCACCGTGCTCGAGGAGATGCCGGTCCAGGAGACCGCCGACGGGATCGCGGAGCTGCACCGGGTCGGTCTCCCGGTGGGCGCCGTCATCGTCAACCAGGTCCGGCCCCGCGACATCGCGCCCGCCGACCTCGAGGCCGCGCTGGCCGGCACCCTGGACGCCGACCGGATCGCGGCCGACCTCGGGGAGGCCGGCATCGACGGGGGCGCGGGCCTGGTCGACGGGCTGCTGGAGGAGGCGCGCGACCACGCGGAGCGGCGCGCGCTCGAGGACGCCCAGCGGGCGGTGGTGGCCGAGCTGGGCCGCCCGACGTACGAGCTGCCCCGGCTGCCCGGTGGCGTGGACCTCGGCGGGCTCTACGAGCTCGCCGCCGACCTCAAGAAGCAGGGCCTCGCATGAGCACCCGGACGACGTCCTCGCGCCCCCGCGTCGGCCCGCTCGCGACCAGCCCCGGCCCGGCGCCGGAGCTCGACGTGGACGCGCTGATCGACGACCCCGGCACCGGGATCATCGTCTGCTGCGGCTCCGGCGGCGTCGGCAAGACCACGACGTCCGCGGCGCTCGCGCTGCGCGCGGCGGAGCGCGGCCGCAAGGTCGTCGTCCTCACCATCGACCCCGCCCGCCGGCTCGCGCAGTCGATGGGCATCGAGCGGCTCGACAACGTGCCGCGGCCGGTGGCCGGGCTGCGCAGCAACGGCAAGGGCAACCGCCGCGGCGGCAGCCTGGACGCGATGATGCTCGACATGAAGCGCACCTTCGACGAGGTGGTCGAGAGCCAGGCCACCCCGGAGAAGGCGCGCCAGATCCTGGAGAACCCCTTCTACATCGCGCTGTCGAGCTCGTTCGCGGGCACGCAGGAGTACATGGCGATGGAGAAGCTCGGGCAGATCCATGCGGCGGCCCAGGCCGAGGGCACCTACGACCTCATCGTCGTCGACACGCCCCCGTCGCGGTCGGCCCTCGACTTCCTGGATGCCCCCGAGCGGCTCTCGAGCTTCCTGGACGGCCGGTTCATCCGGCTGCTGCTCACCCCCGCACGGGGCCCGGCCCGGATGATGACTGCGGGCTTCGGCCTGATCACCGGGGCGCTCAACAAGATCCTCGGCACCCAGGTGCTGCGCGACATGCAGACCTTCGTCGCGGCCTTCGACACGCTCTTCGGGGGGTTCCGGCAGCGCGCGCAGAAGACGTTCGAGCTGCTCCAGGCCGACGGAACGGCGTTCCTCGTCGTGGCCTCGCCGGAGCCGGACGCGCTGCGCGAGGCGGCGTACTTCGTGGAGCGGCTCAGCGAGGACCGGATGCCGCTCGCCGGGCTGATCGTCAACCGCGCCAGCCCGGTCCCGCAGGGCACGCTGTCGGCCGACGAGGCGATGGCCGCGTCGGTACGGCTGCGCAAGCGCGAGCCGGGGTCGCTGACCGCCGGGCTGCTCCGGCTGCACGCCGACCAGACCCGCGTCGTCGAGCGCGAGGCCCTGCTGCGCGAACGGTTCGCCGCGGCGCACCCGCAGGTGCCCACGGCCGTGGTGCCGGCGCTGGCGGGCGACGTGCACGACCTCGCCGGCCTGCGCCGGGTCGGTCAGCTGTTGTCCGGCGACTGAGGCGTCAGACAGTGACGGCCTTGGCGCTGACCGCGGCGCCCTGGTCCCGGGCGGTCTCGAGGACCGTCCGCCAGGACGCGTTGGGACGGCGCCGGAGGAGCGCCCGGCGCTCCCGCTCGGTCATGCCGCCCCAGACCCCCCACTCGATCTGGTTGTCGAGCGCCTCCGCGAGGCACTCGGTCCGCACGGGGCAGCCAGCACAGAGCTGCTTGGCCTTGTTCTGCTCCGCCCCACGCACGAACAACTGGTCCGGTTGCGCTTCGCGACACGCGGCCGCAGGCGCCCAATCCTCAACCCACATGTGATGTCCCCACATCAGTCCGAGATAGGCGGCGTCCCCATGACGCCTACCCGGGATGAATCCCCTCGGTAAAGAAGTTAAGGAATTCTTCAGGGTGGGGGCAGACACATCCGGCCCAATCCGTATAGTCCGAAATGACTAGTTACCTCGGGCCAGGAATAGGTTGGGGTAGTAGGACCCCCGTATTCTGGCGGCATGTCCCAGCCGCGCAGCGATCGCCTGTCCGCCGCTCGCGTGGCCTCCCACCTGGGGGTCATGGTCGCCGTCGCCGCGGTGATGGGCGTCGTGGTCGCCGGCCTGGTCATCCCGTTCGCGGGCGTGCTCGGCATCGGCGCGCGCCAGGTGGCCGACACGATGGACAACCTCCCCGCGGAGCTCGAGACCGACCCGCTGCCGCAGAAGACCAAGATCCTGGACGCCAACGGCGCCACCATCGCGACCCTGTACGACGAGAACCGGGTCAACGTGCCGCTGAGCCAGGTCTCGCGCACCATGGTCAAGGCCATCGTCGCGATCGAGGACTACCGCTTCTACGAGCACGGCGCCCTGGACCTGAAGGGCACGCTCCGCGCGCTGATCACGAACCAGGCCAACAACGGCGTCGTCCAGGGCGGCTCGTCCATCACCCAGCAGATGGTGAAGATGACGCTGCTGACCCAGGCCAACACCAAGGCCGAGCGCAAGGCGGCGACCGACGACACCTACGCGCGCAAGCTCCGCGAGCTCCGCTACGCGATCGCGTTCGAGCAGCACTACTCCAAGGACTGGATCCTCGAGCGCTACCTCAACATCGCCTACTTCGGCGACGGCACGTACGGCGTCCAGTCGGCCGCGCGGCACTACTTCAACGTCAACGCCAAGAACCTCGACCTGCGGCAGTCCGCGATGCTCGCCGGCCTGGTGAAGAACCCCACCGGCTACGACCCGACGAACTCCCCCGACGCCGCGCTCGAGCGCCGCAACGTCGTCCTCGACCGGATGGCCGAGCTCAACGTCATCAGCCGCAACAAGGCCGAGCGCACCAAGAAGATGGACCTCGGGCTCAACGTGCAGGCGGCCAAGAACGGCTGCCTGAACTCCCGCGCGCCGTTCTTCTGCGACTACGCCTACCAGTGGCTCCTGTCCGACCCGCGCCTGGGCAAGACCGTCGAGGAGCGCAAGAAGCTGCTCAAGTCCGGCGGCCTGGTCATCCACACGACGCTGGACATGACCGACCAGGCGGCCGCGGACGCGGCGGTCCGCGACCACGTCGCCAAGCAGGACCAGGCGGTGGGCGCGATGGCGATGGTCGAGCCCGGCACCGGCAAGGTGCTGGCGCTGGCGCAGTCCCGCCCGATGGGCCGGGACGAGAAGCTCGGCGAGACGTTCCTGAACTACAGCGTGCCGACCCGGTACGGCGACTCCGCCGGCTTCCAGGCCGGGTCGACCTTCAAGCCGTTCGTGCTGGCCGCGGCGGTCAACCAGGGCGTGCCGCTGAGCACCACGTTCAACGCGCCGGAGACGATGACGATCCCGCAGGACGAGTTCGCCAACTGTCCCGGCCAGCCGGGCTTCGCCGGCGAGTGGACGGTGTCGACGTCGACCTCGTCCGGGCCGATGGACGTCTACCGCGGCACCCGCGAGTCGGTGAACACCTTCTACGCGATGCTCGAGCGGGTCACCGGCGTGTGCAAGCCGTTCCAGATCGCCAAGAAGCTCGGCGTCGAGCTGACCGACCCCAAGGGCGACTCGCACGGGTACGGCGCCGAGCGGGTCCCGACGTTCACCCTGGGCATCCCGAACGCCAGCCCGCTGGAGATGGCCGAGGCGTACGCGACGTTCGCCGCCCGCGGCCTGCACTGCGCGTCGCACCCGATCACGTCCATCGACGACTCCCAGGGCACCGAGATCTACCAGTACCAGGACAAGTGCACGCAGGCGCTGCCCCAGTCGACCGCGGACGCGGTCAACGACGTGCTGCGCGGTGTGCAGGAGCCCGGTGGCTTCGGCTACGAGAACGGCGGCACGAACCTCAGCGTGCCGTCCGCCGGCAAGACCGGCACCACCCAGGACGGCAAGGCCGTGTGGTTCGTCGGCTACACCCCGCAGGTCGCGACCGCCGCGATGATCGCCGGCGCCAGCAAGGACGGCCAGAAGCCGATCGGGCTCCGCGGCCAGACGATCCACGGCAGCTACATCTACGAGGTCTCCGGCTCCGGCTTCGCCGGCCCGATGTGGGCCCAGGCCATGCACGTCGTCGACGACAACCTCGACTACGAGGACTTCGTCGCGCCGTCGGCGGGTGCGGTCCAGGGCGTGCCCACCACGGTTCCGACCACGTCGGGCATGACGATGTCCGAGGCGCTGAGCACCCTCAAGGCTGCCGGGTTCACCCCGATCGACGCCGGCACGGCGGCCTCGGGCAACCCGCCGGGGACCGTCGCCTACACGTCGCCGGCCGGCGGCTCCTCGGCGCCGTCGGGCTCGGTCGTCACCGTCTACGAGTCGACCGGCGTGCCGCCGCCTCCGCCCGGTGGCGGCGGCCACGGCGGCGGTGGCAACGGCGGCGGTGGCAACGGCGGCGGCGGTGGCAACGGCGGTGGCAACGGTGGTGGCCACGGCGGTGGCCACGGGAACGGCGGCGGCCGCCGCTGATCACCCCAGCTGGCGGCGTACCTCCGCGGCGACCGCGCCGCCGTCGGCCCGGCCCCTGACCTGCGGCTGGATCATCCCCATCACCTTGCCCATCGCCTTCATGCCCTCGCCGGCCGCTCCGGTCTGGGCGATGGCGGAGGTGACCAGGTCCGCGATCTCCTGCTCGGTGAGCTGGGCGGGCAGGTACTCGGCGATGACCTCGGCCTCGGCGGCCTCCTTGGCGGCCATCTCCGCGCGCCCGCCGTCGGTGAAGGCGGTCGCGGCCTCGCGGCGCTTCTTCGCCTCGCTGGAGAGGACGCCGACGACGTCGTCGTCGGTGAGCTCGCGGGCCTCCTTGCCGGCCACCTCCGCGTTCGTGATCGCGGTGAGCACCATCCGCAGCGTCGAGGAGCGCACCTCGTCCCGTGCCTTGATCGCGGCAGTCAGGTCGGTGCGCAGTCGGTCCTTGAGGTCGCTCATGACCGCCATTGTGGCAGCCTTGCCCGGGTGACCTCCCTGGCCGTCGCCCGTCGTCTCGCGCTCGCCGCCGTCGTGGCGGGGGCCGGGCTCACGGCGTACGCGATGGCCGAGGCGCGGGCCTACACCCTGCGCCGGGTCACGATGCCGGTGCTCCAGCCCGGCAGCCCGGACGTCCGGGTGCTGCACCTCAGCGACGTACACATGACGCCCGGGCAGCGGCGCAAGCAGGCCTGGCTGCGCGACCTGGCCGGGCTGCGGCCCGACCTCGTGGTCGACACCGGCGACAACCTGGCGCACCGCGACTCCGTCCCGGTCGTGCTGGACGCGCTCGGCGAGCTCCTCGACGTGCCGGGCGTGTTCGTGCTCGGCTCGAACGACTACTACGAGCCCACCCTGCGGAACCCGGTCAAGTACCTGCTGCCCGACGACGGCAAGCGGAACACCGACGTCCCCCAGCTGCCCTGGCGGGCGCTGACCGCCGCGCTGTCCGATGCCGGCTGGGCCGACCTCACCAACGCGAAGGCGACGCTCGAGGTGCGCGGGCTGCGGATCGCCTTCGCCGGCGTCGACGACCCCCACCTCGGCTACGACCGCCTCGAGGACATCGCCGGACCCGCCGACCCGGACGCCGACCTGCGCCTCGGCGTCGCGCACGCGCCGTACCTGCGGGTCCTGGACCGGTTCGCCGCGGACGGGTACGACGCGGTGCTGGCCGGCCACACCCACGGCGGCCAGGTGTGCCTGCCGGGCGTCGGCGCGCTGACCACGAACTGCGACCTCGAGTCCGCCCGCGCGAAGGGCCTGCACCGCCACCCGGCGGCCTCGCGGCCCGGCGACCCGGGCTCGTCCTGGCTGCACGTCTCCGCCGGGCTGGGCACGTCGCCGTACGCCCGGATCCGCGTCGCGTGCCGCCCGGAGGCCACGCTGTTGACGCTGGTCCCGACCAAGGCCTGAACCGATTTCAGGTGGCCGGAGGTGCTCCGGTATGGTTGCCCCCGGCCCGCTCCGGTGGGTCGATCGGGCTGTGGCGCAGCTTGGTAGCGCGCCTCGTTCGGGACGAGGAGGCCGCAGGTTCAAATCCTGTCAGCCCGACCACGTGCAGGGCCCGGATCCGCAACGCGGATCCGGGCCCTGTGCCGTTTCCGGAGCCGCTCGCCGTGGGAGACTGCCGGGCATGGCGGAGGGTGACCAGGACAAGCAGCCGTCGCTCGAGCTGCCCAAGCTCGGCCTGCGGCGGCGCAAGCGCCCCGCACCGGAGCCCGACCCCGCCCCGGCCGTCGCGCCGGTCGTCGCGCCAGTCGTCGAGGAGCCGGTCGAGCAGACCCGCCCGATCGTCGTCGAGGAGCCGGCGCCCGAGCCCGAGCCCGAGCCCGAGCCACGGCGCCGGGCGAGGCGGGAGCGCGGTCCGGGCGGCATGGTCGGCGCGGTGCTCAGCGGCCTGGTCGTGGGCCTCGGCATCGTCGGCCTGACCTGGGCGTCGCTACGCTCCTGCGAGAAGGTCCAGGGCACGTCCTCGTGCGGCGACGTCGGCTACCCGCTGCTCGCCCTGATCCTGGTCGTGATGGTCGTGGTCGGCTGGCTGCTGCTGAAGGTGCTGCGGGTCCGCGACCCCGCGAGCACCAGCTTCCTCGGCACCGGCCTCGCGGTCGTGATCGCGCTGCTGGTGCTCGTCGACCACCTCCTGGACCGCTCCATGGTCGTGGTCGTGCCGCTGATCTGCGCGGTGACGTTCGGGCTCGCGCACTGGGTGACCCGGACCTTCGTCGAGCCGCCTCGTGACTGACCGGGTCGTCCGCCTGAGGGCGGCGTATCACCGCGTGAGAGGCGGACGACCCGTCAAGCGAGCAGCAGCTCCGCGATCTGCACGGTGTTGAGGGCGGCGCCCTTGCGCAGGTTGTCGTTGGAGACGAACAGCGCGAGACCGTTCTCGCCGTCCTGGCGGACCCGGCCGACGTACGAGGGGTCCTTGCCGGCGGCCTGGAGCGGGTTCGGGATGTCGGACAGCTCGACCCCCGGTGCGCCGGCGAGCAGCTCGAGCGCGCGCTCGACCGAGAGCGGGCGCGCGAACTCGACGTTCAGCGACAGCGAGTGGCCGGTGAACACCGGCACCCGTACGCAGGTGCCGGACACCCGCAGGTCGGGGATGCCGAGGATCTTGCGGGACTCGTTGCGGAGCTTCTGCTCCTCGTCGGTCTCGTGCAGCCCGTCGTCGACGATCGAGCCGGCCATCGGCAGCACGTTGTAGGCGATGGTCCGGGCGTACTTCTGCGGCTCCGGGAACGTCACCGCCTCGCCGTCGTACGCGAGTTCCCGCGCCTTGTCCCCGGCCGCCGCGACCTGGCTGGCGAGCTCCTCGACGCCGGCGACGCCGGAGCCGGAGACGGCCTGGTACGACGAGGCGATCAGCCGCACCAGCTCCGCCTCGTCGTGCAGCGGCTTGAGCACCGGCATGAACGCCATCGTCGTGCAGTTCGGGTTGGCGATGATGCCCCGGCCGGCCTCGAGGACGCTGCGCGCCGCCTCGGGGTTGACCTCCGAGACGACCAGCGGGATGTCGGGGTCCTTGCGGAACGCGCTGGAGTTGTCGACGACGATGACGCCGGCGTCGACGAACTTCGGGGCGAGCGTGCGCGACGTGGTGGCACCCGCCGAGAACAGCGCGACGTCCAGGCCGCTCGGGTCCGCGGTGGCGGCGTCCTCGACCACGATGCTCTGCTGACCGTTGGGCCCGGCGAAGGGCAGCACGGTGCCGGCGGAGCGCGCGGAGGCGAAGAAGCGCACGTCCCCGACCGGGAACGACCGCTCCTCGAGGATCTGGCGCATCGCGACGCCCACCTGGCCGGTGGCGCCGACGACCCCGACGTTGATGCTCATCGGCCCGTCCCTCCGTACACGACCGCCTCGACCTCGTCGGAGTCCAGGTCGAACGCGGTGTGGGTGGCCCGGACGGCGTCGTCGACCTGGCCCTCGTTGACGATCACCGAGATGCGGATCTCCGACGTGGAGATCATCTCGATGTTCACCCCGGCGGACGCGAGCGCGGAGAAGAACTTCGCGGTGATGCCCGGGTGCGAGCGCATGCCGGCGCCGATCAGCGAGACCTTGCCGATCTGGTCGTTGTAGAGGAGCGTGTCGTAGCCGACCTCGTCCTGGATCCGCGCGAGCGCGCCCATGGCGGTCTGGCCGTCGGCGCGCGGCAGCGTGAACGAGATGTCGGTGAGGCCGGTGGCCGCCGCCGAGACGTTCTGCACGACCATGTCGATGTTGATCTCGGTCGCGGCCAGCGCCTCGAAGATCCGGGCCGCCTCGCCCACCTTGTCGGGCACGCCGACGACGGTGATCTTGGCCTCGCTCCGGTCGTGGGCGACGCCGGCGATGATCGCCTGCTCCATCTCTTCCTCTCCTGCCTTGCTGTCCGGGATGACCCAGGTCCCCTCCTTCTGCGAGAAGGAGGACCGCACGTGGATCGGCATGTCGTAGCGCCGGGCGTACTCGACGCACCGGAGGTGCAGGATCTTGGCGCCCGAGGCCGCCATCTCCAGCATCTCCTCGGTCGACACCCGGCTGAGCTTGCGTGCGGCGGGGACGATCCGCGGGTCGGCGGTGAAGACGCCGTCGACGTCGCTGTAGATCTCGCAGACGTCGGCGCCGAGCGCCGCCGCCAGCGCGACCGCCGTGGTGTCCGACGCGCCGCGACCCAGGGTCGTGACGTCCTTGGTGTCCTGGGAGACCCCCTGGAAGCCGGCGACGATCGCGATCGCGCCGCCCTTGATGGCGTTCTCGATGCGGCCCGGCGTGATGTCGATGATCTTGGCCTTGCCGTGCGCGGAGTCGGTGATCACGCCGGCCTGCGAGCCGGTGAACGACTGCGCCTTGTGGCCGAGCTGGGCGATCGCCATCGCGACCAGCGCCATCGAGATCCGCTCGCCGGCCGTGAGCAGCATGTCCAGCTCGCGCGGCGGCGGCAGCGGCGTGACCTGCTCGGCGAGGTCGCGCAGGTCGTCGGTCGTGTCACCCATCGCGGACACCACCACGACCACGTCGTTGCCCGCCTTGCGGGTGTTCACGATCCGCTGCGCCACCCGCTTGATGCCGGCGGCGTCGGCGACGGAGGATCCGCCGTACTTCTGCACGACAATGCCCACGGTTGGTCCCTACAGCTCGACGTCCTTACCGGTCGTCGAGTCTACCGAGCGGCGGGGTCCCTGCCCTCGAGCATCTCATCGGCGGCGGCGAGCTGCTCCTCCTCGCCGAGGATCTCCGCGTCCAGGCGGTCGTGGGCCACGACCGACAGCAGCGCGTTCAGCGCGACACCCGCGAGGTTGCCCCACGACGAGACGTACGAGAACTGCCACCACCACAGCGCCTCGGCGACGTTGCCGAGCCGGTAGTGGCGCAGGCCGTTCTCGAGGTCGGTGGCGATGCTGGTCAGGTCGTCGGAGAGCGAGCCCTCGACCACCTCGGGGACGTACGGGTCGAACACGTAGGTGTAGGTGTCGACCGCGTCCAGCATCGTGGCCAGCCGCAGCCGCATCGCGTCCAGGTCGGGCTCGGGCCCGACGTCGGGCTGGTACTCCGCGATCGGCGTGAAGTCACGCTGGGCGCCGAGCCGCGCGCCCGCGAGCAGCACCTGGCTGATCTCGAGCAGGAGCAGCGAGATCGCCCGGCCGCCGTCGTTCTCCTGGGCGATCGCGCGCAGCGCCACCAGGAAGCTCTCGACCTGGTCGGCGATCTGCTGGGCGAAGTCCTCGGTCTCGGGGTCGAGCGGGGTCGTCGGGTTCAGCTCAGTCATCTGCGGATCGCCTTCCTGCGAATGCACGGCCCAGGGTGACCTCGTCGGCGTACTCCAGGTCGCCGCCTACCGGCAGTCCACTCGCCAACCGCGTGACGCGCAACCCGAGCGGCTTCAACATCCGCGTGAGATAGGTCGCGGTCGCCTCGCCCTCGAGGTTCGGGTCCGTGGCGAGGATCGTCTCGGTGATCGTGCCGTCGGAGAGCCGGACCATGAGCTCGCGGATCCGCAGTTGGTCCGGCCCGATGCCGTCGATCGGCGAGATCGCCCCGCCGAGCACGTGGTAGCGCCCCCGGAACTCGCGGGTGCGCTCGATCGCGACGACGTCCTTGTACTCCTCCACGACGCAGAGGACGGTCGGGTCGCGCCGCGGGTCGCGGCAGATCCGGCACTGCTCGTCCTCGGACACGTTGAAGCAGGTGCTGCAGAACTTCACCTTGGCCTTGACCTCGATCAGTACGTCCGCGAGGCGGCGTACGTCGGTCGGGTCCGCCTGCAGCAGGTGGAACGCGATCCGCTGCGCGCTCTTGGGACCGACGCCCGGCAGCCGGCCGAGCTCGTCGATCAGGTCCTGGACGACACCTTCGTACAAGTGCGGTCCTAGAAGCCCAGCTGGCCGGGCATGCCGGGCAGGTCCGCGCCACCGGCCAGCGGGCCGAGGACCTCGCCGGCGAGCGCGTCGGCCTGGGCCTTCGCGTCGCGATACGCCGCGACGATCATGTCGCCGAGGTCCGCGAGGTCGTCGGGGTCGCTGCCGTCGAAGCCACCGGCCCTGATCTCGACGCCGACCAGCTCGCCGACGCCGCTCACCTTGACGGTGACCGCGCCCCCGGCGACGGTGCCGTCGACGATCGTCTCGGCGAGCCGCTCCTGGGCGGACTGGAGCTGCTCCTGCATCTGCTGGGCCTGCTGGAGCAGGGCGTTCATGTCGAAGCCTCCGCCGCCGAGGGCCTCGAAGGGGTTCTGGCTCATGGGTGTTACCTCTCCATCGGGGTCACTGGTGGCGGATCTCTTCGATCATCTCGGCGCCGAGCTCGCGCTGGAGCAGCTCGGCGGTGCTCATCCCCTGGTGCTCGGCGTCGAGGTCGTCGGGGTGGGCGTCGGCGTCGGCCGCCGCCCAGTCCGGGCCGCCCTCCACCTGGGGGGCGTCGGCCGTGCGGGTCTGCTGGATCGCCTCCCGGGCGGCGGAGCTGGCGTCCGGCCGCGGCGGCTCGGGGGCCGGGGGCGCGGGCTCCGGCTCGGGCTCGGGCACCGCGGCCTTCGTCACGGTCGGGGTGCCCTCGGCGCGAGCGCCGGGGTCGACGATGGTCTCGATCTTCCAGTCCGCGCCGACCACGTCGACCGCCGCCTGGCGCAGCACCTCGTCGCAGCCGCCGCTGACGAACGAGTCGCGCGCGCCGGCGTTGGCGAAGCCGAGGGTGAGCGTGGTGGCGTCCACGCCGACCACCTGGCAGTTCTGGGTCAGGTGCATCCAGGCCAACCGGCGGCGCATCTTCGTGGCCTCGACGATGTCCGGCCACAGCCGGCGCACGTCGACGAGGCTGAGCGCACCGCTCGGGGCGGGCTCCGCCGCGGCCGCCGGGGCTGCCGGGGCGGGAGCGGGGGTGGGCTCGGGCTCGGGCTCTGGCTCGGCCTGGGGCTCGGGCTCGACGGCGGACGGCGGGGGCGGCGCGGGCGGCTCGACCACCGCGACCGGCTCCGGCTCGGGCTCCGGCGGGGCCGGCAGGGCCGGCGGCGGGGCCGGGCGGTCCTGGTCGGAGACGCCGCGCACGCCCAGCCGCCGAACCTCGGGCAGGGGGCGAACCTCACCTTCCAGAACGT
>NZ_BAAAJE010000016.1:12977-143815 GCF_039526625.1 Nocardioides aquiterrae
CGAGCCGGTCGAGCCGGGCCAGCACCCCGTCGGTGGCGTGGTCGGCGCCGGGCAGCAGGATGCGCGCGCAGAGCAGCTCGAGCAGCAGCCGGGGCGCGGTGGCGCCCCGCATCTCGGTCAGACCGGCCGCCGCGATGTCGGCCGCCCGGCTGAGCTCGGCGGCACCGAACCGGGCCGCCTGCGACACCAGCCGCTCGCCCTGGTCCTCCGACACGTCGATCAGCCCGGTGGCCGGCGCATCGGGGACCGCGGAGACGATGACCAGGTCGCGGAGCCGGCGCAGCAGGTCCTCGGTGAACCGGCGCGGGTCCTGCCCGGTCTCGATGACCTTGTCGACCACCCCGAAGACCGCGGCGCCGTCGCCGGCCGCGAACGCGTCGACGACCTCGTCGAGGAGGGTGTCGGGGGTGTAGCCGAGCAGGCCGGCCGCGAGGTCGTAGGTCACGCCCTCCGGGCCGGCGCCGCCGAGCAGCTGGTCGAGCACCGACAGCGTGTCGCGCGCCGAGCCGCCGCCGGCGCGCACGACGAGCGGCAGGGCGGCCTGCTCGATCGAGACCTGCTCCTTGTCGCAGAGCTCGGCGAGGTACTGCGAGAGCAGGCGCGGCGGGATCAGCCGGAACGGGTAGTGGTGCGTGCGCGACCGGATCGTCGGGAGCACCTTGTCGGGCTCGGTGGTCGCGAAGATGAACCGCAGGTGCGGCGGCGGCTCCTCGACGAGCTTGAGCAGGGCGTTGAAGCCCTGCGTCGTCACCATGTGGGCCTCGTCGATGATGTAGACCTTGTACTTGCTGCGCACCGGGGCGAAGAACGCCTTCTCGCGCAGGTCGCGGGCGTCGTCCACGCCGCCGTGCGACGCGGCGTCGATCTCGATCACGTCGATCGAGCCGGGCCCGCCCCGGGCCAGGTCGCGGCAGCTGTCGCACTCGCCGCACGGGTCGGCGACCGGCGCCTGCTCGCAGTTCAGCGCCCGGGCCAGGATCCGGGCGCTGGTGGTCTTGCCGCAGCCGCGCGGTCCGGAGAAGAGGTAGGCGTGGTTGACCCGGTTGTTCGCGAGCGCGGCGCGCAGCGGCGACGTGACGTGATCCTGACCGATGACCTCGGCGAACGTCTCGGGCCGGTAGCGGCGGTACAGCGCGAGGGGTGACTCCACGCATGAACCCTAACCACCCGCTCCGACAGCCGGTAGCGGGGCGGAGCGAGGGACCTCTGGACATGAAAAGGCCCCCCGCGTACCCGGCAGAGCTCACTTACCCTTGCTGCCTTCCGGCCCTGGGGGAGTTGGGCGAGATGCCGCCACACGGGGGGTTGCGGACGAGTGTAGGTGAGTGGCGTCCGGCCCTCCAAAGCGGACCCGGCCGATTTCGCCGCCCCCGCCGCGGACCGGTACCCTCCTCGGCGGAGGTATCGCCTAGTGGCCTATGGCGCTCGCTTGGAAAGCGGGTTGGGTTAACGCCCTCGGGGGTTCGAATCCCCCTACCTCCGCCACACGAGATCGGGTCGTCCGCTTCTCACGGGGTCATTCGCCGCCGTGAGGCGGACGACCCGATCTGCGTCTCAACCATTGCGCCCCCGCAGCCGCTCCGATACTGGTGAGGACGGCGAAAGGGCGGGACGTGCGGGACAGCGAGCAGTTCGCGGAGTTCGTCAGCCAGCGGTCGCCCGCGCTGCTGCGGGCCGCGTGGCTGCTGACCGGCGACTGGCACCTCGCGCAAGACCTGGTGCAGGTGTCGCTGGAGAAGTCGTGGCCGCGGTGGGGCCGGGAGGTCGAGCACCCGGAGGCGTACGTGCGCCGGGTGATGCTGACGACGTACCTGTCGTGGCGCCGGCGCCGCTGGACCGGCGAGGTGCCCACGGCGGACGTGCCCGAGCAGGCGAGCGCGGCCGGGGGCACCGACCTGCGGCTCTCCTTGCTGACCGCGCTGGCGACGCTGCCGCCACGGCAGCGGGCGGTGCTGGTGCTCCGGTACTTCGAGGACCTCACCGAGCAGCAGGCGGCCGACGCGCTCGGCTGCTCCGTCGGGACGGTCAAGGCCCACGCGTCCCGCGGCCTGCAGCACCTACGACTGACGCCGGGCCTCGCCGAGGCGCTGGGAGAGGGGGCCCGTGATGGCCGTTGAGGACCAGGTCCGCGACCTGCTGCACGAGCTGACGCCGTATCCGCCGCTCGGCCTGGACGGCGCGGCCGTCGCGCGCTCCGCCCGGCGCCGGCACCGCCGCCGCATCGCGCTGGTGACGCTGCCGGCGGTCGTCGTCGTGGTCGCGCTGGTGCTCGGGGGTACGGCGTTCCTCGGCCGCTCCGACCGGCCCCGGCCGGAGCCGCCCGCCGGCCTGGGTACGGGCTGGTACCGGATCGCCGACCTGCCCCTGTCGCCGCGCAAGCTCCCGCTGGTCGTGTGGACCGGCGAGGAGGCGCTGGTCGTCGGCGGCGTTTCCGAGAAGTCCGCGTCCCTCGAGGACGGGGCAGCGTACGACCCGGCCGGCGACTCGTGGCGCACGATCGCCCCGGCGCCCGAGCACCTGAGCGCCGCCGACTTCGCGACAGCGTTCGTCGGTCACACTCTGGTCGTCGGAACACACGACGGGCTGCTGGCCTACGACGTCGACCCGGACGCCTGGCGGCGGCTCCCCGATCCGCCGCACCGGGTCACCTGGCCGACGATCGCCGCCGCGGACGGCCACGTCTACCTGCTCGACGACCACGACGTGACCGACGAGCAGACCCCCGTCCAGGTGCTCGACCTGGCCAGCGGGACCTGGTCGACCCTCCCGCTCGGCCCGGACGTCGCCGCCCACGGCATTCGGACGCTGGTGTGGACCCCCGCAGGCCTCGTGGTCATGGGTGACGGGCTCGACTCCGCGAGCGGCGCGCTCTGGGACGGAACCCGCTGGGTGAGCTTCCCGGACACCGATCTGCGCGGCTCGTTGTGGCACTGGACCGGCGAGCGGGTCGTCTCCGGCTGGGTCGCCTCCCGTCGTTCCGCGACCCGATCTGCGGCCCTCGACCCCGCCGCCGGCGCCTGGAGCGCCCTGCCGTGGCTCCCCGTCGACAGCCCGAGCACGCTCTGGAGCGGCGGGAGAATGCCGGCCGACGGCCCGCTCGTGTTCTCCGACAGCACCGTCTACGACGACGCCGACGGCTCGTTCACCCCCGTCCACCCGCCCGAGCCGTTCCTGACCGCGCCCGGCCTCCTCCTCGCGGGCCGCACCCTGTTCACCTTCGGCGGCTACCTGCCCGATCCCGGACACCAGTACGACCGGGTCGACCAGGGCACGACGACCACCCACGCCTGGGCGTACGACGTCCCCTAGGAGCGCCGCCGCGCGACGACCGGCCGCACCAGCAGCGCCACCACCAGGAGCCCGCCGCCGACGAGGCCCCACCAGACGGCGTCGTCGCGGGTGTCGGCGAGCAGGTCCTCGCGAGGCTGGGGCGCGACCGCCGGCGCGGCGTCCCCCTCGGCCACGGTGGAGCGCTCGACCCGGCCGGAGCGGGACGGGTCCAGCGGCCGGGTCAGCGCCTCGTAGGGCTGCACGACACCCGCACCGGTCAGGGGGTTCCGGTCGTCGGACGTGCCGTTCGCGGTCTCCACCAGCCGCGCCTGGATCTGCGAGGCCGTGTCGTCGGGGTACATCTGCCACAGCAGGGCGAGCACCCCGCTCACCTCGGCCGCCGCCCACGACGTGGCGGCGGGCTCAATGACGCAGGGCCGGCCGTCGAGCCCGTAGGAGATCGCGTCCCAGGTCGGTACGGCGACCGTCGTGTTGCTGTTCTTCACGACGAACTCGGTGACGTCCGCCGACCCGCTGCCGTCGGCGGTCGTGGACGCGCTGATCACCTCGTCGTACGTGGTCGGGTAGAGGATCTCGACCGCGTCCTCGTCGGGCGCCGCGGTGCCGTCGGCGAACTCGTCGTCGAACGGGTCGCCCTGCTGCGGCCGGTTGCCGGCCGCGGCGACGACCAGCACGCCGCGGCCCCGCACCTGCTGCACCCAGTGCTTCAACCGCCGGGATTCCCCCACGGCCAGCGACACGTTCGCGACCTTGATGTCGTACCGGCGCGCGTTCTCGTAGACCCACTTCAGGCCGTCGGCGAGCCGGTCCGCCGTGAGCGTCCTCCCCTCCGTGGGGTCGACGCCGTCGTACACCCGGACGTCCACGATCTCCGCGTCCGGCGCGACCCCGAGCGGGCCGGCGATCAGCCCGGCGACCGCGGTCCCGTGGTAGTAGCTCACCGGCCCGGCCCCGGCCACCGAGTGCGCCGCGGCGACGGGGACCCGGCCGGGCGCGACGCCGGAGTCGAGCACCGCGACCCGCACCGGCGGGCCCGGCGGGGCGTCGTGCCGGACCAGCAGCTGCGCCCGGTGCAGCTCCAGCTGGGAGAACGGCGCGTTCGACAGCGTGACCGGCTGCCGGGGGCTGTCCGCCTGGACCGAGTCGCACAGCGGGTTCTCGTCGGCGGCGGCCGGCGGCACCGCGATACCGGTGAGGGCGACCGCCAGCCCGGCCGCGGCGACCGTCAGTCGCACTGCGCGCGGTCCTTCTCGCTCGGCGGCTGGAGCGCGGCCTGCTGCGACAGCTGGACGCCGCACGTGAACAGCTCGACCCAGCTGTCCGGGACGACCGGGACGTCGACGTCGTCGTACCCCAGCTGGCTCGCGGCGCCCGCGCCGATCAGCGGGTTGGCGCGGCCCTTGGCGTCGACGACGTACGGCGAGGCGCCGGCGGCCGAGCCCGACCAGCCCCCGGAGAGCACGTACGCGCCCCGGCCGGGGTCGACCACGATGTCCTCGTCACCGGCGTCGGTGCCGCCCACGGCCGACGACGGCCCCGGGCTGACCAGCTGCGCCACCGGCGCCTCGCCCCGGGCCGCGGTGAGCTGGGCGCAGGGATCGGTGGTCAGCGCCTCGGGCGGGTCGGCCGGCCACCGGGTGTCGGCGAGGAAGCTGTCGTCACCGAAGCCGACGCTCGGCGCGCGACCGACCGGGATCGTCTTCGCCAGCTCGTCGTTCGGCAGCACGATGTCGAGGTAGACCTGCGCGGCGAAGTCGGACAGCTTCACCGGTCCGCTCCGCGTCACGAGGAAGTAGTCGTCGTCACCGGTCTGCAGCACGTCGCCGACCTTCGCCTTCGCGGCGTCGTCGGGAAGCGGCTGGTCCGGCGGGCCGCCGAACCCGTCGAGGTCGAAGGCCTTCCAGTCCAGCGGCGCCGCGGCCGGGAAGAGCGTGAGCCACTGCCGCGGGACCTCCACCGCGTTGCGCAGGCCCGGCATGCCCACCTGGGACAGCAGCACGTCGGTCTGGTCGATGCCCGGCGCCCGCTGCTCGGGGACCGGGTAGAGGAAGGTGCCGCCGGCACCCGGCCCCGCGGGGTCGGCCTGCGCGACCACGTAGTACTCCCCGTTGTTCACGACGGTCAGGCCCTGCCCGGTCACCGGGGTGACGTCGGGGTCGGAAGCCACCCGCACCGCGATGCCGTGGTCGTCGGCGGTGCACGCCGTCCACCCGGTGTTGATGAGCAGCGACGGGGTGGGCACGCTCGCCGGGGCCCCGAAGATGCCGATGTCGTCGCCGATCCGCTGCTGGTCGATCGTCGCCTGCGAGATCAGCGTGGGCTCGGAGCCGGCGCCGAGGATCAGCTTCGCGGAGGTGGTGTTGCTGACCGGCCGCAGCTCGTTCGGGTCCGACTCCAAGATGACGTACGCCGCGCCGGTCTCCTTGGAGATGATCAGGCCGGGCTGGTTCCAGTCCTCGGGCGTGCGGGGCGCGAAGACGCCCGCGATCGCGGCGCCGGCGGCCAGCAGCACGGCGAGCGCGATGCCGCCCACGATCGTGCGACCGGGCCGCGCGGGCTCCACCTCGCGGCCGCCCGGCGCACCGGAGACGAACGCGGTGACCAGCCGGCGCCGGCTGAACGAGTACGCCTCGACCAGGTCCTTCTTGGTGGCCATGAGGTCATGCCCCCTCGTCCTCGGCCGTCGCGAGCGTCGTCCAGCGCGTGCGCTGGCAAGGCGGAGGAAGGAGGCGGGCCGGGGTTGCCCGTCGACTGACGAGAACGCAGCCAGCGTGCGTGATGGGCGGCGCGTAGCAGGCCATGGGGCGAGGGGTCATGACCTCTAACCCCGGATGGCGGAGAAGACGCCGACCGCGATCACGAGGGTCGGCAGCAGGGCGAGCAGCGCCACCGACTCCGCGACGTCGCCGAGCCGGCCGCGACGGACCGACGGGGCGGTCGGGAGCATGGTCACGGCGAGCAGCACGGCGCCACTGGCGGCCAGCACGACCGCCACCGTCGGCCGCCAGTCCGGGTGCAGCCACAGCGTGGCGACGCCGACCGAGACCAGCCCGGCGATGCCGGAGACGAGGCCGACCAGCACCTCGGGACGGGTGCGGTACTGGCGGGTCCGCAGCATCACGACCAGGCAGCACAGCACGCCGAGGACCGCGCCGGCGAGGCCGAGCGAGACGGCCAGCGGCGCGATCAGCACCAGCAGGAGCCCGACCGTGGCGGACACCGCGACGAGGATCTCGTGCGCGACCCGGGCGTCGGCGGTCACCCGCTCCGGGTCCACCGGGCGAGGCTCCGCGGTGATGTCGGCGGTGCTGTAGAGCTGGTCGACGCGGGTGCTCGTCGCGCCGAGGGCGAGCCAGGGCAGCAGGCTGCCGGCGACCACCACGAGCACCAGGACGGTGGTGAGCACGACGGCCGGGTCGAACTCGGCGGCCTGCATGACGAGCCCGGTCGCCAGGAAGATCGCACCCACCACGACCGGGGGGATCACCAGCGCCCGCCCCTCGCCGAGGCCGAGCAGGCAGGCGAAGCCGGCGACCATGGCGCTGCCGCCGGCGGCCGCGACCGGCATGCCGAAGAACGGGTCCTCGGTCACCAGCATCAGGCCGGAGACCGCGGCGTACAGCGACGCCATCCAGGCGACCGCGACCGCGGCCTCGGCGTCCCGCTGCGCGCGGGACAGCACGACCGCCCCGGCGACCAGGGCAGCGGCGACCACCGCGGCTGCGACCCCGGCCAGCAGCGAGCCGCGCTGGATGAGCAGGGCGACGGCGCCGAGCGCCATCAGGAGGCCCGCGGCGGTCAGGGCGGTCCGCCGCCCCGAGGCCGGCTCCCACGGGGTCAGGTCCTGCTCGACGACGTCGGTCATCGCCTCGACGACGTCGTCGTACACGCGGGGCGGCCGGTCATCGACGCCGGCGGCCACGGTGATCAGCCCGCCGTCCTCGACGCCCTGGATGATCAGGCCGGCGTCGGTGGCGAGCTCGCGGCCCTCGGCGGTGACCAGGCGGTAGCCGCCGTACACGGTGGCGGGGTCCAGCAGCCCGACGCTGCGGGCCAGCTCGGGGACGAGCTCCGCGACCGGGACCGCGCCGGGGAGGACGAGGTCGACCCGGCGGGTGCCGGACGCGACCGTCACCCGCACCAGGCCGGACTGCACCGGCGCCTGGCTCATGTCCTGCACCCGTTCACATGGGACTCCGTTGGTCGAGAAAGGGGGCCGGCGCGAAGCGCGCCGACCCCCTCCGTGCTGATGCTCAGATGTCGAACGACGCGGCGCCGCGCTGGTCGGCGGCCATGTACTCCTGGTTCGACTGCGACACCGTGGTGCCGGTCTCCGCGAGGAGCGTCTTCATCTCCAGCATGGCGGCGTCCCACTTGGCCTTCGCGGTCTGGTACGCCTGCTGGGCGTTACCGGTCCAGTCGCTGCGCAGCGGCGCGAGCTCGGACTCCAGCCGGTTGAGGCGGTCGTCGATCTGCTTGACGGTCCGGCCGAGGTCCTCGGCCGCGGTGTCGAGGCCGGCGTGGTTGACGCGCAGTCCGTCGAGGCTCATCTCTGTCACTCCCTGTTCCGAGTCGTGTCCGCGGTCAGCCGAGCCGGCCGGAGAAGCGGTTGTAGGAGGCGGACTGCGCCTCGTCGGTGCTCATGTTGTCGCGCTCGGTCGACGTCAACGACGCCTCGAACTCGTTGAGCGCGTTCGTGATGACCTGCTGCTTCTGGGTCCAGGCCTGGTGCAGCGCGAAGAACGCGCTACCGCCGGCGCCGGCCCACTTGCCCTGGAGCCCTGCGATCTGGCCGTCCAGCGTGCGACTCATCGAGTCGAAGTCGGCCTTGGCATCTGCGACGAGCCCAGCGGCACGGGTGAGTGTGCGCTCACCCTGTCCCATCTCCGGTGCGCCTTGCGACATGTCGCCATCTCCTTCCCCCGTGGCGGCGCTCGCCGCTTCGAGAATCTCGTGACTTGTGTGGCGATCCGGCGAGGCGTCCTGTCCCGAGCCGGACAGTCTGCGATTACCCGGGCCCTTGTGGCCTAAACCTCAAGAACTGAGTTCCCACAGGCTTGCCAGCTCCCACAGCTGGCGGAACCATCCGGAGGCCACGACGAGCGACGCGAGGGCGAACGCGCCGGCCAGTCCCTCGGCCACCTCCGCCCTCCTCGACCACCACGCGGACCGCCAGCCGCGGCCCACCGCGACGGCGACGACGACCATCAGCACGGCGCCGCCGATCGCCGCGATCGCCAACCAGGCAAGGGATTCCGCGTCCAGGATCCTCAGCAGCGCCGCGGCCAGCGCGACCCAGCAGCCGAGCCCGGCGGCCCGCAGCTGGAACCGGGCGGCGCGGTGCCGGAAGCTCCGGCCCGCGAGGAGCAGCGCCGCCCCGGCGAAGAAGACCAGCAGCCGCGCGCCGATCCGGTCGATCGGCAGGGTCGCGGTCGCCAGCAGCATCGGCGCGGCGACGAGGGCCACGACGAGGACGGCCGTCGCCGCGGCGGTCACGAGCCGCGTCCCCCGGCCGGCGACCACTGCGACCGCGCCGAGCGGGACGACCGAGCGGCCCCGCTTGCCCGGCGGCTGCGAACGCGCCGACCAGGCCGTGACCGCGAGCCGCTCGAGGTCGATGAGGTACTGGTCCGGGACGTCGACGGCCAGCCCCGGCACGAACCGCGCGGCGAGCACGGCCGCCATCAACAGCACCGCCCAGGCCACGCGGGGCGGGGCTCCGGCCAGCGTGCACAGGCCGGTGGCGAGGAAGAGCCCGGCGCCGGCGACGATCCAGACGCGCAGCGGCTCCTCGGACCGCTCGTCGAGCGCGCGGCCCACCGCGGCCACCAGGGCTGCCGCGAGGCCCGCGGCGCCGACGAGCATCGGCAGCCGCTCCGGGTGCGGGTCCCAGAGCAGCGCGAAGGCCGCGGCCGCGCCGAACGCCGGCGCCGCGACCACCCGGTACGGCTCCAGCCGGCCGGCCGGCACCACCCCGAGGGCCGCTCCCAGAACCAGCGTGAGCAGGGCCGCCGTCCGCGCCCCGCCGTCGGCGACGGTCGCGCACCAGCCCGCCAGCCCCGCGGCGGCCGCGGCGACGAGGAACCAGAGGCCGGCCAGCCCGCGCGCCGGGTCGGCGCCGCGCGCGAGCCGCTCGGTCGTCGTACGCCGGACGGCGGGCGCCGGCCCGCCCGTCGTCGCCACCAGCAGGTCGCCCGTGACGACCCCGGCGCGGGACAGCGGGACGTCCGACCGCAGCGGCGCACCGACCCGGGTGTGCAGGTCCGGGATCGGCGTGCGCGTCTGGCGTGCGTACTCCGCCGCGACGTCGGAGGCCACGGCCGCGGCCGGGACCACCAGGTCGAGGACGCCGGCCGGGCCGTGCACGGACACCGCGAGCAGGTGCGGGTTCGCGAGCGTGTCGGCCACGCCGTCACCGTCCCCACATTTCGCAGGCGTCAACCCCGGCCCCCGGGGGTAGACGACGCACGTGAGTACGACGCTCCGCGGCACCCGCCTGGACGCACCCGAGGTGCCGACCGGCCAGATCGTGCTGCAGCCGCCGCCGCAGCTCGAGCCCAACGAGGGCGCCAGCGGCGTGCTCATGAACGCGATCCCGATGCTCGGCAGCCTCGGCTCGATCGTGCTGGTCGCGACCATGGGTCGCTCGACCGGCGGTCGCGGCTTCATCGCGGCGGGCATGTTCCTGTTCGCGACCCTCGGCTTCATCGTCGTGCAGCTGGACCGGCAGCGGAAGCAGCGCGCCCAGCAGGTGACCGGGTCCCGCACCGAGTACCTGCGCTACCTGGCCAACGTCCGCAAGGTGGCCCGGGAGGCGGCCGACCAGCAGCGGCGCGCGCTCACCTGGCACCACCCCGACCCGTCCGCGCTCCCCGCGCTGGCCGACGACCGCTCGCGGGTGTGGGAGCACGGCCCGTCGGACCCGAACTTCCTGCACGTGCGGTACGGCCTGTGCGCCCAGCCGCTGTCGCTCGAGCTGGTGCCGCCGGAGGGGACGCCGATCGACCAGGTCGACCCCGCCGCCGCCTCCGCGCTGCACCGGCTCCTGGTCGTGCACCGGCTCCAACCCGACCTGCCGGCCTCGATCGACCTGCGCGCCTTCGACCGGGTGGAGGTGTGCGGGCCCGAGGATCCGGCCCGGGCGCTGGCGCGGGCGCTCATCTGCTCGGCGACCACCTTCCACTCCCCCGACCACCTCCAGGTCGCCGTCCTGACCTCGGAGCGGCACCTCGCGCACTGGGACTGGGTGAAGTGGCTGCCGCACGCCCAGTCGACGCGCCAGTCCGACGCCGTCGGACCGATGCGGATGGTGTCGACGTCGCTCAACGACCTGGCCAACCTGCTGCCGCCCGACCTCGGCGAGCGGCCCCGCTTCGGCGCCGACGAGCGCCCGGCGAGCCCGCACCTGCTGATCGTCCTGGACGGCGGCGAGCTGCCGCCGGGCAACCACGTCATCCCGCCGGACGGCCTGCACGGCGTGACCCTCCTCGACCTGCCGGCCCGCTGGGGCGAGCTGGAGGACCCGACCCGGCTGCGGATCCAGGTCGACGGTGAGCAGGGCGACGACGGGCGCTGGCCGATGACGGCGCTCCGGCTCCGCGAGGAGCCGGTCCGGGCCAAGGCCGACCAGTGCTCGCTCGCGACCGCCGAGGCGTTCGCGCGCCGGCTGACGCCGCTGCACACGACGTCGACGGGCGTGGCGGAGCCGACGTCGGGCGAGATCGCCGGGCCCAGCGACTTCATGGAGCTGCTCGCGCTCGGCGACGTGCGGACGTTCGACCCGGGTACGGCGTGGCGGCCGCGGCCGGCCCGCGACCGGCTGCGGGTGCCGATCGGCCTCGGCGAGGGCGGCTCGGTCGTCCACCTCGACATCAAGGAGAGCGCCCAGCAGGGCATGGGCCCGCACGGACTGGTCATCGGCGCCACCGGCTCCGGCAAGTCCGAGTTCCTGCGCACGCTGGTGCTCGGCCTCGCGCTGACCCACTCGCCCGAGCAGCTCAACATGGTGCTCGTCGACTTCAAGGGCGGCGCGACGTTCGCCGGCATGACCGACCTGCCGCACGTGTCCGCCGTGATCACGAACCTGGCCCAGGAGCTCACGCTCGTCGACCGCATGCAGGACGCGCTGTCCGGCGAGATGGTGCGCCGGCAGGAGCTGCTCCGCGACGCCGGCAACTTCGCCTCGGTGCGCGACTACGAGAAGGCCCGCGCCGCCGGCGAGGACCTCGCGCCGCTGCCGTCGCTGTTCATCGTCGTCGACGAGTTCTCCGAGATGCTCTCGGCCAAGCCGGAGTTCATCGACCTGTTCGTGGCCATCGGCCGGCTCGGCCGCTCGCTCGGGCTGCACCTGCTGCTGGCCTCGCAGCGGCTCGAGGAGGGCCGGCTGCGCGGGCTCGAGTCGCACCTGTCGTACCGGGTCGGCCTCCGCACCTTCAGTGCCGGCGAGTCCCGCACCGTGCTCGGCGTCCCGGACGCCTACGAGCTGCCCGCCGACCCCGGTCTGGGCTACCTCAAGCCCGACCCGACGACGATGCTGCGCTTCAAGGCGGCGTACGTCTCGGGCCCGCCGTCCGGACGGGTGCGGGTACGCCGCGACGAGGGCGGCCACGTGCAGGGCATCTTGCCGTTCACGATCTCCGAGGTGCTCAAGCTGGACGCGGTCGACGCCGAGCCCGAGCCGGAGCCGGAGGTGCTGGACGAGCCCGGCGACCAGGAGTCGCTGCTGGACATCGCGGTGCGGCACATGATCGGCCACGGCCCGGAGGCGCACCAGGTCTGGCTGCCGCCGCTCGACGTGCCCGACACCCTCGACGCGCTGATGTCCGACCTCAACGAGCACCCGGACCTCGGCCTGGTCTCCCCGCGGTGGCGCGGGACCGGCGGGCTCGTGGTGCCGCTGGGCACCGTCGACCGGCCGCGCGAGCAGCGCCGCGACATCCTCACGATCGACCTGTCCGGCTCGGGCGGCCACGTCGCCGTCGTCGGCGGCCCGCGCAGCGGGAAGAGCACCCTGCTGCGCACGGTCGTCACCAGCATGTCGCTGACGACCACCCCGCAGGAGTCGCAGTTCTACGTGCTCGACTTCGGTGGCGGCACGTTCGCGCCGTTCACGGAGCTGCCCCACGTCGCCGGCGTCGGCACCCGCTCCGAGCCCGACGTCGTGCGCCGGATCGTGGCCGAGGTGCAGAACGTCGTCGACCGCCGCGAGGCGTACTTCCGCGCCAACGGGATCGACTCCATCGAGACGTACCGGTCCCGGCGCCGCGAGGGTCGCGCCGACGACGGGTACGGCGACGTGTTCCTCGTCGTCGACGGCTGGTCGACCGTGCGCGCCGACTTCGACGACCTCGAGGCCGAGCTGCAGCAGCTGGCCACCCGCGGCCTGACGTTCGGCCTGCACCTCGTGGTCGGCGCCGCCCGGTGGGCGGACTTCCGCGCCGCGATGCGCGACCTGTTCGGCACCCGCCTCGAGCTGCGCCTGGGCGACCCGATGGACTCCGAGATCGACCGCAAGATCGCGGCACTGGTGCCGGCCGGCCGGCCGGGCCGGGGTCTCGTGCAGGGCAAGCTGCACTTCCTCGCGGCGCTGCCGCGGATCGACGGCACCCCCGACGTCGAGAGCCTCGGCGACGGCGTCGAGGGCGTCATCAAGCGGGTCGCGGCCGCCTGGGGCGGCCCGTCCGGCCCCAAGCTGCGGCTGCTGCCGGAGCGGATCTCGCTGGACGAGGTGCGGGCGATGGCGCCGGCCGACGACCGGCGCCTCCTGCTCGGGGTCAACGAGCGCGAGCTCGCCGCGGTCGGCCTGGACGTGGAGGCGGAGCCGCACCTGCTGATGTTCGGCGACGGGCAGTCGGGCAAGAGCGCGATCCTCCGCGCCTACGCCCACGAGGTGATGCGGACCCGGACGCCGAAGGAGGCGCAGCTGGTGGTCGTCGACTACCGCCGCTCGCTGCTCGGCGAGGTGCCCGACGAGTACCTGCTGAACTACCTGACCTCCGCCACCCAGGCGCAGCCGGCGCTGCGCGACCTCGCGTCGTACCTCGAGGGCCGGATCCCGGGCCCGGACGTGACGCCCGACCAGCTGCGCAACCGGTCCTGGTGGACGGGCGCGGAGGTGTTCGTGCTCGTCGACGACTACGACCTGGTCGCCACCCAGCAGAGCTCGCCGGTGGCCGCGCTGCAGCCGCTGCTCCCCCAGGCGCGGGACGTGGGTCTCCACCTGGTCGTCGCGCGCCGGTCCGGTGGTGCGTCGCGGGCGCTGTACGAGCCGGTCATCCAGTCGCTGCGCGACCTGGCGATGCCCGGCCTGCTGCTCTCCGGCAGCCCCGACGAGGGCCCGCTGCTCGGCACCCAGAAGCCGCAGCCCGCGCCGCCCGGCCGGGGCCGCCTGATTACCCGGGACCGCGGGATCGAGGTCGTGCAGATGGCGTGGTCCGAGCCGTCGTTGTAGGTCGCGCGACACGTCGGGTTTCACCGGCTGACCGGAGAAACCCGACCGACACGCCGACGCCGCACGGCGTGTCGGTCGGGTTTCCCCCGACGAGTCCGGCGCTCGAGCGGCCCGGTGCCCGCCTACACGTGCGTGTGCTCCCCCGGCCCGTTGACCTTGGTGCCCGGCAGGTCGGCGAGGTCGTAGGTGATCTCGAAGGTACGGCGGTAGCCGGTGTGGGCGACCCGCCAGCCGTCAGGGGTGCGCACGTAGCGGTCGTCGTAGAACGCCGCGCCCTCGAGCATGAACCGGAGCGCCGGGACGATCACCTTGTCCTGGAGGTACCAGCGGCCGGTCGCGGCGTCGCCGGCCACGGCGATCTCCGGGTGGTGGACCTGGTGCATGGTGAGGAAGCCCTCGGGGAGGTTCTCCTTCATGTAGGACACCAGCGCGGCCCGGTCGTCGAACACCAGCCCGTTGTAGTCGCCGGTCGCGTCCGGCACGAAGCAGTCCGCGAACTCCTCCCAGGCCTTGGTGTCGAGCGAGCGCAGGTAGCGGTACTTGAGCTGGCTGATCGCGGTGATGTCGTCCACGAAAGTAGAACGTATTCCAGTTCTGCTCCGGCGTCATCGGCAACCCAGTTGTAACGCGGGGTCAACCTCCCGGCGATGTGAACGATCCAAGGTGGTGCCACCGACCGTTCCACCACCACTGAGGAGGCCGAGATGGAGAACCCCACCACGACCGAGACGAGCCTGGCGCAGGTCCGCGAGCAGCGGGCCGCCGCCCTCCGGCTCCGGCACGCGCAGGCGCTGGCCGCGCTGATGGAGGAGCGCGCGGACCTACGGGGGGTCCACGCGCTCGCGGACCACTTCGACGAGGCGGTCCGCTGGTCGGCGTGACCGCCCGGTCCGCTGGCCGCCGAGGGTGAACCGGGTCGGGGAGGGCGTCGTTACACTCGCCGCGTGATCTTCAAGCGCGTCGGGGACGGCAGGCCCTACCCCGACCACGGCCTGACGTCGCGGGCGTGGGCCGCCGTGCCGCCGCGACAGGTCCGCCTGGACCAGCTGGTCACGACCAAGGACACGCTGCAGCTCGCGGCCCTGCTCGACGAGGACTCGACGTTCTACGGCGACCTGTTCGCGCACGTCGTCGAGTGGCAGGGCGAGCTCTACCTCGAGGACGGCCTGCACCGCGCTCTCCGGGCCGCCCTCCAGCAGCGCAACGTGCTGCACGCCCGCGTCCACACGATGGCGGGCTGATGGCTCAGGGCGCGCGGTCGGCGATCACCCTCGCGATCCTCGGCGTACTCCTCGTCACCGCGGCCGCCTGGGGCTGGAACGCCGCCACCGAGCCGCTCCCTGCGAAGGTCGACACGCCGATCTGCACCACGCAGCGGATCGCCGCCGGCCAGAAGGTCTTCCCGCAGGACGTCACCGTCAGCGTCTACAACGCCGGCACCCGCGAGGGCCTCGCCGGCCGCGTGATGAAGGACCTGCGCGACGACGGGTTCGCGGAGGGCAACGTCGGCGACGCCTCGTCCGGGAAGGTGGGCGCCGTCGAGATCTGGACGACCGAGCCGGACAACCCGGCGGTGCTGCTCGTCGCCTCCCACCTCGGCAGGCAGGTCGACATCCAGCGCCGCGACGGCCTGGGCGCGGGCGTGACCGTCGTCGTCGGCGACGACTTCGCGAAGGTCGTCAAGGGCAAGCGGAGCATGGTCGCCGCGGACGACGCCGACGTCTGCAGCCCGCCGCTCTAGCGGAGCTTCCGGCCGCCCAGCCACTGGGCGAGCCGGCCCCGCTCGCTGACCTGGCGCAGCCGCTCCTCGGTCTGCTCGCGCAGCTTGCGCGGCGTGACGACCAACAGGTCGTCGCCGTGCCGGAGGACGGTACGACGCTCCGGGACGAGCGTCTCCCCGTCCCGGATCACCATGGCGACCGAGGCGCCACCCGGCAGCCGCAGCTCACCGACCTCGACGCCGTGCATCTTCGAGACCGGGCTGATCGTCACCTGCAGCAGGTCGGCCGCGATCCGCTCCAGGGGTGCGGCCTCGACCTCGAGCCCACGTGGCTCGGACCGGCGCGCGACCTTCAGCGCCCGGGCGACAGCGGGCAGCGTCGGGCCGGTGAGCAGCGTGTAGATCACCACCATGACGAACACCAGGTCGAACAGTTCGGTGGAGTCGGGGACCCGCTCGGCCAGCGGGATCGTCGTCAGCACGATCGGGACGGCGCCGCGCAGCCCGGCCCAGGAGATGAAGCCCAGCTCCCGCCACGGCATCGGCTGCACGATGGAGCTGACGAGCACCGAGATCGGCCGGGCGACGAAGGTCAGGATCAGGCCGGCCCCGATCGCGTAGCCGACGATCTCGAGGGTGATCCGGCCCGGGGACAGCAGCAGGCCGAGCATCACGAAGAGCCCGATCTGGGCCAGCCAGGCGAGGCCCTCCGCGAACGACCGGGTGGCGGTCCGGTGCGGCAGGTCGGCGTTGCCAAGCACGAGCGCGGCGACGTACACCGCCGCGAACCCGGAGCCGTGCACGGCTGCCGCGACGCCGTACCCAAGGAAGGCCAGGGTCAGCACCGCGAGCGGGTAGAGGCCGGACGACGGCAGCGCCGCCCGGCGCATGATCCACGCCCCGCCGAAGCCCGCGGCGAGGCCGATGGCGGCGCCGACCACGAGCTCGTAGACGATGATCCCGAACACCGCCAGGGCGCCGTGCTCGCTCGTGGCGCCGCTCGAGATGAGCGTGACCAGGACGACCGTCGGCGCGTCGTTGAGGCCGGACTCGGCCTCGAGGGCGCCGGTCAGCTTCTTCGGCAGCGGCACCACGCGGAGCACGGAGAACACCGCGGCCGCGTCGGTCGGCGACGTGACCGCCCCGAGCAGCACCGCGAGCTCCCAGGGGAGCCCGAGCAGGTAGTGCGACCCGACGGCGACCACCGCCACCGAGATCGCGACGCCGATGGTGGCCAGGGAGACGCCGAGCCGGACCGACGACCGCATCTGCCGCCAGCTGGTCGTCAGACCACCCTCGGCCAGGATCACCGCCAGGGCCGCGAAGCCGAGCGAGTGCGCCAGCTCGGCGTCGCTGAAGTGGATGCCCACCCCGGACTCGCCGAGCGCGACGCCCATCAGCAGGTAGATCAGCAGGCTGGGCAGGCCGGCGCGGCTCGAGACCCGGACGGCGAGGATCGCCAGCAGCGTGACCGCGGAGCCCACGAGCACGAACGTGTCGAGCTGGTGGACGTCGAACGACACGGTCAACCTCGGCCATCGTCGGGGCGGCGGGACCTGAGTCTATCGGTGGTGCACCGTCACCCGGTCGGGGTGTACCCCGGGCGGCCCGAGGCGTCCCACTCCTGCCAGAACGACGTGAACTCCTCGCCCAGGAACGGGTCGCCGCCGGTCATCGCGATGCCGCCCCGGCGCACGGTCCAGTCCCAGGGCGCCAGCTCCTGCGCGATCGCGAGCTGCCGCCTCGCGGCGGCGGTCCGGCCGGCCCGCTGGTGGTGCGCCGCGATCCGCCGGTGCGCGAGCGCGCGCTGCTCCTCGTCGGTGCGCTCGGGTGCGTCCGCGCGCTCGGGCAGCACGCCGTCACGCACCCACGCGCGCAGCGCGTCGTGGTGCCGGGCGGCGTCGATCCGCGTGAACTCCACGAACTGGTCGTCGCCCGGCGCGATCGTGGGCGGCTTCACGATCCGGTCCTGCTCGTCGACCCAGACGACCGACGGGACATTGGTGATGCCGTACCGCTCCGCGGTGACGTGCGCGGTGTCCACCGCGACGGGGTACGACGGCGCGGCGGCCTCGATCCACGGCCGGCTGTCCTCGGGGTCGGCGTCGAGCGCGACCGAGAACAGCCGCAGCCCGGCGTCCCCGAGCTCGTCCTGCAGCCGCTGCCAGCCGCCGAGCTCGTGTCGGCAGCCACACCAGGACGCCCAGGTGACGAGCACCCGCTTGTGGCCGGACAGGTCGTCGAAGGAGAGCGGGTGTCCGTCGACGTCGGCCAGCGTCAGCGCCGGTGCGCGCCGGTCGGCGAGCTCACGACGACGCGTCTCCGCGGAGGGGGCGATCGCGACGACGTCCTGCTTCGCGCCGGTGTCCCGGACCAGGAGGTGCCCGGACCGCTCCGCCCAGTCCTCGAGGTCGTCCGGGCCCGCGCCCGGGATGCAGACGTCCCCCCAGCACAGCCCGACGTCCTTGGCCACCACCTCGTGATCGCGGCCGTCCACGTCGATGAGGATCACCACGCGGCCAGCATCGCACGGAACTGGAACATGTTCTAGATTGGGCGCATGAGCGGTACTGCCCTTCCCGAGGTCCTCGACCCGTCCGTCCTCGGCGCGGACGCCGAGCGGTACGACGTCGTGGTGGTCGGCTTCGGCATCGCCGGCGGGTGCGCGGCGCTGGAGGCCGCCCGCGCGGGCGCGCGGGTCCTGCTGCTCGAGCGCGCCGCCGTCCACGGGGGCACCTCGTCGATGTCCGGCGGGCACTTCTACCTCGGCGGCGGCACCGCGGTGCAGCAGGCGACCGGCTGGGCGGACTCGCCGGACGAGATGTACGAGTACCTGGTCGCGGTGTCCAAGGAGCCCGAGCACGACAAGATCCGCGCGTACTGCGACGGGTCGGTCGAGCACTTCGACTGGCTGGAGTCGCTCGGCTTCGAGTTCGAGCGCTCCTACTACCCCGAGAAGGCGGTGATCCAGCCCGGCACCGAGGGGCTGATGTTCACCGGCAACGAGAAGGTCTGGCCGTTCAAGGAGCGCGCGGTGCCGGCGCCGCGCGGCCACAAGGTCCCCGTGCCCGGCGACACCGAGGGCACGAAGATGGTGATGGACCTGCTGCGCGCGCGGGTCGAGGAGGCGGGCGTCGAGGTCCGCTACGAGACCGGCGCGACCAACCTCGTGGTGTCGGCCGAGGGCGCCGTGGCCGGCCTGGCCTGGCGATCCTTCGACGACACCGGCGTCGTCGCGGCGGCCGCGGTGGTGCTCGCCGCCGGCGGATTCGTGATGAACCCGGACATGGTCGCGGCGTACACACCCGCCCTGACGGAGAAGCCGTTCACGCTCGGCTCGACGTACGACGACGGGCTCGGGATCCGGCTCGGCGCGTCGGCCGGCGCCGAGCTGCGGCACATGGAGGAGCCCTTCATCACCGCGCCGTTCTACCCGCCGTCGTCGCTGATGACCGGCTTCATCGTGAACAGCCGCGGCGAGCGCTTCGTCGCCGAGGACAGCTACCACTCGCGCACCTCGCAGTTCGTGATGGAGCAGCCCGACCACGCGGCGTACCTCATCGTCGACAGCGAGCACGTGGAGTACCCGAAGTTCCCGCTGGTGCCGCTGATCGACGGCTTCGAGACGATCGCCGAGCTCGAGACCGCGCTCGACCTGCCCGCGGGCTCGGTCGCCGCCACCCTCGAGCGCTACAACAAGATGGCCGCCGCCGGCGAGGACCTCGACTTCCACAAGGGCGCGGAGTGGCTGGCGCCGCAGGACACCGGCCCGTGGGCGGTCTTCGACCTGCGGCTCGGCCACGCGATGTACGCCGGCTTCACCCTCGGCGGCATCCGCGTCTCGGCCGACGGCGCCGCGCTCCGCGCCGACGGCTCGGTGGTCCCCGGCCTGTACGCCGCCGGCGCCTGCGCCTCCAACATCGCCCAGGACGGCAAGGGCTACTGCTCCGGCACCCAGCTCGGCGAGGGATCGTTCTTCGGGCGGAGAGCCGGGAAACGCGCGGCGGGTTTCACCGGCTGACCGGAGAAACCCGCGCGACACGCCGGTCCGCATCGGCGTGTCCGTCGGGTTTCACCGGCTGACCGGGGAAACCCGACGCCCCGTACGCTCGCCCCATGACCGACCGGTTCGAGGTGGCCAGCCGGGCCAACGTCCCGCCGTTCCACGTGATGGACCTGCTGGCGGCGGCGAGCACCCGGCAGCGCACGCACGGCGACCTGGTGAACCTGCTCGCCGGGCAGCCGAGCACGGGCGCGCCGGCGCCGGTGCGCGAGGCGGCCAAGCGGCTGCTCGACTCCGGCGACCCGCTGGGCTACACGCCGGCGGCCGGGATCCTCGAGCTGCGCGAGGCGATCGCCGGGCACCACCGGCGCATGCACGGCATCGACGTGCACCCCGACGAGGTCGTGGTGACGACCGGGAGCAGCGGCGGGTTCCTGCTCGCGTTCCTCGCGGCCTTCGAGGTCGGTGACCGGGTGGCGATGGCGCGCCCCGGCTACCCCTGCTACCGCAACGTGCTCGCGGCGCTCGGCTGCGAGGTGGTCGAGATCCCGACCGGCCCGGAGACGCGGTTCCAGCCGACCGTCGAGCAGGTGGCGCAGCTCCATGAATCCGGGGGCGACATCAAGGGCCTGGTCGTCGCCAGCCCCGCGAACCCCACCGGCACGATGCTGCTCCCGAGCGAGCTGGCCGCGCTGGCGGCGTACTGCGAGGCGGAGAAGATCCAGCTGATCTCCGACGAGATCTACCACGGCATCGAGTACGCCGAACCTCACTTGTCGCGCAGCGCCTGGGAGACCAGCCGCGAGGCGGTCGTCTTCTCGAGCTTCTCCAAGTACTTCTCGATGACCGGCTGGCGGATCGGCTGGATGCTGGTGCCCGACCGGCTGCGCCGCGCGACCGACATCCTCACCGGCAACTTCACGATCTGCCCGCCGGTGCTCGGGCAGTGGGCGAGCATCGCGGCGTTCACCGACGCGTCGTACGACGAGCTCGACGGCCACGTCCGGCGCTACGCGCACAACCGCGCGCTGCTGCTCGACGGGCTGCCGCGGCTCGGCATCACCGAGCTCGCCCCGGCCGACGGCGCCTTCTACGTGTACGCCGATGTCGGACACCTGACCGACGACACGATGGCGTTCTGCCACGACCTGCTGGCGCGCACCGGCGTCGCCATGGCGCCCGGGATCGACTTCGACACCGTCGACGGCGGCCGCTTCGTGCGGCTCAGCTTCGCCGGCCCCGGCGAGGAGATCGAGGAGGCCCTCGCGCGGCTCTCCACAGCGCTCGACCGCTGACGTTTCTCCACAGCGCCGCCCCGGCGACGCTGACGTCCATGTACGGAGACACGACCACGATCCGGGCCCTGGCCCGGCGGCTGCGCGAGCGGGGCGACGAGATCCGCGACCTGGCCGCCGGGCTGGGCGCCAGTGCCCGCGACGTCGCGTGGGACGGCCTGGCGGCCGACGCGATGCGCACCCACGTCGAGGCGCGGGTGCGGGCCCTGTACCGCGCCGCGTGCCTCCACGACGACGCCGCCGATGCCCTCGACCGGCACGCCCGCGAGGTCGACCACGTCAAGGACCTGCTGCACGACCTCGAGGAGGCGGCCCAGGGCGCCGCCGACGGGGTCGTCGACAAGCTGAAGGAGCTGCTGTGAGCGACACCCGGATCACCGGCGTGACCGGAGGTGCCCACGGGCTCGCCGCCACGTACGCCGCCGTCCGCCACCTCGCCGACCGCTTCGACGACGCCGGCTCCGAGCTGCGCGACTGGTCCGGCCTCGGCGTCCGGACCCTGGGCGACCCCGACCTCGCGGCGTCCGCACCGCTCTCCCCGCTGACGTTCGCGCTCGCCGAGCGTGCCGTGCTCGCGGCCACCACCGGCCCGGACGGCGTGCTCGTCGAGTCGCTGGGCTGGGAGTCCGACGCGGTCGTCGTCTGCGAGGTGGTGGCGATGATCGACACCTGCGACGACCTGGTCGCCTTCGCCTTCCAGCCGATGACGGAGCGGCTGTTCGCGATCACCGGTCCGGAGCGCTACTCCGGCCTGCTGGCGCTGACGTACGGCGGCGACGGGCAGCCCGGTGTGCGGCACCCGGCCGTCGAGGTGCCGGGCTCCGGCGAGCAGCCGTCCGACCTGGCCGGGCTGGTCGGCCAGCTCCAGCACGTCGCGGCGCTGTCGCAGGGATCGGGCTCGCCGCTCAACGGCACCGTCGAGGTGCAGACGATTCACGGACCGGACGGCGTCCGCCACATCGTCTACCTGCCGGGCACCGACGACATGACCACGCTGCCCTGGACCCAGGACGGCGACGTCCGTGACCTGCCGACCGACCTGCTGCTGATGGCCGGCCAGGACAACAGCTACCAGCAGGGCATCCTCCAGGCGATGGCGCAGGCGGGCATCGGCCCGCACGACCCGGTCCTGCTGGTCGGCCACTCGATGGGCGGCATGGAGGCCGCGGCGATCCTCGGCCAGGGCGGCGGCGGGTTCCACGTCACGCACATCGTCACCGCCGGGTCGCCGACCGCGCAGGTCCCGTCGTTCCCCGCCGGCACGCATGTGCTCTCGCTCGAGCACCAGGGCGACGTCGTACCCCACACCGACGGCGCGCCGAACCCCGACACCGTGCAGCAGGCCACCGTGACGTTCGCCGACCACGGCGGCGCCGGCGGCGTCGTGGGCGACCACGACTACTGGCACTACGTGAACGGCGCCGCGGCGGCCGACGCGTCCGCCGACCCGTCGGTGCAGGAGCAGCTCGCGAGCCTGCACGAGAGCGGGTTCCTGGCGTCCGGCGACGGGCCCGGCGCGACCGTCACCAGCCAGGTGTTCCAGATCGTCCGCGCGCCGTGACCCGCGTTTGCGGCCCGGGCATCCGGGGAATGCGCCGACCGTTGCACCCGTCGATCTCGGAGGTAGGTGCTGCATGTACGGCGACACCGACGTGATGCGCAGGCGCGCCGCGGAGCTCCGCGAGCAGGGCGTCGACATCCGGGGGCTCGCCGACCAGCTGGTCGCCCGGACCGAGAGCGTCGGCTGGACCGGCCGCGCCGCCGACACCCTCGCGGTGCGGATCCGCGACCGCGCGGCGCACCTGCGCGACGTCGCCGCCCGCCACGACACCGCCGCCGACTCCCTCGAGGCGCAGCTGCTCGAGGTGGACCGCCTCAAGGAGGCGATCGCCCAGGCCGAGCACCGCGCCGCGCGCCTGTCCGAGGACGGCGTCGAGTTCACGCCGCCACCGCCGGGCCACCAGGACTGGCTGGCCGTCGACCTCCCGGGCTCGTGACATGGCGACGGTCGATCTCGGCGCTGGCCGCCCCGCCCCCGCGGGCGTGCTCGACGACCTGCCGCGCCGGCTGTCGCTGACGCTCCCGGAGCTGCTGCTCGCCGCGGAGCACGCCGGCGGCGCACCGCTCCCCTTCGTGCCCGACGACCCACCCGACGGCGTGCCCCACGACGCCGCCCTCGGCGGCCGGCTCGGACCCACTCCCGGCGCCACCGATGCCGCGGCCCTGGCCGGGGTGCTCGGCGCGCTCCACGCCCCGGAGGCCTCGCTGGCGCGCCGCGGCCTGCTCGTCGACACCGCGCTCGACGAGGGGCTGCTCGGCGCGATCGGCCTGCTCGCCGCTCCGTCGGTCGCCCTCGACCTGGACGTCACCGCCGGCCCGGCACGGGTCCGCGCCTGGCACCGGCAGCGCGGCGACGCCGTGGCCTCGCTCGCCACCGCGGACGGCGTCGTGTTCGAGCTGGCGTGGTTCCCCGCCGACCGCTGGGCCGACGAGCTCGCCCGGGTCGCCGTGGTCCCGGACGACCTGCCGGCCGGCCGCTCCGGCGTACCGGACCGGCTGGACCTGCCGTACGAGCTCCTCGACGGTGCCGCCGAGGCGGTGCGCGGCAACCGCGCCGACCTGCTGCCCGTGCTCGTCGCCCAGCACGGCGCCGACCTCGAGGTGGTGCCGGCCCTGACGGCGCTCGCCACCGAGGCGCGAGGCCGGCTGCGGGCGCTGGTCGCCGACGTGTCCGGCGAGCGCACCACGGTGGTGGGCGTGCTGTCCTGGCTGCTGCTGGCCGACGGCTGGCGCGCGCTCCGCCCGCACGACGGCGACCGCGTGGAGATCCACCGAGTCGGCTCGGGCGACCTCGCCGCCGAGCTGGCGCCGGTGCTGGCGGAGGTCTGCGGATGACCGCCGACCGGTACGCCGAGCTGATGCGCCTCGCCGACCTCTTCGACGGCGCCGGCGCCGAGATGCGGACCCGCGCGGCGCTCGGCGAGCAGGTACTGCGCGACCCCGCGGTCGAGGAGTCGGCCGACCTCGCGCCCACCACCTTCGCCCAGCTCGACGACGACGTGCGCGCCGCGACGACCGGCCGGCACGGGCTGCTCGCCCGGTCCGTCGAGCTGGACGCCGACGCGCTCGTCGTCCGGGCCACGGTGCTGACCTACCGCTGGATCGACGACCTCCAGGAGGCCGCCACCCGCACCCTGGGGTCGATCGCGGGCCGCGCGATCGGCTACCTCGCGCCCGAGGTCGCGCTCGGCGGCGCGATCGTCACCGCGGGCCTGATCGAGACCGACGCGCTCGACCGGGACGACGTCGCGGCGTACCTCGACGAGCTGGTCGCCGACAACCCCGAGCTGCTCGAGCACGCCGCCGGCGGGGGCGGGCTCCTCGACGGGCTGCAGCTGCGGTCGCTGCTCACGGTCGGCGAGATCGCACCGGCCGCCGCCCGCGCGGGGCTGCGCGCCGTGGGCGCGGCGCCGTTCGGCGCCGACCTCGGGGCGGCGCTGCGCGACGTCGCGGCGCCCGTCGTCGAGGAGCCCGCGCCGGCACGCACGGCCACCGGCGGCGGCGGTCCGCTGGCCGGGTTCGAGGAGCTGATGACGGCCCTGACCACGGCGCCCGCCGCGGTCTCGGTCCGCGAGGTCGCGCCGCAGCGGTACGTCGCGTTCCTGCCCGGGACGTTCGCCGGTGACGGCCGGCTGCGCCTGGTGGCCGGCGACCACACGACGTACGCCGACCGGGCGTCCTCCGCCGTCGCCGAGGCCGTGCCCGCCGACGCCCGGGTCCTGCTCGTGGGCTGCGGGCCCGGCGGTGCGGCGGCCGTCGAGCTGGCCTCCCGGCCGAGCGCGTACGTGGTCGACCAGGTGGTCACGGCGGGGGCGCCCGCCGCCCTGGTGCCACGGCTGCCGGACCGGGTCCGCGCGCTGGCGCTCGAGGACCGCGGCGACCCCGTCGCGCAACTCGGCTCGCTCGTGAACGCCGACGCGCCGAACCGGCTCACCGTCGTCTTCGACGGCGACGACTACGTTGCGGGCGGCCGCGCCGTCGATGCCACCACCCACCCGGCGGTGCGCGCGGAGCTGGACCGCCTGCGGGGGCTGGGCTACCTCGCCTAGACGTTGAGTCGGGACTTCTGACGGTTGAGTCGGGACTTCTGACGGTCGAGTCCGGAGTTTCCGACACCTCGTTGTCGAGAACTCCCGACTCGAGTGTCGAAAGTCCCGATTCGACGTGGCGGCTCAGAGGATGTCGTGCACGAACTCGCCGAGCTGGGCGAGGTTGCGGCACTCGACCATCGGCACCACCTCGCCGTACCGGGTCGCGGCGGAGTCGCCGGTGTCCCAGTGCCGCCGGTGCTCGGGGTTGAGCCACCACGCGTGCCGGGCGGCGCCGGCGAGCCGCTTCAGGGCGTCGAGGTGGAGGTCGGAGTAGTTCGAGCGCGCGTCGCCCAGGATGAGCAGCGACGACTTGGGACCGAGCGCGTCGGCGTACGACTCCTCGAACTTCGTGAGCGCCCGGCCGTAGTTGGTGCGGCCCCACAGCGCCGCGTGCGCGGTGCTCGCGGCCAGCTCGGCGAGCACGTCGGCCGGGTCGGCGCCCGGCCGGAAGTGCGGGGTCACCTCGTGCACGTGGTCGATGAACGTGAAGGCCCGGACCTTCTCGAACTGGTCGCGCAGCGCGTAGACGAGCAGCAGCGTGAACTGCGCGAAGTTCGCCACCGACCCGCTCACGTCGCAGAGCACGACCAGCTCGGTGCGGTGCGGGCGCTTGGGCCGGTGGTGGGTGACGAGCGGGACGCCGCCGGTGGAGACCGACGCCCGGACGGTACGCCGGAAGTCCAGCGGGCCGCGCCGCTTCGCGTGGTGCTCCTGGGTGAGCCGGGTCGCGAGGCGCCGCGCGAGCGGGTAGATCTCGCGCCGCATCTGCTCGAGGTCGGCCTTCCGGGCGGCGGTGAAGTCGAGCCGGTCGATGCTCGGCTTGATCGCGACGTTGGCGACGTGCTCCGGGCCCTTCTCCTCGGCGATCCGCCGGCGGGCGTCGGCCTCGACCAGGCCGGTGAAGCCGCCGATCCGGCGCCCGGCCTCGCGTCGCGCCTCGTCGTCCTGGCGCCCGTCGGCCAGCAGTGCCTGGACGATCCGGTCCACGAGCTCGCCGGGCGCGACCCGCTGGAGCGCGGTGTAGGCCGACCACGACGACAGGCCCGGACCGCGCCCGGGCATCGCGCCGAACCGGGCCACCATCTCGGCCGCGAGGTCCAGCAGCGCCTGCTCGTCACCGGCGGCGAGGGCCGCCTCGAGCTCGGCCCGGAAGTCGCTCAGCGCCTGGGCGTTGTCCATCTCGGGCTCGCGCTCGGCCCCGGTCGCGCCGTCGCCGACCATCCGCGGGAAGTAGACGTCGAACAGCGCGTCGAACGTCGGCCGCTGGGACTGCTTCTTGACCAGGGTGGCGGCGTACCCGGCCCGGACCACCTCGCGGCGGTCCCAGTCCAGCGCGCGCAGCGCGGCGACCGCGTCGAGGTCCTCGGCGAGCGACACCGGCAGCCCGGCGGCGCGCAGCGCCTCCAGGAAGCTGATGTGGCGATCGACGAGTCCGCTCATGGCCGCCTCATGACCGCAGCTTGAGCTCTCGGACGGCCTTGTCCTGGTCGGAGGCGTGCTTGAGCACGACGCCGAGGGTGTCGGCGATCGCCTTCTCGTCGAGCTCGCCGATCTCCAGCGCGACCAGCGTGCGCGCCCAGTCGACGGACTCCGCGATCGACGGCGACTTCTTCAGGTCCAGGTCGCGCAGCCGGCCGACGGCGGCGACCAGCTGCTCGGCGACGCGGGTGTCGAGGTCCGGCACCTGGCCGGTGACGATCTCCCGCTCGCGCTCGGCGTCGGGGTACTCCAGGTGGAGGTACAGGCAGCGCCGCTTGACCGCCTCGGACAGCTCCCGGGTCGCGTTGGAGGTGAGGACGACGTAGGGGCGGCGTACCGCCTCGACCGTGCCGAGCTCGGGGATCGTGACCTGGAAGTCGGACAGCACCTCGAGCAGCAGGCCCTCGACCTCGACGTCGGTCTTGTCGACCTCGTCGACGAGCAGCACCGTCGGCTGCTCGCGCCGGATGGCCGTCAGCAGCGGCCGGGTCAGCAGGAACTCCTCGGTGAAGATGTCGTCGTGGGTCTGCTCCCACGACTGCTCACCGGTGGCTTGAATGCGGAGCAGCTGCTTCTTGTAGTTCCACTCGTAGAGCGCCCGGGCCTCGTCGAGGCCCTCGTAGCACTGGAGCCGCACCAGCTCCGCGCCGGTGACCCGCGCGACCGCCTTGGCGAGCTCGGTCTTGCCGACCCCGGCCGGACCCTCGACGAGCAGCGGCTTCTCCAGGGCCCCGGCGAGGTACGCCGTGGTCGCGGTGGCCGGGTCGGCCAGGTAGCCGTGCTCGGCGAGTCGGCGCGCGGCGTCGTCCGGCGATTCAAACCAGGGGCTCGGGTGCGACATGTCACCCATCCTCGCGCACGTCGGCCGTCACCTCCGCGGCCGTCTCCTCGTTGAGCCAGCGAACAGGGCAGGCGCGCCGCCACGGGTGAGTGCGCACCGACCGGCACAGGAGGAGACCCATGCGGCACCGGCTCCCTCGCTCGGCCCGGTTCGCCCTGTTGGCGGTGAAGGCGTCGCTGATCGGCGCCATCGCGGTCACCGGGTGGGCGACCCAGACCGCGGCGACCGGCCCGTCGGGCGAGTACACCGGCTACCCGGTCGGCGACCCGCCCTCGCAGGTCGAGCGGCTGCTGGAGAAGCACGACTGCTCGGTCACCGGCTTCGAGTCCGAGCAGCCGCGCTCCGCGATCGTGCAGACGGCCGCGGGCCACCTGCGGTTCACCTCGTTCGACGACGGCTGGCGGGTGTACACCGCGCACGGCGCGGCCCGGCTCGTCGCGCTGTGCCTCGACGAGCCGCCGGCCCGTCAGGGCTGAGTACGGGCTGAGTCAGGACCGGCCGTGCCGGCCCTCGCCGGCCGCGAACCGCTGAGCCCCTTCCACCGCGCCGTCCGCGAGCGAGACCAGGCCGTGCCGCAGCTCGTTGGCCATCGCCTCGTCCTCGCCGAGGCCCTCCTGCTCGAGCAGGGAGAGCCGGTCCTGGCGCAGGCAGGTCTGCGGCAGCGCCGCGAGCTGGTGGGCGAGCGCCTCGGCCTCGGCGCGGGCCATGCCGACCGGGACGACCCGGTTGACCAGCCCCATCCGCTCCGCGTCGTAGGCGTCGACCGGGCGGCCGGTCAGCACCAGGTCCATCGCCCGGCTGGCGCCGATCAGCCGCGGCAGGCGGACCGTGCCGCCGTCGATCAGGGGCACGCCCCAGCGGCGGCAGAACACGCCCAGCACCGCATCGCCGGCCGCCACCCGCAGGTCGCACCAGAGCGCGAGCTCGAGCCCGCCGGCGACGGCGTACCCCTCGATCGCGGCGATCACCGGCTTCGACAGCCGCATCCGGGTGGGGCCCATCGGGCCGTCCGCGCCCTCGGCGGGCTCGGTCACCTGGTTGCCGCGCTCGGTGCCGATCGCCTTGAGGTCCGCCCCGGCGCAGAACGTCCCGCCCTCGCCGTACAGGACCGCGACGCTCTGCGTCTCGTCCGCGTCGAACGCGCGGAACGCGTCGGCCAGCGCGGCGGCGGTCGGGCCGTCGACGGCGTTGCGGGCATCGGGCCGGTGGAGGACCACGGTCGTGACCGGGCCGTCGACCTCGACGTGGACGCTCATCAGATCTCCTTGGCGCCGTCGCGGTGCCGCTGCGCGAGGTCCTGGTAGTACGACGGGTTGTGCTCGACCCAGAACTCCGACGACGTCCCCTCGATCGGCTTGATCGGCCGGCAGGGGATGCCCGCCGCGACCATCCCGCCGGGCAGCTCGGTGCCGGGCGTGACGACCGACCCGGCGGCGACCAGGGTGCGCGGGCCGACGACCGCCTGGTCGAGGAGCGTGGAGCCGTTGCCGACCAGCGCCCGCTCGCCGACCTCCCGGCAGTGCACCACGCAGCCGTGCCCGACCGTCGCGTCCTTGCCGATCACCAGCGTCTCGCCGGGAGCCACGTGCAGCACCGAGTTGTCCTGCACGTTCGCGCCCTCGCGGACCACGATTGTGCAGATGTCGGCGCGGAGCACCGCGCCGTACCAGACGCTCGCACCCCGCTCGACGGTCACGTCGCCGATCAGGGTCGCGGTCGGCGCGACGAAGGCCTCGGGATGGACGGTCGGGCGCTTGCCCTCGAACTCGATGCAGACCATGGGCTCATTGTGCTGAGCCGGCCCGCCGGCCCGATCAGGGGTTCTGCTTCTCGCTGCCGGGGTCCGGCACGTGCGGGCCGCTGTCCGGCGACCCCTGCTTCGGGTCGTACTCGCCCTCGGCCGCAGGGCCGTCGGTGGTGTCGGACGGCACCTGCTCCTCGGTCTCGTCGTCGATGCGGCCGGTGGGCTCCGGGTTCTCGCTCGTCATGGAGGCCCCGTACCCGGCGGCCGGGCCCGGAAACAGGTGAGTCAAGCCTAGGAAACGGTGACCGTGGCGAGGGGGCAGTCGGGCTTGGTGCAGAACGATCCGGTCAGCACGAGGGTCGCCGCTCCGCGACGCACGGCCACGAACCTGCCGGCCTCCGTCTTCTTCAGGATGCCGGGGTCTGCCGACTCGAGCTCCGACTCCAGCTCCGGACCGCCCGCAGGGACCTCGACGACCATCGTCGACCCGACCGACATCGATATCGCCACCGGCGCCTTCGGCACCGAAGCGGAGCACTGACCGATCGGGATCGACCTCCCGTCCACGACGAGATCAAGGAGCTCGGAGCAGCTCGAGTCGACGCCCGCCTCGGAGCCGCTTCCCCGCAGGAGCTGAGGAAGACCGCCACGACGAGAATCATCGAAGCGACCGACGACCCCCGGGCAGGACCGTTCACCGGGCTCGTCTCGAGGTCGTTGCGAGCAACGTAGGCGTAGACGAACCACCGGATCGTTCGCCGCAAGGACGCGACCACAAGCTCTGTCGCCATTCCCACTCACCCACCGTAGAGGCAGGTGAAGACACCAGAGCCGCGCGGCCGGCAACGAGAGAACCCCCGGCGAAGGTTGTCTCACCGAGGGTTCTCACGTGACTCACATAGCTGGCGGGCTGGAGACCAAAGTACGTCGCTGCAGGTCAGACAGGGGTTCCGACGGACCTGGGTTTGTGTTTCCCCGCGCCTCCCGATGTCTTTCCCCGCACCCGACGGAGGGACGTTCCGATGGCGCGCGCTCTCCGTGCCGCACCTATCCACACACCGCCTCGGTGTAGTCCTTCTTGTTCCCGGCGGTCGGGCCGTTGTACTGGAGGGTGGTTCGCGTATCGGCGTAACTGCGTTCCGCCCGCTCCACACAAGCAGGGTCGTAGTTCGAGCCGTCGAGGCTGTCGATCCCGACGACGAGAAGGAGCGCTGCCATGAGGATCCCAAACGCTCCGACGAAGATGGTGTAGCACCCGACCCCCTCATCGGTCGTGTTCGACAGCCCTGTCGGCACCGAGTCGGCACCGCTGGGCACGTGGTCCACCCAGAACGCCCACCACGACGGTGGCTCAGGCCACGAGGGATCCACCGCTGTACGGGCAGGATCGAATGCCGGGTCAACCGGCCAGCCTGGCGGCGGGTTGAACCAGATCGGCTCGGGAGGACGAGGCGGAACATGCGGCATACAGCCTGTATCGGCGGTACGTACACGTTGCTGGACGCTCTTCCGGCTGGACCGCGACGTGCGAGAGTGGGCACATGGAAGCCTCACCCGGAGCACCTGCCAGCGTGGTCATCGACCCGGTGACCGGTCTGCCTGCTGTGACGTTGGGGCGGCCGGTCTCGGCGACTGAGGTGGCCGAGGCGCTCGACGAGGACTAACGCCGGTCCCTCTTTCGCTTGGCTGGCTCGGCGATCAATACTGTCGACGTGCCGGGTGGCACGGTGCGCGGTGATCAGGCGGACCGGGCTGACCGGCAGGGCTGGACGCGAGGGGTATTGACAGGCTTCTCGAACCAGCCCGAGGTCTGGGTCGCGGTAGGCGCGCGAACCAGGCGGTTGACGATGTGGCCCGAGCCGTACTGACAGGCGGCTCGGGCCACAGTCACGCTCGGGTCAATGAGGGTGCACGACGACTCTGCGAAGCCGATCGTTGATGAGACGCGCGGCCCCGACCCGCACGGTCTGGTCGCGTCCCAGTGCAAGCACGAGCATGAACGGGTTCGGTTGGCGCGCTTCCTCGTAGGCGGCGATGTCGCGCGCCGTGGAGCGGTCCAGGCGGCTGAGCCGCGTGCTTCCACCTGGGTGGGTGTGCCAGTCACCGAGGTAGTGGAGGTTTGAATCCGTGGCCCACCGGGCGGCCACCTGCTCTGCCTGCCAGTCGCTGTCGGGGGTGAACCCGTAGCGCTCGTGTCGACCCTCCGGTCCTGGCCCGATGAGGTCCGTGACGACGTGCCCGTCCGGTCCGGGCTTGCCGAGAAGGATGCCTCCGGTCTCCAACGGCCACTTCGACCATCCCTCGGCAACGGCCTCTTGGAGCAAGTGGGCCGGGATGCGCAGCAGTTCCCGACGGCGACTCAGGCGTGTGAACAAAGCGGGCACTCGGGGTCCGGGGGCAGTTGGAAGGAGGTCCAGCGAGGCGGGATGGGCTGCCCATCTGGCTCACGCATCTGCACGGCGAAGACGTTGTCGACGAACTTGGGGTAACCGCCCGCGTCGCCGCACAGATGCCCGAAGGCCACACGAGCGGCCTGGATGCTCAGGGGCAGGAGATCGGCGTGGTTCGCGGTAAACGTCTTGTCGGCACACCCTCGACCCTGGATGGTTCCTGCGGGCTGTCCGTCGACGTCGTCGGGGACCTGGACGACGTGGTTGCCCTCGTCGCTGCGCCTGCTGAGGTAGAGCGACAGGCAGTGGAAGCAGCCGGTCTTGCCGGGTTCGAGGAGCGCGACAACGCCGCCGTATCCGGATTGACTCCACAGGTACAGCCGAGACAGGCCCATGGCGGTGGCAGCGCCATCGAGTTGGCGGTTCACATCCGGCTCGGCGGTCGCGCTCACGAGCAGGTCTACCCCGTCGAGGATTCCGTGCAGGATTTCGCGTTCGGTGCGGCCTGACTGCTCGGGCGAGGCGGCACCGATCATCAGACCCATAGGCTGCACGTCGACCTCGGGGTTGTGGCGCTGTGCCCAGCGGAGCAGTGCCAGTCCCTTGTCGAGCCCGGCGTCGCTGAGTCCCAGCGGGTGTCGAACGGATGTGCCCGGCTCCACGTGGTCGAAGTCGGTGATCCTGACCTGCCCCACCCGGGCCTTCACGAGTTCCTGGACCAGCGGAGCGCCCAGGCTTCCCAGTCCCACGACGGCGATGGTCGTGGAGCGCAGAGGTGCGAGTTCGGGGATCCGGATCGCCAGGTCTGCGGGAGTCCATCGGAGGGCTCGGATGATGGTGGGTGAGGTGGCAAGGCGTGCTGCGGCCCGTTTGGAGGGGTTTCCGCTCCGCGCGTTCCGGCCCTTCGCACGATCCTTGGTCACAACTCGGCTGAGGAACACCCAGGCGTTCTCGTAGACGTCCTGCTGGACTTCCTCGCGCGTGCAAAGTCCGATGAGTTGCGGCCCGTTGGTGTTCTGTGCCCATCGGGCGAGGTTGTCGTCGGCCTCGATCGCGGCCCCCCACAGCAGTTCCGCCGACTCGACGCGCGGCGGCTCAGGAAGGTACGTCCAGCGGCCCTCGATGGTGGGACCGAACGCGGCACGGAGGCGCTCGTGAGGGTCACCAAGCAGGTCGTTCCCGTGGTTGTCCTTGAGGCGCAGCAGCAGGCCCTGCCCCATGTCGACCCGCCAATCCTCCGGGATGGGGTCGGGTACGCCTCGAAGCCAGTCGACCTGCTGACTGTCGAACGCGATGTGCATGAAGCCACCCATGCCGTCGGTGAGGTTCACGGCGTCAGCGCGTTCGTCGACGATCACGCCGCCGAGGTTGATGGCTTGGTAGTACGTGGTGAATGGCTCGCCTTGCGGATCCTCGGCGTCGCGGAGTTCGTTACCGCCCACTTCGACGAGGCGGATGAGGCGCGGCACGTCGTCTGCCACGGTGTCGGCGGCCATGCAGTCGGGATGCCAGTAGCGCGCGTCGCGCGGGAAGACACAAAGGTTGCCGCCGGGTGCCTGGTGGCGCGCCAACTCGATGTCGGGGGCGTAGACCGCGAACTTGCGGTGCGGGAACCCGTCTGGGTAGACGACGAGAACACGCGTGTCGCCGTTCCCGGCGGGGAGGGGCGCTCTGGATTCGAGGACCAGTCGGGTAGCACCGTGTCTGGGGTCCTCGACGACGGTGACGGGGAGGTCTCGCTCGGCGAATCGCGCGAGTTCAGCCTCCAGCCGTCCCTCCCACTGCTGCCACCACGGCAACAGCGGGAGGGACGACGCGGATGCGGCGTCGCTCATCCGACGGGGCGGCCCGGCGGCGGCTTCGGCGGTCCGGGCGGACCCGGAGGCGTGGGCGGCTTCTCCGGGTGCTCGGGGTGCTCGGGGTGCTCGGGCTTGTCCGGGTGGTCCGGGTGATCCGGCTTGCCGGGCGAGTCAGGCTTCGGCATACGGCTCCTCTCGTCGTGAGCCCACGTCGGCTCGTGGGTGTCAGGTACATGGTGGCTTGTGCCACCGACAACTGGTGGCTCCCGGCCTTCTCGCCCTACCGCGAAGCGTCGCCGTCAGGGCGTTGCCGGTCACTCAAGACGAGGCTGGTCACGGTCCCCGCAGGGGCCATGACGGAGACGAAGGGGCCGGTCTCCCAGTCACGGTGGTGGTTGGTGTCGACCTCGGGGTCCACCAGGTCGACCTCGTAGACGAAGAGAGTGTCGCCGGACAGCGGGTAGCGGAGGCGTGCCCATTCCAGCGCCGCTTTCGGGTCCGTGGTTGCCCAGACCATCCTCCGGTCGTCACCGTCGCTGGGGTTGACCGTGTCGGGGCGGAGCGCGGTGCCGACGGCGAGTGACCGACGGGTCCCGTGGAAGTACGGGCCGGGAGGCACGTCGTCTGAGGTGAAGGGCATGTGTCTAGGGTCCTGTTGATGTCCAGCCAGCCTCGGCTGGCGGCGCGGGTAGCGGGTCACATGTAGAACGCGTACCGGGAGGCGGGCAGGTCGCTGGGTCCGAGGTGGCGGAGGATGTCGCCGACCTTGTCTGCGGTGCGGAGGGTGATGGGGTCTCGTCCGTCGAGTTGGGTGGCGTTCCAGTTCATCTTGGTGAGCGCGAGGAGTTCGTTGGCGAGGTCTTCGGGGCTGGATTCGGTGTCGTGGAGGCGCAGGCCCACGGGCTGCGGCACGTACATGCCGGGGTAGGTCTTGTAGAAAGGGACGCTGCCTCGGGTGTAGAGGACGTGGCGGTCGTCGGCGAGGGACATGAGGGTGCCTCGCAGCGGTGCCTGTTGACCTCGACGGAACAGGCGGACGTGTTCGGAGCGGGTGAGCCAGATCAGTTCCAGGATGTCGATGTACTGCTCGTTGGCGGCGGCACGGAACCCGGCGGCTTCTTGCGGGGTGAACGACGAGGTCTTGTGGAGCACGATGCGAGCAGGGCTCTGCCGGTGCTCTCGCCGGTACTTGTCGAGGGCGTCGTGGAGGAGTTGGTGGGCGTCTTCCTCGGTGAGGTGTGGCTGGCGGTCGTCCTTGGAGAGGCGGGCTTGACCGCCTCGCACGATGACGCCGTCGCCGCGCTGGTTGAAGACCTGGGCGACGCTGGTTTCGAGGGTCTCTTGGTCTGGGCTGCGGTAGAAGGCGACGCCGACGTAGCAACTGGCGAGGTCTTTCGCGTCGCGCGGGAGCCGCCAGGGGACGCCACCAGCCTTGTAGTACAGGGCGGTGTGCAGGTTCCACGCGCGGGTGGCTTCGTCTTGCTTGACGCGAACCTCGGCGTCCTTGGGGTCCTTGAAGGTGGGGTCCCAGGTGGAGCGTCGGATGATCTGGATGGGCTGGCTGTAGCGCAGAGACCGTGCCTTAAGGAGGGAGTGGAAGTCGCCGCTCCCTGGGGGAAGGGGTTTCTGGTCGTCTGTCGTTGCGCCGCGTCGGGGTCGGCTGCCGGTGTCGATCAGGTTGTCGGGGCGGCACACGATGACCACATCGCAGTTGGGTTCTTCGTTGAGGGCTTCGAGTTCGCGGTCGTACATGTCGACGGCTGACTGTGCGGCGGTGAGCGGGTTCGCTCCTTCGAGGGCGTCGAGGTCACGCTTGGGGATGGGCCGTTCGAGTCGCCCGTTCCAGATGATGGTGGAGCGGAACGCCCTGTCGGTGTCGAAGCCGGGGAAGGGCATGTAGAGGTGTCCCAAGTGGCTGTCGCGGGGCTCGATGGTGCTGCGGCAGGAGTCCAGCCAACGCTTGACGCCGTCGATGGATGCCTGCGGTCCGACAATGCCGACGCGGATGACGCGAACTGATGTCTCTTCGAGGTCGGCGGGGCCGTAGAAGTCGATGCCGTGCCGTGGGTCGATGTGACGCCCGCCGTGCGCGAACTCAAGCATGGGCTCGTCGAGGATCGTGATGTTCATTCCAGGTCCTCGAAGTCGAAGTCCAGCGCCATCTGGTCGGGGTTCTCGTCGTCTTCGCTGGGGGCCTGCCACTCCTTGTCGTCGATGCCCTTGTCGACGTCGAAAGTAAGCAGGGGGCCGAAGTCGAGGAGTCGTTGGGTTTCGTCGCTGTCCATGAGGGACGGCTCGGTGTCCCCGCGCAGGACTCCGGCCCATAGTTGGGTCTCCCCGAGCACGGCGAGGTTCCGTTCGCGGACCTTGATCTTGCGCAGGTACTCGTCGGCGAAGGGTGACTCCTTGTAGCCGTCGCTCGTGAAGTAGTAGTCCGGGGTGAGTTGGCAGTACCAGTCACCAGCGAGGTCGATGAAGTTCCACCGCAGGGCAGCATGCCGATAGAACTGTTTGCGGCTGGGGTCGTCCTTGCGCTGGTAGAAGCCCTTGAACGCCAGCCGCTTGCGGCCGGAGGCGCTGAGGACCCGGAGTTCGGTCAGGTCCGCCGATGCCGCGTAGTAGATGAAGCGACGTTGGTTGTTCCAGCGGCACGAGTCGCGCAGGTCGTGCTGGAGCGCCGCGCCGAGCAGACGCACGAACAGATGCCGTTCGTCCTCACTCCCGCCGAGCAACTCTCCAACCGGCATTTCGCGGGCTGCCGTCGTGGTTGACCGCACGAGACCGGTCCCGGCGAGCGGTGCCCATGCGTACAGACGTCCGTGGCTGAGCACGAAGTCGCTGCGCACCGGGTACGGAGACTCGCGTTGGGCGGCGTACACCGCGCCGACGGCGGAGGTGCTGGCCTGAGCCGAGTAGATGACGTCCGGGAAGTCCACCGGCAGCAGGTTGCTGACCAGTTTCTCGGGGCGTTGGTCGGCTACTGGGGTGTGCGCGGCCCCGTGCGGGTCGGTTAGCGCGAAGAGTTTGGCGGACAGGTCGCCGGTGAACTTCTGGGTGGCCTTGTCGAAGTCGATGCGGCGAGTCGCTCGACGCGTCGGGTCAGCGAATGCCGACTGCACGTGAGCCCACCATGCATCGCCGGTGTCTGGACGGGAGCAGATGAGGATGACCGGGTTGTGCCCGGCCTTCATCCAGTAGTCGACGTCGCGGTCGTTGCAGATGAAGTGGAACTTGGTGTCGGTCTCGCCGGGGAACCTGTCGCCGGTCTTGCTCTGGACGAAGATGTGCTGGTTGCTCATCTCGCCTGTGCTCGGGTCCCGCAACTCAATCGATCCGTCGATTCCAGCGTCGAGCGTGCGGTCATGCCAAACGTGTTTCATCTGGCTGACGCGTCGGTGGATCAGCGCAATCCCCGCGTCACCCTTGTGGGTGTTGTCGTCGATCATCTTGCCCAAGGTCACCGGTGCGCCCTCCACTCCCCCGTCATCGGCGTATCTGAGGGAGATGATGACCTGCCCCACCGACAGTTGCTCCCTGTACTCCTCCTAGCCGCATGCTCTGCTTCCCGCCGCCGAGGCAGAGCAGGTCAGAGCACTAATCGCGAAATTGGCTCACACCAGTTCTGTGTCGGTCTTCAAGTGGGTGCCAGGCATGAGGTCGGGATCCGGGATGATGGCGGTCCAACAGACGAGGTAGATGTCGTCGGCCTGAGCAGGGGGCAGCGGCGTCGGAGGCTCGGGAACGCTGAGCCCGTAGTCGTCAGCGACTGCGAGGATCCGCTCCACGGTCTCTCGCGGGGTGCCGTGTTCTGCATGCTGCAGGGCTGCGCGTACCGCTCGCTGGACACGGTTGGTGTACGGAGCCTTGAGCCGGTTGGCGAGGTCATCCTGCCGCTCACCGAGGAAGGTGCCGTGCTGCTCCACGTACTCGATCGTGTCGCGCATGACCTTCGGTAGCGGCGGTGCAAGCCGCCCAGGGTCGGTACGCAGCGACCAGTCGAGGTGAATGTCGTCGCGAGCGACGGCCCACGCGTCGAACGCAGCCGTGTACATGTCGCCGGTGAGGTCCGCCGCCGCGGTGGTTTCGTCGACAGGGTCGGCATGCGAGAGACAGGAAAGGGTCTCTCGGATCACCTCGGGGGTCGGCTCGCCGTCGTGTGTGGTGACAGTCCGGGTGGTGAGGTCTTCGTTGAGCGGCACGTATCGGTAGAACGGCTTGTCGTGGTCGCCGACCCGGGCGCAGAACACGAATCCGGGGTCGGCATGGGGCCGGACCAGCGCAGTGCCCGCGCCCCAGGGCAGCGATTCGACACGGCTCTTGGTGGCCGGGTTCTTGAAGGCGTTGGTGAGTCTGCGGCGGTACTCCTCGCCTGAGAGCGCTGCCGACCCGCCCTCTTCGAATATCGCGGCTTCCTCACGCTTGATCTGTTCGATCATGTCGCGGGTTTCGGTGATAGACCGTTCGACCGGGTCGATACCGGGGAGAACGGTGCCGACTCCCACTGCGGCGGCGGCCTGCTTGAGTTTGCGCTGGAGCCGCTCTTCGAGGCCGAGCAGGCGGTCGAGGTCCTCGTCGGGGAAGAAGCACCGCATGAAGACACGCTTGTGCAGCGAGCCGATGCGATCGATGCGTCCGTGCCGCTGGACCAACTTCATCGGGTTCCACGGCAGGTCGTAGTTGATGATGTGGCGTCCCTGCTGGAGGTTGACACCCTCGGCGAGAACATCGGTAGTGACGATCAGGTCGTAGAGGTCGTCTTCGCTACCTGTGCCTGCCGTAAGGGGTGCGAACCCAGCGATGAGATCGGTGCGGTTTGCCTTGTCGGGACCAGAGACCTTCGCGTGTCGGTCTCGATAGGCGCTAAGTCGGGGGTCTGTGATGACCGCGTCCTTGATGGCGGCCTCGATGTAGTCGGCGGTGTCGGCGAAGTAGGTGAAGACGAGGGTCTTGCGCTTGTTGCGTGTGTCCTCTTCGCCGATGCCTTCCGCTTCGGCTTCTGCAGCGATGGCCGCGAGTTCGTCGATGAGTCGGTCGATCTTGGGATCGGTGGCGTGGTCAACGTGTCGGACTCGGTCGTGGAACTTCTCCAGTAGGGCACGGTCGGCTTGGACGGCCTTGCGGAGTTCCTCGATGTCATAGTTGGCGGCGTCCATCGTGCCGTCGTCGTCTTCGAGTTCGGCCAGGAACTCGTCAGCGTCGTCGATGCCGACGGCGACGTAGTCGCGGAGGTTCTCCCCGGTGAGCACGTAGCCCGCATCGAGGGCATGCAGGAATCGGTCGTGTGACTCGATCATCTTCTCGACGGTTCGACAGAACGCGTATGCGGAGGACTCGAATCGCTTGAGAAGGGCCGAGCGAAGGAGTCCTGCGTTCTGGGCCTCGTACTGCTCTGTTTCACCGTCGAGGCGGAACTGGGATGGGACGTACCGAGCCATCGTGAGGACTTGACCGAGATCGGCCAGGATGACTCCGGCCCCGACGGCGGTTGCCATGATGGCGTCGTCGACGTCCGCGCCGAGCGCGGTGGCGAGGGCGTCGAACACGCCCGGCAGGACGCCGGTGAGGTCGTAGTCGACTCGGCGCACCTCGCAGGTCGGGAAGGCGATTTCTTGCTCGATCCCGTTGATGCGGACCTTGTCGCCCCGGTAGTGGTTCTTCACGAAGCGGCGTGTCCGGCGCACGGCGGTCGCGTCGAGGACATCGAACAACTGCTGTGCGGTGAGGTCATCGGGGTCGGTGGCGATGGCCTGGTTGAAGTATTGCCGCAGCGACGGGATGCCCACGTCAGCGAAGGCATAGTCGTTGCGCGCGAAGAACATGATCAGGTTGTAGAGGTCTTCGAGACTGTTGTTCACCGGTGTGGCTGTCAACAGCACGAGGTCCTTCGGGACACGGGAGTCCACGATGCGGTGCAATGCTTCCGCACGTTGAGTGAGGTTGTTGCGGAAGGCGTGGGCCTCGTCGATGACGACCATCGCGTATTCGTCGAGGTCCTGCAGCGCGGATGTCTTCCTGCCTGCGGAGTCGATGTTGTAGACGAGTTCTTCGTACGACACCACGGTGGCCTTGAGGTTGGTGTCATCGAGGAAGCCGGACCAGGTGGAGTCGCGAAGGGTCGCGGGACAGATGATGAGGACTTTTTGGCGACGTTCGACTGTGGCCTCGTAGATCAACTCACCTGCGAGGAACGTCTTGCCAAGGCCGACCTCGTCTGCGATGAGGACGCCGTTACGGCGGTCCAGGATGCGCTTGGCTCGCCAAACACCGTCTGCCTGGAAGGCCGTGAGGCCCAGTCGAGAGCCAGCGGTGGCCTCTTCGAGGTCTGCCCCATAGTTCTCGAACAGCATGCGCAGGAAGATGTCCCACGGCTGGTGCGGCTCCCAGCGCGCCTTGTAGAGACCGGCCAGGTCGTAGGGAGTGGACTTCGCCCATTGTTCGTCGAACCAGTCGATGACCTGCCCGACCGGGGTTGGCTGGTAGAGCCCGAGGTTCAGTTCGTTGTTGCGGGCGAGTCCGGCGTAGGTGAAGTTCGAAGACCCAGCAATGACGCCCGTCTTGTCGGTCTCGACGATGAACGCCTTGCCGTGCAGGAAGCCCTGCTCGTAGCGGCGTACTTCGACGTTGGGATGCTCGTCTAGCCACTTCACGAGCCGACGGGCGGTGGCATCCGCCTCGCGAGTGAAGCCGAGCAGGTTCCGGTCCTCTTCTAGTGAGCGCGTGTGGTCCTCCAGCGCTCGCTGCACGTTCGGGCCAGGTCCTCGACGCCGCGATCGTTGTTTGAGGGGCCGCACGCGGGAGCGCTCGTCCACGTCTGTGGGTTCTGCGCCGAGAAGGAGCCGGACGGCACCGGCCTGCTCCAACTCGGCGGCAAGGAGGCTGAACCCGCCGGGGTTGAAGTAGGCGGTGGCAATGGCAAGGGCGGGTGGTTCGACCCACTTGCCTCGCAGATATGCGAGGAGAGAGTTGATTGCTGACGAGACCTGCTCGCCCTTCGCCTCATCGTTGGTTGCGAACTCCGGGCGAATGTTGTCAGGCACCGTCACCAGTCAGTCCCCCTTCGCCTTCCAGTTGTCGTAGTGCGTCAGCACCGCATCGAGCCGTGCTGCGTAGTCCCAGCCTCGATGAAAAGTCTCGAAGATGTGTTCCACATCGGCACGATCGAGCCGGTACAGAAGTGCAACGACGGCGTCGAGTTCTGCGATCAGGTCGTTCTTGTCCGACTGGTCACGAACGGAGCCGACCGGGACACCGACCGCACTGGCCCATTCCGCGTATCGAGAGTCAGCGGCGGCTAGACGCCCTGCGATCTCAACCACCCGGGACTTGAGTTGGCTGTCCTCATCGGGTTGCGGGACGGGTAGTGCGTTGAAAATCTCAAGCGACATTCCGATCTCGACGTACCGGCGTGCGTACCAGTCGAGCGGGACCGAGGAGAGAACGCCGAGGAGAAATGCTTCGTCACGGGGTGTCGCGTCCTTGGACCAAAGGTAAGGGGCCTTGTTCGTCAGCACGACTTGACCGGGCACGAGTGCAGCGATGCAGGTCCGGCTGTCCGTAGAGCGAGCCACATCTCGGAAGACGATGCGGGGCCGCATGCACGGCAGGGTGGCGCGATCAGACGCGACCTCTCCGGGAAGTCCATAGAACGCCGAGGACCGCAACTTCCGCTGGCGGACCCGCTTGGCGTACAGCGCTTCGATGACGGTGGAGGGGTCGGCCCACGCGTACGGGTCCCCGGCGTCAGCGTCCCAGAGGTTGAAGGTTGCTCCTGTGTACACGGGCCAGCGGGTCGCCGAACTTGTGCCAGCGTCGAAGGTTTCACGGTCATTGGTGGCGTGGAACTCCGCGATCGGGCGGAACGCGGGGATGGCCTTGTCGATCCGGGTGTGCTCGCGGAACTTGGCGAAGGTTGCGGTCGCCAGCGTGTCAGGCAGTGCGGGGAATGCTGCGCCGTTTCCCCATCCGAAGAGTGAGGTCGCGGGAATCTGCCCGAGCGTTGCGACTCCGCGCTCGAACTCCTGCTGCGAGTGGAACGGGCCAGCGATGTTGGCCACGCGGCTCTGTTCGTCACCGGTGCTGTCTCGTTGCGCAGCGAGCAGCACGATGGTGTAGCGGCCGTCCACTTCATCGAAGACCCACTTGCCGGTGTTGGTGAGTGAGACCGCCGAGTCAATCTGCCCGGAGCGCAGGATGGCGTCGCGCCATTCGGCGGAACCCGAGGCCGTCAGGATGCTGCGCGGAAAGACGACGCCCATGCGCCCGCCCTCGCGGAGGGAGTGCCAGTCGCGCCATGCGAATGCCTTGTAGTAGTCGATGTCGCCCTTCGTCAGGCCGGGATACGGGCCAGCCATGAGGACCGAGCGGACGGCTGCCATGCGCTCTTGTTCGGCTTCGAGTTCGAGGACCAAGTCCGGCCTCTCGGCGCGAAGTTCCTTGATGCGACGCTTGAGGGCAGCAGGTTCTAGGCCCATGACGCCCGGAGCGTGCCGCTGCCAGAACTTTGGCTCCTCGATCATCACCTCATCCCACGGCGGGTTTCCGAGGATCACGTCAAACCCACCCTGGTCCCGCATGAACACCTCGGGGAACAGATACGGCAGGTGCGCGGCGCGCAGGTCGTTCATGATGGCCCGGGTCTCGGGTTCTGAGCCGATGCGAATGGCCTCGTCGATTCCCGACGGCAGGGCTGCGTGTCCGAGGCGGATCGCGACCGCAGCGTCGAATAGGGCGCGGGCGTCTTGCGCGTCACGCATGGCCGTCGCGTAGGCACGTGCGGCTTCGCGGACCTCCGCCTTGGTCGCCTCAGCAGTGCGACCAACCCGGATCAGTTTCTCGCGTGCGCTCAGCAGCGCAGCCTCGATCTGCTCCGAGTAGAAACTCATCTGGTTGGTTTCTCGGAGACCTGGTTCGAGAACATCGAGTGCTTCGTCCACGGTGCCGATGCCGGTCAGGCTGTCGCCAACTCGCAGGCCGTGCTCCAACGAGGACATGGGGAGTCCGGGAACGAAGGTGTGGATCCAGATGGAGAGTCGTGCCAGTTCGACCGCCATGAGATTGAGGTCGAGTCCGTAGATGCACCTGCGAGCGATCTGTCGGCGGAGCAGGACCGATGGCTCAATCTCAATGCCGCTCGCGGCGTCGCCCAGTGCCTCCTCGGCGGCCTGTGAAAGCCGGGCGAGTTCGTCGTTCACGGACGGGATCGGGTGGTCAGCCAGGAACTTGGCGAATCGGTTCTCGATGCGGTCGATGGCCGCCACCAGGAAGTGGCCGGACCCCATTGCGAGGTCGGCGACCCGGAAGTCGAAGAACGTCTCAGCCGCGCCTGCCTCGTCACCGGCGTCGATGAGGGCGTTCACCTTGTCGAGGTGGTCGGTGAGGGCCGGTTCGAGGGCTGCGTCGAGCAGATGCTCGACGGCGAATGCCTTGGTGAAGTACGACCCCGTTGCCTTGCGGGCTCCCGATGCGTTGTGGAAGTACACCTGGCCGGACTCGACCACGACTTCGCTGCCGCCGGTGGCAGGGATGTATGCCTTGGTCTTCGGGTCGAGTGTCAGGTCCGATGGTGCGATCGACAGGCTCGATTCGAGCAGGCCCTCATAGATGGTCCCGAACTCGCGCACCGACAGCGAGCGGAAGTCGACTGGGCCTAGGTCTCCTTCGGCGGAGGCGTCGATGAGGAGCGCCTTGAGCGCGGGTCCGATCTCCGCGTTGCTGAGCCGCATCTGGTTGATGGCGTAGCCGGAGGGGTGCAGTGCCTCATCTGCTGCGAAGAGTCCGCCGTTGTAGGCGGGGACGTCCCATTCGCGGTTGCCGTCATCGACCGCACGCCACACGGAGCGAAGGTCGTCCCACCGGTCGTGCGACGCTGGGTCGAACTCGCTGTCGGGGTCGTCGGCAAACTCCCGCGCGAGCGTCTTGAGGGCCTTCTTCGTGTAGCGGGGGTTGCGCTGATAGGGCAGCAGGCCCCGGTCCTCGGCGTAGGCGACGAAGAGGAGTCGGAAGAGGATGGTCAGAGTGCGGTGGTACGCCTCGTGGAGGTCTTCTTCGTCGAGGTCCTGTCCCTTGTCGGTGCGCATGGACTTCGCGACGGCGACGGCGAGGGCGGGCACCACGTCGATGTAAACGCGGTCGCGGAGGCGAGCGCCGAGTGCGGTGGCGTGGTCTACGGAGGCCGCCAGAATCTCGGCAACGGTGCCGTTCTCGCTGAGCGCGGTGGGGCCGAACAGCAGGGGGAGGTACCCCGCGTCGTCGGCAGTCAGCAGAGCGAGATCGAGTTCAACAAAGGTTTCGGACTGACCTTTGCGTCCGACTCCCACGTCGGGCTTCGCTGGATAGAGCCGCAGTTGGGTGCCTCGAATGACGATGAGCCATGGCAGGTTCTGTTCCTGCGCGATGGATAGGCCGTGCGTGACCGGGGAGACCGAGCCGAATCGGTGACCGGGGCGGTCGAATAGTTCGCCCTCGTTGAGCAGGACGGCAACGGCGTGCCGGGTCCCGTCCGTGGAGAGGACTTGTGCGATCGAGCCGTGGGCGGTCGCTTGGTATCCCAGACCGGCAACCAGGTCGGCACCAGTCTTCCCGAGGAGAGGCTCGCCCGTGGCACGGGCAGCGGACCAGTCGTTTCGGGCCGGGACTCCATGCCGCAGTTCGTGAGATGCGAACAGGCCCTGGTTGACGAGCCCGGCGATCAACTGGTCCTTGGGTCCGGTCAAGAGCCGTAGGAGGGTGCGCTTGGCGGCTGAAGCGTTCGGCTCGGAAAGGGCCGCCGCGCAGATGCGCTCAACCTGGCCGAGGTCCAGTCCGGTGATGGCCGCCGGGTCATCGCTGGGACCGCAGACCGTTGCTTCCCAGCCGTTGTCGCCCTCGTGACCTACAACGAGAAGGACGGGCGCAGCGCGACGGTTCCAACGCAGCGACCAGAGCCTGCGGACGTCGTCCATCTTGGGTGACTGCGGTGAGGTCGCGAGGGCGATTTCGAGGGCGTCGGGGCCGAACCCGATGTCGACTCGAAGGGGCGTGAGGGACGCGGGGGCTCCGCTGGGGCGCACCCAGTCGATCTCCTGAACCTCGGCCTCGGCCAGGAAGTCGTCGATGGTGAACGAACTCACGCCCCGGTCCTCTCTTTCGCAGTCTTGATGCCTCCGCATCCTGCCTCATCGGCAGGACAGGTGCGCTCTGAACCGCCGTCCAGCGATCAAGCGGATGAGCGCTTGTCGGCCGCCACCTACAAGCGGCAGCCGCAGTGTGGTTCAGGGGCAACCCCGCCGAGAGCGATCTGGGTTTGGAACGCGGCAGCGAGTTCATCGACAGCCTGCTGTCCGGCGTCGCCTGAGTCGAGGGCGTTCTCGTACTGGTCGAGGAAGGACCCGGCTTCGTCCGGCGTGTGAGCGATGCGGAGGACGTTGACGACTACCTGTCGCGGAATGGACTGGCGGCCAAGGAACCCGGCGTCATCCGAGGCGGCAGGAGAGGTCAGGATCCGCTGGCAGTTCGGGTCACGGAGCAGGACGTGCACCTGGTGGGCAGTGAACCCGTGAGCGAGGTAGTTGATCACGTCGCCGAACGTGAGGCCGTGCTGAACAGCGTCGAACGCGGCGGCAACAGTCCCACCCCAGTCGCGCACCTCGGCGGCGACGGGATCGAGGACGCGGCGGATCGCGTCGTTCCGCCAGACGTGTTCCAAGGCTTGGATCTCGGCGTCATCGAATCCGGCCTGACGTAGGGGCGCGTGAGGGTCGGTGGCGGTCATGCACGCGTCCCGGTCGTGTTGGCGAGTGGGAGCCCAGAGTGCATGGCAAGCAGTTGCATGTGGGCGAGGGTCATGTGGGTTTCGCCTCGTAGGAGTCGACGGAGTTGGTCGATCGTGAGGCCCGAGTGTCGGGCGAGCGTGAGCGTGGTCATCGGTGGCCGACGCGACCGGAGTTGAGCGCGGAGTGCCTTGGCGAACTCGTGCTGGGTGATGGCAGCGGCAACGAGCGCCCGGTCGGTCTTGGTCCGGGCGCTCTTCCACCGCACGGGCTTGCTGCGCCCGAACAAGTTGTGGTCGGGGTCATCGCGGAGCCAGTCGCGGGGTTGCGGCAACGGCGTCCCCTTGGGCACGCGCTGAACGCTAGGTCGACTGAACGGCAGCGACCTGCCTTTGAGCCCGCGTCGAGGCGATGATGCGCATAACAAGCGCTCTTGGACTTGTTCCGTGAAAGTCGCCCTACAACGATTCGGACGGGCCGTCGAAAGCCCAGCCCATGAACGCTCTCCCCCTCGTCGCAGCCGTTGCGCTGGCCCGTCTCGGACTCTGCCTCCGTGGACTTGTTCGAACGAATGTTCGACCTGCACCCGTTGGGAGTGGTAGGACGGTGTCATGCGCAGCGACGCCTCGTGGTGGCTCAGACGGTGCGCCGGGTCTTCCGGCGTACTGCTCCACCACGACCCGTTGGTGTCTGTGCCCTAACACGAGGCGCTTCTGGGTCGCCGATGTCACCCAGGAGTACCGGTGTCCGACCGCCCAGACGGGCGGCCGAGTTCCGAACGCAGCACGCGGCTGCGTCTCGTGGACTCTGCTGAGCCTGCCGTCCCACGTCCGTTCGACCAGCCCACGTTCCAGCCACGCCCGCTCGGTCCAGCGACCGGCCCGGTCCAGCGTCCGCTGCCCGCACCGCCTCCTGACGAGAAGGTCGTGTGGCCGTCAGTCGGCTGGCTCGCTCACTACGCCGACTGCCCTGAGGGTCGGCGCTGCCGTCACCACGTCGCGTTCCCTGACTGGTGGCTCGACATGGTGACCCGTGGCATCCCGTACGCCGCAGACACCGACGTTGCGCTGCAGCACGCCGTGGGTCGGGTGAACCGGTTCAAGGGTCACCCGCCGATGCAGCCCGACGCCCTGTTGTTCACCCGGCAGGCCGTCCTCGACTCCCTCGTCGTGGCCCCGGCTCCCATCACCGAGTCCTGGGTGATGGGGTCGCTCGCCGCCGTCAGCGGCCTCGTCCGGTGGGTGCACAACACCGGTCAACCGCTGGCCCGCGAGCACGTGTTTTCCGAGGAGGTCCGGTACCGGTGGGTGGACGGGGCCGGTCACCTGACCAAGGAGTCGGCTCGCATCTACGCGGTCCGTCTCGAACTCATCGCCGACCACCTCAATGGTGCGGTCGTGAAGCGTCTGCCGCGCGCCACGAAGGTTCAGGAGGCACCGGTCGAGCCGCTCACGCCGTTCGAGGAGGCCGACCTGTGGGTCTGGTCGCGTGGGCTGCGTCCGCTCACCCGCCGCCAACGGGTGCAGGCCAGCATCGTCACAGGGCTCGGACTGGGGCTGACGCGCGGCGAGAAGTACCTGCTAGTCAAGGAGGACGTGACCGTCACCGGTGACGGCGTGTTCGCCACGATCGCCCACCCGGTCACCGGGGAAGTCCGGACGGTGGCATGCCGCCGCGACTGGGAGGACCGGTTGGCGGCGCTCGTGTTCGAGATGAAGCCGCACCACTACCTGACCGCGCCCTGGCGTGACACTCGACCGTCACCGCAGAGCGCAGACGAGTCGATGCGACGCGCCCACAAGGCCCGCCCGCCGGTGGACTTCAACAACGTCCGCCTGCGCAACACCTGGCTCTGCCATCACCTCGCCAACGGGACCCCGCTCAAGGTCCTCATGCAGGCAGCGGACATGGCGGAGGCCAACCACCTGCACAACCTCCTCACCCTGCTTCCGGACGTGTCCGAGGCCGACGCGCTGGCCGCGTTGCGGGGGCGGGCATGAGCGAGGCATCGCCGGGCCACCGGTCTAAGAAGAAGAGCCGGGGCGGCAAGAAGACCAAGCCGGACGTGGACCCGACCAAGACCGGACGGGCGCTGCGCCAGGAGTTCACCACCGGCACTGTCACGGAACTGACCCAACGGATCCGTGCCACCCGGACCGCCGTGCAGCCGATGAACGGCCCCGACGCCATTGGAGCCGACGTTCCGCACCCAGTGTTCCAGGAGTTCGTTACCAAGTTCGCCGACCGGGACGTGGACGCGGTCTTCGACGCGATCCGGCACTCCGGGGCCGTCGAACTCGTCACCGCTCGCATCGACGCCGGGAAGGTCAAGAAGGGTCGCCCCACAGCCATGTCGTACCGGGCGCTCATCGTCGCGATGCTGCTCACCGCCATCGACGGCAAGGGCTGCCTCGCCAGCGAGATTGCCAAGACGCTGTACTGGCGGCTTCACCCCAGCGCGATGCGTCTGCTGGACATCACCCCGTTCCCGGAACCCGCCAACGCTGCCGATCAGCGCAGGCAGCAGTGGAAGGCCCAACGGCGGGTTCGCCTTGCCCTGCATCGCCTGCTGTCCGTACTGGACCCCTCCATCCACCCCAAGGGTCGGTCCATGCCGTGGGTCGACCTGCGCACGCTCGACCGGCCCCTGACCGAGGAGGAGATCGAGGACCGGCAGGTCGCGCTGTCGGTGTTCTGCAACTCCGTCCTGCAGACCCCCTACGACCTGCTCCCGGCGAGCGTGAAGCGGAAGTACCGGGGCTCGGCCTGCATCGACGCCACCCCGGCCCGGATCCTCGCTCGTGGCCGTGGCGTGGACTCCGAGACCGCCTCCACCGATCCCGACGCCTCCTATTACGCGCGCCACGGCAGCCACGCCGAGGACGAGGACCCGAAGATCAAGAAGGCGTTCTTCGCCTACGACATCAACCTCATGGTCGCCGTGTGTGACCACCTCGGCGACAACCAGTACCTGCCCGCCCTGCCCTATGCGATGCACCTGGACCGGCCAGGCGTCGACCCCGCCGGGGCGTCACGCCGGATGATGGCGTTCCTCCATGAGAAGGGACACCAGCCCCGCTACCTCGCCGGAGACGGCCTCTACGCCCTTGCCGACCCCGACACCTTCCACACCCCGGCCCGAGACATCGGCTGGCAACTCGTCCTGCCGGTGCTCGACGACCACCTCGGCATCCAGACCAGCCTCGAAGGTCTCCTCATGATCGAAGGCTCCTGGTACTGCCCCAGCATCCCCGAACTCCTCATCGACGCCACCAAGCACTTCCGCGCCGGGCTCATCACCCTGGCCGAGTACCGCCAGCGCATCGAGGCCCGCGAGGCGTACCGGGCGCGGTTCAAGGGCACCAACAAGTCCGGCAGCCAGCGGTGGGGCTGCGCCGCATCCGGCTCCCACCCCGCCGTCATGTGCGCCCTCAAGCCGAAGTCCGAGGAGAAGCCGATGATCGGCGGACCCGTCCTCGGCGTCCGCCTCAAGGACCGGGTGACGCCCGACCCGGCGACCCAGACCGCAGGTGTGTGGCCCAAGCCTTGCCGCCAAGAGTCGGTCACCATCGACATGGGTGGGTTCACCTCGACCGACCCGGACGCCATCACCACCGAGGACCAGTCCCGCCACGCCGCCGCCAAGTACGCGCAAGACCTCGTGTTCGGCACCACCGAGCACACCGACACCTACAACGCGCTGCGCCAGTCCCAGGAGGGCCTGCACGGCTTCGCCAAGGACGACGCCTACGAGGCGCTCGGCACCCCCGGCAAGCGCCGCATCAAGGGCCGCGCCGCCCAGTCCGTTTTCGCTGCGTTCCTGCTCGCCGCCGCCGGAATCCGCAAGGTCCGCGTGTTCCTCCGCAACGCCATCCCCGACAGCAACGGCGACCTCTACGTGCCCCGCCGCGAACGCAAGGGCGAGCACGCCACCAGCCACCTCCCGCCCGGCACCAAGGGGACGCGCGGAGACCCCGACTACGACGCGTCAGACTCCGACAGCGAAGAAGCCGCCTGACCAGCCCCGGTCACCACACCCGCAAGACCCGCTCGAACCGGCGTACCCGGATTCGGGCGGGTTTTCGCCATTTCCGGTCGTGCATGACAAGCCCTCGAAGCGTCGACCCGGCGAGCCGGGTGCCCCGGAACGCAACGACGCCGCCCCGTGAACCCGTTTCCGGGCCACGAGACGGCGTCGCTGGGACTTTCGTCTCTCGGGTTACAGATTTTGGTCTGTAGCCCCTGGCGGTGGCGGTGGGATTTGAACCCACGGTGGGTTTGACCCCACACATCATTTCGAGTGATGCACCTTCGGCCGCTCGGACACGCCACCGCGGGAGAATGTACCGGAGGGGCCGGGGCCGGGCGAAATCGGACGCCCGCGGGTGGGTCGTGTGCCTGAGCACGCGCCATGGCGCGTTCTGGGGCACACGACCCGGCTGCCGGCGGACTCGGTCGGGCGGTCAGAGCGCCGGGATCGTCACCACCGACGGCCACCGGGACCCGGTGTGCACGGTGAGCGGCACCAGCGTCGACGGCGCGTCCGGGAGCGACGGCGCGAGGTGCGGGACATCGAAGGCCTGGATCGCGATGCGCAGCCGGTGGCCGGGGGCGATCGCGGCGGCGGTCGGGAAGATCTCGACGTCGACCGGCGCGACCTGGCCGGCGGTGAGCGGCTTCTCGGACGCCTTCGTGAACGGGTGGTACGGCAGGACCAGCTTCCCGTCGAGGTACCGGCTGCGGGAGCGGTCCAGCTCGCGCAGCGAGAGCACCTGCCAGCCGGCGGTGAGCCGGGTGACGGTGCCGTCCGGGGCCACGTCGGAGACCGAGACCGCGAGCATCCCGTCGCCGCTGGGCGACGACGCGTAGAGCCGGGCGTTGATCGGCCCCCGCAGGCGCAGCGGGGTGGTCAGCGGGTCGGTCTGGAAGACGACGCCGGACAGGTCGTTCGGCCCGTTGTCGCTCCAGCACGGGAGGTCGGCGAGCACCGCGTTCGGCACCCCCGCGGTCCACTGGTTCGACGAGCGGGTGCACAGCCCGGAGACCGGGACCGGCGGCACGACCGCCTGGCCGGCGGCGGCCTGCCCCTGGGTGAGCGCGCCGGCGCCGCCGCCGGCGGTGGCCGACCCGGAGAGCCGGAAGGTCTCGGCGTGCTGGTCGCCCATCCACTGCCTCGCGTGCGTCCAGCGGCCGCTGCCCTGCTCGTAGTAGGTGAGCGGCGCGATGTCCCGGCCCAGGCGCGGGTCGCGGACGCCGCGCACGTAGCGGTCGAACCACCGCAGCTGCAGCTCCGCGAGGCTGCCGTAGCCGGCGTCCGCGAGGCCCTCGCCGGCCGAGGCCTGGAGGTGGTCCCACGGCCCGGTGATCAGCCGGGTCGGCACGCCGCGCTGCCGGAGGTTCTCGAACAGCAGCGGCGTACCGCGCTGGAAGAGGTCGAACTCGCCGGACACCAGGAACGTCGGCACGTCGACCCGGTCGATCACCTCGATCGGCGAGCGCTCGCGGTAGAACGGCCCGTCGTACGACGCGTCGCCGCCCAGCATCGAGTCGAGCAGCAGCGGCGCGGTGAACGTCGCGGCGGCGAACAGGTGGTCGACCAGCGCGCCGAAGCCGGACTGCGGGTCGGTCGCCGTGACCGCCGGCGGGACCACGCCGGCGCCGGTGACCAGGCCCAGCCACAGCGGGATGAAGCCGACGTCCAGCTGGCCGCCGGACGCCACGACATCGCGGTAGACGTCGCCGGCCGGGACCTGCGGGAAGATCGCCTTCAGCCCGGCGGGGTGCTGCGCCGCGGCGAAGATCTGGTTGATGCCCATGTACGACGGCCCGGCCATGCCGACCCGGCCGTCGCTCCACGGCTGCCGGTGCGCCCACTCGACGACCTCGGCCGAGTCCTCGTTCTCCCGCTCGCCGAACGCCGACCAGGTGCCCTCGGAGCTGCCGGTGCCGCGGGCGTCGACGGTGATCTGTGCGTAGCCGCGCGTGACGAGGTACGACGGCGGCGGGCCGGCCAGCCCACCGCCGGACGCCTGGGCGGACTTGTTGTAGGCCGTGATCGTGACGATGACCGGGAACCTGCCGTCCACGGCGTTCCCGTCGGCGTCCGCCGGCAGCACCAGGTCGCCGCGCAGGACCGTGCCGTCGGACATCGGGATCGGCACGTCGGTCCGGGTGACCGTGCCGGGGTACTCCGCCGGCCGCGGCGTCCACGCCGGCGCCCGGCTCGCGGCCGGCGCGGCCGCGGTCGCGGGTGCCGGGGCGACGAGCGCGCCGAGGGCGACGAGGGCGACGAGGGCGGCGACCAGGCCGGCGAGCAATCGAGGCATACCTGCCCAACGACGAGGTGTAACGCGGAGTTACACCTCGTCGCGGTAGCCCAGCACCGCGCGGGTCATCTGGTTGCGGGTGTCCAGCAGGTCGTCGAGCGCCGCGTCCAGGTCGTCGGCGGTCACCCGAAGCCCGGCGCCGTCCTCGCGGTCGGCGGCGATCACCGCGGCGCGGCGGAGCAGCTCCTTGAGGAACGACGCGGTCACGCCGTCGGTCCGGTCCAGCACGACGTCCAGCCGGCTCAGGTCGACGTCGAGGGCGCCGCGGTAGAGCTCGACGAGCCGGCGCCGCGACTCGCGGTCGGGCAGCTCGACGTGCACCGCCTGGTCGACCCGGCCCGGCCGGGAGGCGAGCGCCGGCTCGAGCAGGTCGGCGCGGTTGGTCGTGAGCAGGAAGACGACGTCGGCGTCCTCGTCGAGCCCGTCCATCTCGTTGAGCAGCGTGAAGAGCAGCGGGGTCTCGCCGCCGTAGTGGCTGCGCTCCTCGGCGATCAGGTCGACGTCCTCGACCACGATCATGGCCGGCTGCAGCGCGCGGGCGACCGAGCACGCCTCGCGGATCCCGTGCAGGGTCTCGCCGGTGAGCTCCACGACGGTGGTGCGACCAGCGCGCTGATCAGGTACCGCACCGAGTGCGTCTTGCCGACGCCGGGCGGCCCGTAGAGGAGCAGCCCGCGCTTGAGGTGCTGCCCGGCGGCGCGCAGCCGCTCGCTGTTGCGGGCCACGCCGACGACCTGGCGGCGCAGGTCGTCGAAGGTCGAGGCCGGGAGGATCAGCTCGTCGGCCGACATGGCCGGCCGCTCGTGGATGCGCAGCAGCGAGCCGCGCTCGCCGAACATGCTGCGGCCGAACGAGACGACCTGCCCGCGGTAGACGTTGTGCTCGAGCGCCAGGTCGCGCAGCCGCCGGCCCAGCTCCTCGGCGCGCTGCGGGCGCGTCGAGACGATCTCGACGCTCACGTCCTGCGAGTGGCCCTCGGGGTCCGGACCGCGGAGCAGGAGCGCGGTCCGGTCCGCGCCGTCCGCCAGCAGGATCACGGCGATCCGCAGGCACTCGCGGGTCTGCCCGCCCGGGCCGCTGGGCAGGCTGACCCGCGTGACGTTGCCCGGGCGCGGGCCGTGCATCGCGTACGCCGGGTCCTGGCCGAGCAGGTCGGCGATGCCGAACGGCCCCTGGTGCCGGTGGCCGGCGACGCCGATCACCCGGGCGTCGTCGCCGTGCTCCTCGAGCACCACGTCGAGGGCGCCCTGGACGTTCACGTGCTCGTACGCCGGCCACTGCTCGAGCGTCACCGGCAGGTCGTGCACGGCGGGCCCGACGTGGTCGCCGATCAGCGACCGGAACGTCTGCTGGTCGACCGTGCGCGCCTTCGCGACGAACCGGTGCAGCAGGTAGCGGCCGTAGCGGCCGACGTCGGAGATCTGCGGCGGAGCCTGGTCGTCCATGGACACCCGACGAGCGTAGGCACGACCGCCCCCGCCGGCGACGGGTTAACCGGCGGTCAACCGACGACCAGCACGTGCAGCGTCCGCGGGCCGTGGACGCCCTCCACCCGGTCGAGCTCGATGTCGCTGGTGGCGGACGGGCCGCTGATCCAGGTCAGCGGCCGGGCCGGGTCGAGCAGCGCGATCGCGTCGGGGACGTCGGCGACCACCTGGTCCGCGCGCACGATGCAGACGTGCACGTCGGGGACCAGCGAGATCGCGCGCCGGCCCTGGCCGGGGCCGTGGTCGAGGACGATGGTGCCGGTCTCGGCGACACCGACGCGGGCCTCGGTGACGACCGCGTCGAAGCGATCCAGCTCGGCCGCGGAGAAGCCCGCGTCCACCACGCCGCCCGGGACGTCCACGGACAGACCTTCGGGTACGACGACGCGCGCGCCGTCCGGGAGCGCCGCCGCGACGCGGCCGGCGAGGTCGGCCGCGGCGCACCGCTCGACCACGGCGCGGTAGTCGGCGACCCGCTCGGCGAAGTGCTCGACCAGGTCGGCGGCCGGCGTGATCCGCGGCGCGACCGGCACGCCCGCGCCCGGGTCGACGCCGGCGAGCGCCCGGCGTACCCGGCCCAGGACGTCGTCGCGGGCGGTCATGGGCGGCCTCCCGGAGAACGACCGCCGTCGGTGCGCTTCCACCAGGCGCGGAACGACTCGGGCGGCGCGGCGGGGAGGTCGCGCGCCGAGGTCCACGGCGACGCGCCGAACCGGCGGGCGACGCCGAGGCCGAGGCGCGTGAACCGCTCGCCGAGGCCGAGCTTTCGCGAGTCCGACAGCGCGACCGCTGCGCCCTTCATCGCCAGCGCCTCCCAGAAGTGATCGGCGGACGGGCGTCCGCCCCGGTGCGCGTCCACGACCGCCGCGCGCTGCTCCACGAGCACGGTGGGGATGTCGATGCGCACCGGGCACACCTCGAAGCAGGCGCCGCACAAGGACGACGCGTAGGGCAGGGAGTCGGTCTGCGGGTCCGAGCCGGCGCCCTTGAGCAGCGGGTTGAGGATCGCGCCGATCGGGCCCGGGTAGACCGAGCCGTAGGCGTGCCCACCGACCCGCTCGTAGACCGGGCACACGTTCAGGCACGCCGAGCAGCGGATGCAGCGCAGCGCCTGCCGGCCCACCTCGTCCGCGAGGGCGTTGGTGCGGCCGTTGTCGAGCAGCACCACGTGCACCTCCTGCGGCCCGTCACCCGGAACGACACCGGACCAGGTCGAGGTGTAGGGGTTCATCCGCTCGCCCGTCGAGGAGCGGGGCAGCAGGCGCAGCAGGGGATCCAGGCCCTCCCACGTCGGCACGACCTTCTCGATGCCGACCACCGAGACCAGCACCTCGGGCAGCGTCAGGCACATCCGGCCGTTGCCCTCGGACTCCACGACGACGAGCGTGCCCGTCTCCGCGACCGCGAAGTTCGCACCCGAGATGCCGACCTTCGCGCGCAGGAACTTCTCACGCAGGTGGGTGCGCGCGGCCGCCGCCAGCACGGCGGGCTCGTCGGTCAGGTCCGCCGGCGCAGGCCGGCCCGCGGCGGCCATCCTCGCCAGGAAGATCTCGCGGATCTCCGCGCGGTTGCGATGAATCGCCGGCACCAGGATGTGCGAGGGCAGGTCGTCGCCGAGCTGCACGATCAGCTCGGCGAGGTCGGTCTCCCACGCGGCGATCCCCTCGGCGGCGAGCGCCTCGTTGAGGCCGATCTCCTGGGTCACCATCGACTTGACCTTCACGACCTCCTCCGCGCCGTGCCGCTTCACGATCGAGGCGACGATCGCGTTGGCCTCGGCGGCGTCGTTGGCCCAGTGCACGGTCGCGCCGTTCGCGGTCAGCGTCTCCTCGAGCCGCTCCAGGTGGGTGGCGAGGTCGACCAGCGCCGACTCCTTCACGCCGGCGCCCGCCAGGCGCAGCTGCTCCCACTCCTCGACCTCACCGACCACTCGGGCCCGCTTCGCCCGGATCGTGCCGGTCGCGTGCGCGAGGTTGTGCCGCAGCTGGGAGTTCGCCAGCGCCGCGCGCGCCGCCACCGGGAACGTCGGCATCCCGACGAACGTGCCCGTCATCCCCGACCACCTTCGGTGGCCGCCAGGATCTCGGCGAGGTGCACCGAGCGGACGCCGGAGCGCTCCCGGGTCAGCAGCCCTCCGATGTGGGTGAGGCACGAGTTGTCCCCCGCGACCAGGACCTCGGCGCCGGTGTCCCGCACGTGCCGGACCTTGTCGGCGCCCATGGCGATCGAGGTGTCGGCGTTCTTGACGGCGAAGGTGCCGCCGAAGCCGCAGCACTGGTCGGCCGCCGGCAGCTCCAGCAGGGTCAGCCCGCGCACGTTCTCGAGCAGCCGCCGCGGCCGGTCGCCGACGCCGAGCATCCGCAGCGAGTGGCAGGTCGGGTGGTAGGTCACCGTGTGCGGGTAGTACGCGCCGACGTCGGTCACGCCGAGCACGTCGACGAGGAACTCCGACAGCTCGTACACCGTCGGGGACGTCTTCTCGACCGCGGCGGCCAGCGCGGCGTCGCCCGAGCGCCGGGCGACGATCGCGTGCTGGTGCCGGGCGCTTCCCGCGCACGACCCGGAGGGCGTCACCACCGCGTCGTACCCGGCGAAGGTCTCGACGAAGTTCCGCACCACCGGCACGGCCTCGTCGAGGTAGCCGGTGTTCACCATCGGCTGCGCGCAGCAGGTCTGCGACTCTGGGAACTCCACGTCCACCCCCAGCCGGCGCAGCAGCCTGACGACGGCCTGCCCGGTGCGCGGGTACAGGGCGTCGTTGATGCAGGTGACCATGAGCGCGACGCGCATGTCCCCATCCTCACTCATCGTCGTCGGCCGGCCGCTCGACGACCGGCATCCGTACGGTCTCGGCCTCCGGGCCGCTCTCGGGGAAGATGTCCGGCCGCTGGCGGGCGGCGTGCGGGCGCAGCGGCAGCGGCCGGTGCCGTTGCGGCCGCCGCAGCTGCAGCTGGCGGCGGGCCCGCTGCGCGAGGTCGAGCTCGCGCTCCACGCGCTTGACCGTCGACAGCACGCTCACCAGGAGCTCGCGCAGCTCCGGGTCCGTCGCCACCGTGCTGAGCTCCTCGAGGCGGGCCCGGGCCTCGGGCAGTCCCGCGATCGCCTCGCGCAGCGCCGCGAAGTCGGCGGACTGGCTCTGCCCGGGCGGTGCGGCCTCGAGCCGGACCAGCTCGCCGAAGGCGTCGACGGCCGCGGCGAGCTCGCGGAAGGTCTGGACGAGCCCGAGCAGCACGTCGCCGGCGGTCTCGTCCTCGAGCCAGGCCGGCCGGCCCGCCGTCGCGTCGGCGAGCGCCCGGTACATCGAGCGGACCGCCAGCGCGGTGTGCTCGAGCGACTCCAGGCCATGGCGCAGGCCGGGCCCGAGGTCCGGGGTCCCGACCGCGCGCACGTTGAGCCGGCGGCCCTGCTCGGCCTGCAGCAGCGCCGCACCCACCCGGGGTACGTCGTGGTGGGTGATCCGGCGCGCGTCGTCGAGCCAGGCCGCGGCCGCGGCGTCGACCGGCTCGTGCTCCGCGACCAGCCGCTCGAGCGCGTCGGCCGAGCGCCGGAGCAGGTCGCTGACCGCGTCGGCCAGGCCCTCGATCTCACGGCCCGCGTCGGCGGTCGGGACGCGCGGCGGGAAGAGCAGGTTCGCCGCGATCCCGATCGCGGCGCCGACCAGGGTCTCCGCGATCCGCTGGCTCGCCGCGGCCCCGGCGCCGAGCGCACCGACGCCGAGCACCAGCATGCCGCTGATCGCGACCTCGATCAGGTTGTCGCGCAGCCGCAGCGCCTGCCCGATCGTGATCGACACGAAGATCAGGACGCCCAGGCTCCACCACTCCAGCGGGACGACCGCCGCGAAGGCCACGGCGAGCGAGACCCCCACCACGACCGCCACCACCCGGTCGAGCCCGCTGGCCAGCAGCGACACCGGCGTCACCTGGACGACGAGCATCGCCGTGAGGGGCGCGAGCAGCGGCTCGGTGCCCGGGAAGAGCAGGAGCGCGGCCACGTAGCTGAACACGGCCGCGACCGTGATCCGCAGCGACCAGAGCACCGCCCCGCGCCAGCCCACGCGCAGCCGCCGCACCTCGCGGCCGATCCGGCCGCGCCAGTCGACGCCCACGGTGGCCATCATGGCCTCACCGCCAGGCGTCCACGGCGCGCTGGAGGTTGGCGGTCACGGCCGCGGCGGCCAGGTGGTCGGTGGCGACCGCCGCGCGCAGGCGGCGTACGGCGGACTCCGCCCGGGCCTCGGCGTCCTCCCCGTCGCGCAGCAGCTCGGCGACCGCGACCATCGCGGCGGCGAGGTCGTCACGCAGCCGGTCGTCGATGGTGCCGACGTTGACCAGCTCGGCCACCTCCTGCACGCAGTCGCTGAGCCGGATCACGGCGTCGGCCAGGCGGAACTGCCGGTCGGCGGTCTCGGCCCAGCGGCGCGAGCGCCAGTTCGCGCGCTGGCCCTCGTGGACGGCGCTGATCAGCTCGTCCACCCGGCGGGTCTGGTGGCGCAGCGCCCGGGCGGCCGGGATGTCGCCCTCCCGCAGCCCCTCGGCGAGCTCGACGAGCTGGCCGGCGACCTCCTCGCGCAGCTGGTCCGCGGCCACCGCGGCAGGGGTGATCGGCAGCTGCGGGAACACCGCGTTCACCGCGACGCTGACCAGGGCGCCGAGGGCGAGCAGGCCGCCGTACGCCGCGACGTACCCCACCGGGTGCTCGTGCCCCAGGACCAGGGCGAAGAGCGCGGCGGTCGGCACCCAGCCGCCCATCGCGCCGAGCGGCGGGGACGCGGCGAGCAGCGTGCCGACCCCGACGACCAGCGCGATGTCGACGAGGATCGGGAAGCCGAGCGGCTGCACCCCCACGGCGAGCAGGCAGCCCAGCGACACCGCGGCGGCGGCCTGCCAGGAGGCGCGCAGCGAGCTCACCACGGTCGTCGACATCCCGACCACCGCACCGAGCGGCGCGTAGTACGGGTACTGGTGGATGAAGCCGCCGAGCGGCTGGACCAGCAGCCAGGCCAGCGCGGCCGCCACGGCCGTCTTCGCCGAGAGGATCCAGCGGGGGTGCCGCCACAGGAGGGTACGCATCAGACTCCCGTACCCAATCGCTCAGCGATGCTGCGCGAAGAACTCCTCCAGCAGCGCGGCGGCCTCGTCGGCGAGCACGCCCGCGACCACCTCGGGCCGGTGGTTGAGCCGGCGGTCGCGGACCACGTCCCACAGGCTGCCCACCGCGCCGGCCTTGGGGTCCCAGGCGCCGAACACGACCCGCTCGACGCGGCTGAGCACGGCGGCGCCCGCGCACATCGTGCACGGCTCGAGGGTGACCACCAGCGTGTGGCCGTCGAGCCGCCACTCGCCGCGCGCCCGCGCGGCCTCGCGCAGCGCGACCACTTCGGCGTGGCCGGTCGGGTCGGACTCCGCCTCGCGGACGTTGCGCCCGTGCGCGACCGGCGTACCGTCCGGCCCGAGCACCAGGGCCCCGATCGGGACGTCGCCCGTCGCCAGCGCCGCCCGCGCCTCGTCCAGGGCCGCCCGCATCGGGCCGGCCCAGCGCTCGTCGGTCACGCGGAGGTGAAGCCGACGGCGTCGTCGAAGAGCTCGCCGAACCCGAGGCGGCGGGCCACGTCGGAGAGCATCTCGTCGGGGTAGAGGTCGACGTCGTCGAGCAGCACACCCATGTCCATCGCGTGCATGCCGAGGTCGCCCAGCAGGTCGAGGTCGCCCGCCGGCAGCTGGTCGTCCTCGTCCTCCGGCTGGGGCAGGCCCAGGAAGTCGACCACGGAGCTGGCCAGCTCCCACTCGTCGGCGGCGGTGATGTCGGAGAGCAGCACCCGGGTGGTCGGCCCGGTCACCCGGACGATCACGAAGAAGTCCTCGTCGATGCCGATCATCCCGACCGCACCGCCGTCACCGGGGAACCGGCGCAGCGCGTGGGCGACGGTGTCGATGTCGCCGAGGACGTCGTGCGCGAGCTCGGCGACCGTCCAGGAACCCTCCTCGCGGTAGGCCGCCAGGGCGAAGTCGATCGCGTCGATCTGGTCGACCATGGCACTCCTCCGCTCCTGCTCGGGGTTCCGTGCCCTCCAGACTGTCAGACGGGTGCGACCGGGCCAACCCCTTTGCGGGCCTTACCCACTAGGGTCTGGGCCATGCGTACGCACGTCGTCGACCACCCTCTCGTGGCCCACAAGCTGACCCACCTGCGCGACGAGAAGACCGACTCGCCGACGTTCCGGCGCCTGACCGACGAGCTCGTCACGCTGCTCGCCTACGAGGCCACCCGCGACGTCCGGGTGGACCCGCACGACATCGTCACCCCGGTCGCGCCGACGACCGGCGTCACGCTGGCGTCCCCGAAGCCGCTGGTCGTTCCGATCCTGCGGGCCGGGCTCGGCATGCTCGACGGGATGATGCGGCTGCTCCCGACCGCGGAGGTCGGCTTCCTCGGCATGATCCGCAACGAGGAGACGCTGCAGGCGTCGACGTACGCCGAGCGGCTGCCCGAGGACCTGCAGGGCCGCCAGTGCTACGTGCTCGACCCGATGCTGGCCACCGGCGGCACGCTCGCCGCCGCGATCCGCTTCCTCACCGACCGCGGCGCGGACCACATCACCGCGATCTGCCTGCTGGCGGCCCCCGAGGGCTGCGCGCGGCTGGAGCAGGAGCTCGAGGGCCTCGACGTCCCGGTCACCGTCGTCACCGCCGCCATGGACGAGAAGCTCAACGAGAAGGGCTACATCGTGCCGGGGCTCGGCGACGCCGGCGACCGGTTGTACGGCGTGGCGGGCTGAGCTGCCCCGGGCCGAGCTTGCGAGGACCGGGACCCTGCAGCCAGGTCTCTTTCGCCGCGCGAGCGAGGAACGAGCTCGCGACCGGCGTATCGAGACAGGCTCCGGTCAGCGGGTCTCGATGCGCTCGCTGACGCTCGCTGCTCGACCAACGGCCTCAGCCCGGGAAGATCGGCACCGTCCCCGTGGCGATGAGGACCAGCAGCACGAGCACGAGGAGGCCGAGCGCGGCGTAGGCCCACTCCTTGGAGGTGCGGGTCTCGTCGGACTCGGGCGCGTCGTACCGGTGCCCGTCGGGGCGGACGAAGCGCTCGTCGTCGTCAGTCATGCCCGTCCAACGAGCCAGGGCACGGGACGTCCCGTGTGACCCCAGCGACGTGACCGGCGACTCAGGACGCCGGGCTCGCGTCGCGCCCGGCGCGGCCCCCGGCGAGGGCGAACTCCCCCACGTTGTCGTAGCGAGGCCGGCCGCGCGGCCCCTCCCCCAGGTGGGAGGCGACCAGCGTGATCCGATCCGCCGGCCACCGCGGGCCGGCGTAGCCGTCGAGCAGGCGGACGAAGTTCGACACCTCGGCCGGCCGGCCGAGGCGCGCGACGGTCACGTGCGGCCGGAACCGCTGCCCGTCGACCTCGATCCCCGCCCGGTTGGCGGCGGCCCGGCAGCCGGTCGCCAGCCGGTCGATCTCGGTGCGGCCGCGCTCGTCGAGGTCGAGCCCCGCCCAGAGCACCCGGGCGCGGCCGGCGTTCGGGAACGCACCCCCGCCGGCGATCGCGGTCTCGAACGGCGTGCGCCTCACGGCCGCCCGCGCCAGCCGCTCCTCGAGCTCGTCGAGCCGGCGCTCCTCGACGTCGGCGAGGAAGGCGAGCGTCACGTGGAACTGCTCGCTGGTGGCCCAACGGTACGGCGCGGCGCCGCGGCGTACCTCCAGGAAGGAGTCCAGGTGCTCGACCGCCTCGTCGGGCGGGACCAGCGCTACGAAGAGTCTCATCGGGGCATGCCCGCCGGCGCGCAGCAGGCCATGGGGTCGGCGGTCATGCCCTAGATCTGGGTGCCGAGAGCGGCGCCGATCCCGTAGGTGACCGCCATCGCGAAGAGCCCGCCGGCGACGTTGCGGAGCACCGCGCGGCTCGGCCGGGCGTAGCCCAGCCGCGCGCTCACGAAGCCGGTGAGCGCGAGGGCGACGACGACGACGGCGACCGTGAGCCAGATCCGCAGCGCCTCGGACCCGAGGGTCATGGTGAGCAGCGGCAGCAGCGCGCCGACGGTGAAGGAGAGCATCGAGGCCCACGCGGCGTGCCACGGGCTGGAGATGTCCTCGGGGTCGATGCCGAGCTCGACCTCGGCGTGCGCGGCGAGCGCGTCGTGGGCGGTGAGCGCCGTCGCCACCTCGAGCGCGAGGTCCTCGTCGAGGCCCTTGGCGGCGTACAGGCCGGCGAGCTCGGCGAGCTCCTCCTCGGGCTCCTCGCGCAGCTCGCGCCGCTCCTTGGCCAGCAGCGCGAGCTCGGAGTCGCGCTGGGTGCTGACGGAGACGTACTCGCCCGCTCCCATGCTCATCGCGCCGGCCGCGAGGCCGGCCACGCCCGCGATCACGATCGCCGACCGCTCGTTGGTGGCGCCGACGGCGCCGATCACGATGCCGGCGGTCGAGACGATGCCGTCGTTCGCGCCGAGCACGGCGGCCCGCAGCCAGTTCAGCCGGTTGTTCATCCCACCCTGGTGCGGCTCGTTGTCGTGCGGTCCCACGGGGACCTCCACCTCAGCGGTCATGGCCAAATCCAACGCTGGTGCGGGGGACGCCGCAACCAAGGCGAGCCTGTGCTCACGCCGGCTCGCTGACCCGCTTGGTCATCAGCAGGCCGACCAGCAGCAGGGCCAGCGCGAAGATCGCGGACGCGAGGAACACCGCGTGGATCGCGGGGTGCAGGACGTCGGGTGTCAGGTGCTCCAGGTCCGGGACGCCGCGGCCGAGTCGCGCGGCGACCAGGCCGTTGGCGATGGCGCCGAACACCGCCACGCCGACGGCGCTGCCGACCGAGCGCGCGAACATCGTGCTCCCGGTGGCGACGCCGCGGTGCTGCCAGGTGACCGACGACTGCGCCGCGATGATCGACGGGCTGGCCACGAGCCCGAAGCCCACACCCATCACGAAGCACGGCGCCGCGATCACCCAGATCGAGCTGTGGGTGTCGATGAAGAGCAGCATCGCCGAGCCCAGGAACCCGATCACGCCGCCGATCAGCATCGTGGCGCGGAACCCGATCGTCAGGTAGAGCCGCCCGGCGCTCGACGCCGCGATCGGCCAGCCGAGCGTCATCGCGGCCAGCGCCAGACCGGAGACCAGCGCGCCGTGGCCGAGCACGCTCTGCGCGTACAGCGGGATGTACGACGAGAGGCCCATCATCAGCACGCCGACGACCAGCGAGGCGAGCATCGAGGACAGCAGGACCCGCCGGCGGAAGACCCAGAGCGGCAGCACCGGCTCCGCCGCGCGCCGCTCGACCACCACGAAGCCGGCCAGCAGGACGGCGGCCACCGCGAACAGCCCGAGGCTGGTCGGTGAGTCCCAGGCCCAGCGCACGCCGCCCTCGAGCAGCGCGAGCAGCAGCAGGACGCCGCCGGCGGTCAGCAGCAGCGAGCCCGCGTAGTCGATGGTGTGCCGGCGACGCTCGACCCGCTCCCCGAACCGGCGCCACAGCATCGCGAACGCCGCGAAGCCGAGCGGGATGTTGACGAAGAAGATCCACCGCCAGGACAGGTAGTCGGCGAAGACCCCGCCCAGCGTCGGGCCGACGACCGCGGACAGCGCCCACACGCTCGCGACGTACCCCTGGACCTTGGCGCGCTCCTCGAGCGTGTAGATGTCGCCGACGATCGTCATGCTCATCGGCTGGACCGCGCCGGCGCCGATGCCCTGCACGGCGCGGAACGCGATCAGCGACCCCATCCCCCACGCCAGCCCGCAGAGCAGCGAGCCGAGCACGAACAGCCCGATGCCGACGAGCATCACCGGCTTGCGGCCCACCAGGTCGGCGACCTTGGAGTAGACGGGGACGGTCACCGCCTGCGCGAGCAGGTAGATCGAGAACAGCCACGGGAACTGCGTGAAGCCGCCCAGGTCGGCGACGATCGCCGGCACCGCCGTGGCGAGGATCGTCGAGTCGATCGCGACCAGGCCGATGCTGAGCATCACCGCCAGCAGCACCGGGCCGCGCTCGCTGCGCAGGCCGACGCTGGCCCGGGACACCTGGTTGACCGTCACGTTCGGGCGCAACCCGTCCGGCCACCGGATTTGTTCCCGCCGGTACCGACCCATGTTCGGGGTACCGCTCAAGCGGGTACGACTGCTTTGATCGATCCAAGTGCGAGGGGACTGAACAGGTGGAGGACAAGGTGGAGGTCTGGCCGGGGCGTGCGTACCCGCTGGGAGCGACGTTCGACGGGAGTGGCACCAACTTCGCGCTGTTCAGCGAGGTCGCAGAGAAGGTCGAGCTGTGCCTGTTCGACGCCGACGGCGCGGAGACGCGGGTGGAGCTCACCGAGGTCGACGCCTACGTCTGGCACTGCTACCTGCCCTCGGTGCAGCCGGGGCAGCGCTACGGCTACCGGGTGCACGGGCCCTGGGACCCGGAGAACGGGCTGCGCTGCAACCCGAACAAGCTGCTGCTCGACCCGTACGCGAAGGCGACCGCCGGCGAGATCGACTGGGACCAGGCGCTGTTCTCGTACAACTTCGGTGACGAGGACTCGCGCAACGACGACGACTCCGCGCCGCACATGACCCACGGCGTGGTGATCAACCCCTTCTTCGACTGGGAGGGCGACCGCCGCCTCGACTACCCCTACAACAAGACGTTCATCTACGAGGCGCACGTCAAGGGGCTCACGGAGCTGCACCCCGACGTGCCCGAGGAGCAGCGCGGCACGTACGCCGGCATCGCGCACCCGGCGATCATCGAGCACCTCACCAAGCTCGGCGTCACCGCGATCGAGCTGATGCCCGTGCACCAGTTCGTCCAGGACAGCACGCTGCTGGACCAGGGGCTGCGCAACTACTGGGGCTACAACACCCTCGGCTTCTTCGCCCCGCACGCCGACTACTCCGCGGCCGCCCGCGGCGAGGACGCCGTGGGCCAGCAGGTCCAGGAGTTCAAGGCGATGGTGAAGGCGCTCCACGAGGCCGGCATCGAGGTCATCCTGGACGTGGTCTACAACCACACCGCGGAGGGCAACCACCTCGGGCCCACGCTGAGCTTCAAGGGCATCGACAACGCCGCGTACTACCGGCTGGTCGAGGACGACCAGCGCTACTACATGGACTACACGGGCACCGGCAACAGCCTCAACGTCCGGCACCCCCACTCGCTGCAGCTGCTCATGGACTCGCTGCGCTACTGGGTGACCGAGATGCACGTCGACGGCTTCCGCTTCGACCTGGCCTCCACGCTGGCGCGCGAGTTCTACGACGTCGACCGGCTGTCGACGTTCTTCGAGCTCGTGCAGCAGGACCCGGTGGTCAGCCAGGTGAAGCTGATCGCCGAGCCCTGGGACATCGGCCCGGGCGGCTACCAGGTCGGCGGGTTCCCCCCGCAGTGGACGGAGTGGAACGGCAAGTACCGCGACACGGTCCGCGACTTCTGGCGCGGCGAGCCGTCCCTCGGCGAGTTCGCGTCCCGCCTCGCGGGGTCGTCCGACCTGTACGAGCACTCGGGCCGCCGCCCGTTCGCGAGCATCAACTTCGTCACCGCGCACGACGGCTTCACCCTCCGCGACCTGGTGTCGTACGACGAGAAGCACAACGAGGCGAACGGCGAGGACAACAACGACGGCGAGAGCCACAACCGGTCGTGGAACCACGGCGCCGAGGGCCCGACCGACGACCCGGAGATCCTGGCCGCCCGGGCGCGGGCGCAGCGCAACTTCATCGCCACCCTGCTGCTCAGCCAGGGCGTGCCGATGCTGCTGCACGGCGACGAGCTCGGCCGCACCCAGCAGGGCAACAACAACACCTACGCCCAGGACAACGAGCTGTCCTGGGTGCACTGGGACGAGGCGGACCGGCCGCTGATCGAGTTCACGGCGGCCGTGTCGCGGCTGCGGCGCGAGCACCCGACGTTCCGGCGCAAGCGGTTCTTCACCGGCGGCGAGGTGCGGGTCCCGTCCGGCGGCGAGGGCGACCGGCTCAACGACATCGTCTGGCTGCACCTCGACGGCCGGCCGATGGAGGACGGCGACTGGACCGACGGGGCGCAGGCGCTCGGCATGTACCTCAACGGCCACGGGATCGCCGGCCGCGACGACCGCGGCCAGCCGATCGTGGACGACCACTTCCTGCTGTACTTCAACGCCGACGGCGAGGCGTCGGTGACGCTGCCGCCGGACGAGTACGCCGACGCGTGGGACGTCGTCATCGACACCGGCGGCTCCGCCGACGACGACGGCACCTACAAGGCGGGCGCGTCGTTCACGCTCCCCCACCGCAGCATGATGGTCCTCCGCGAGCACCACGAGCCCGAGGTGGAGCCCGACCTGTCGGTCGCGGCGTCGGTCGCCCAGGCCCAGGGTCGGTGAGCGCCCGCATGCGGACGCCGGTCTCGACGTACCGACTGCAGATCACCCCCGAGTTCGACCTGTTCGAGGCCGCCCGGCGGCTGCCGTACCTCCACGACCTCGGCGTCGACTGGGTCTACCTGTCGCCGATCCTGGCGTCGGAGCCCGGCAGCCAGCACGGGTACGACGTGGTCGCGTTCGACCACGTCGACCCGGAGCGGGGCGGCGCCGAGGGCCTGGCCGCGCTGTCGGCCGAGGCGCGCCGCCTCGGCATGGGCGTGCTGGTCGACATCGTGCCCAACCACGTCGGCGTGGCGACGCCGTCCGAGGACCCGTGGTGGTGGGACGTGCTCAAGCTCGGCCGGGAGTCCGAGCACGCGACGGCGTTCGACGTCGACTGGGCGGCCGGCGACGGGAAGATCCTGATCCCGGTCGTGGGCGACGGCGACGAGGCCGCCATCCGCGTCGAGGGTGGCGAGATCCGCTACCACGACCAGCGCTTCCCGATGGCGCCCGGCACCACCACGCACGAGGAGCAGCACTACCGCCTCGTGAACTGGCACGAGGCCGACGACAACCTCAACTACCGGCGGTTCTTCGCGGTCAACACGCTCGCCGCCGTGCGCGTCGAGGACCCCGAGGTGTTCGCCGAGACGCACGTGGAGGTCCGGCGCTGGTTCGACGAGGGGCTCGTGGACGGGCTCCGCGTGGACCACCCGGACGGGCTGCGCGACCCGAAGCGCTACCTCGACGACCTCGCCGCGCTCACCGGCGGCGCCTACGTGCTGGTGGAGAAGATCCTCGAGCCCGGCGAGAGCCTGCCCACCGACTGGGCGACGCAGGGCACCACCGGCTACGACGTGCTCGGACTGGTCGACCGGGTCCTCACCGACCCCGCCGGGCAGGAGCCGCTCGACGCGCTCGAGGCGAAGCTGCGCGGCGGCGAGATCCACTGGCCGTCGTTCGTCTACGCGCGCAAGCTCGAGGTCGCGAACGGCATCCTGCACTCCGAGGTCCGCCGGATCGTGCGCGAGGTCCGCCACCTCGACGACTCGGTGCCGGAGGCCGCGCTCGACGAGGCGGTCGCCAACCTGCTCGCCGCCTTCCCCGTCTACCGCTCCTACCTGCCCGAGGGCCGCGTGCACCTCGACCAGGCGTTCGAGACCGCGCGGACCCACACCCAGCACGTCGACCCGCGCGCGTTCGACGTCCTCGAGCGGCTGCTGTCGGACCCGTGGACCCAGCCGGCCCGCCGGTTCCAGCAGACCAGCGGCATGGTGATGGCCAAGGGCGTCGAGGACTGCGCGTTCTACCGCTGGTCGCGGCTCACCTCGCTCAACGAGGTCGGCGGCGACCCGTCGGTGTTCTCCGTCGACGTCGACGACTTCCACCACGCGATGACGCTGCGGCAGCGGGACTGGCCGCACGCGATGACCACGCTCTCCACGCACGACACCAAGCGCGGCGAGGACGTGCGGGCGCGGATCACCACCCTCGCCGAGATCCCGGCCGAGTGGGAGGCCGCCCTCGGCCGGCTGCTCGAGCTGGCCCCGGTGCCGGACCCGGGCTTCGGCTCGCTGCTCTGGCAGGCGGTGCTCGGCGCCTGGACGCCCGAGCACCTCCCCGACCTGCCACAGCGCCTGCACGGCTACGCCGAGAAGGCGATGCGCGAGGCCGGGGACCGCACGACGTGGACCGAGCCGGACGAGGAGTACGAGGCCGCCGTGCACGCCGCGGTCGACGCGCTCTTCGCGTCCGAGGACGTCCGGCAGGTGCTGACCGACCTGACCGCTCGGATCGACGAGCCCGGCCGCTCCAACTCGCTGGCCGCCAAGCTCGTCGCGATCACGGCACCGGGCGTGCCCGACGTCTACCAGGGCAGCGAGCTGTGGGAGACGTCGCTCGTCGACCCCGACAACCGGCGGCCGGTCGACTTCGACCACCGCGCGGCGGTGCTCGCCGGCGAGGAGGGCGACGACGCGGTTGACAAGCTGCACGTGACCACCACCGCGCTGCGGCTGCGGCGGGACCGGCCGGAGCTGTTCACGGCCTACGCGCCGGTGGTCGCCTCCGGCCCGGCCGCCGGCCACGTGCTGGCCTTCGACCGGGGCGGGGCGATCACGGTCGTCACGCGGCTGCCGATCGGGCTCGCCGCCGCGGGCGGCTGGGGCGACACGGCGCTCGAGCTCCCCCCCGGCCGCTGGCACGACGTGCTGACCGGCGCGACCACCGACGGCCGGCTGGCCGACCTGCTCGCCACCCACCCCGTGGCGCTGCTCGTGAGGGAGGACGCATGACGACCCGCGGACCCTTCGACGTCTGGGCACCCGCCGCCGGGCGCGTCCGGCTGTCGGTGGGCGATGCCACCGTGGAGATGCAGCAGGGCGCCGACGGCTGGTGGGCGCCGGCGGACTCTCCTGAATTCCTGGGAGTCCCCCACGGCTCGGAGGGAGGGGTCGACTACGGCTACCTGATCGACGATGCGGACACGCCCCGACCCGACCCGCGGTCGCGGCGTCAGCCGGCGGGCGTCCACCAGCGCTCGCGAACCCACGACCCCGCGGCGTACGCCTGGAACGACGCGTCGTGGACCGGGCGGCAGCTCGCCGGGTCGGTGATCTACGAGCTGCACATCGGCACCTTCACCCCGGAGGGCACCTTCGACGCGGCCGTCGAGAAGCTCGACCACCTGCGCGAGATCGGCGTCGACCTGGTCGAGGTGATGCCGGTGAACGCGTTCAACGGCACCCACAACTGGGGGTACGACGGCGTCGGCTGGTTCGCGGTCCACGAGGGCTACGGCGGGCCGGAGGGCTACCAGCGGTTCGTCGACGCCTGCCACGCCGCCGGCCTCGGCGTGATCCAGGACGTCGTCTACAACCACCTCGGGCCGTCGGGGAGCTACCTGCCGGAGTTCGGCCCCTACCTCAAGCAGGGCGCCAACACCTGGGGCGACTTCCTCAACCTCGACGGACCGGGTTCGGACGAGGTGCGGCGCTACATCCTCGACAACGTGCGGATGTGGCTCGACGACTACCACGTCGACGGGCTGCGGCTCGACGCCGTGCACGCGCTCAACGACGCCGGTCACCAGCACCTGCTGGAGGAGATGGCGATCGAGGTCGCGGCCCTGTCGGCGCACCAGCGCCGCCCGCTCACGCTGATCGCCGAGTCTGACCTCAACGACACCCGCCTGGTGCGGCCCCGGGAGGCCGGCGGCTACGGGCTGAACGCCCAGTGGAGCGACGACTTCCACCACGCGGTGCACGTCGCGCTCACCGGCGAGACCGAGGGCTACTACGCGGACTTCGCGCCGCTGTCCGCGCTGGCGAAGGTGTGCGAGCGCGGGTTCTTCCACGACGGCACCTGGTCGTCGTTCCGCGGCCGCGACCACGGCTTCCCGGTGGACCTCCGCGCGATGCCGACCTGGCGGCTGGTCGTCTGCAACCAGAACCACGACCAGATCGGCAACCGGGCCCGGGGCGACCGCATCACCGAGGCGCTCGACGACGACCAGCTCGCGTGCGCCGCACTGCTGACGCTGTGCGGGCCGTTCACCCCGATGCTGTTCATGGGCGAGGAGTGGGCGGCGTCCACGCCGTTCCAGTTCTTCACCTCCCACCCCGAGCCGGAGCTGGGCACGGCCACCGCCGAGGGCCGGATCGCGGAGTTCGAGCGGATGGGCTGGGACCCGGCCGTGGTGCCGGACCCGCAGGACCCGGAGACCTTCGAGCGCTCGAAGCTCGACTGGTCCGAGCCGACGACCGGCCGGCACGCGGTGCTGCTGGACGTCTACCGCGAGCTGGCCCGGCTGCGCCGGGAGCACCCCGACCTGACCGACCCGTCGTTCTCGTCGGTGTCGTGCACCGCCGACGAGGAGGCGCGGGTCTTCACCATGCGCCGCGGGCGCCTGCTGGTCGCCGTGAACTTCGGGGACGAGCCCGCCGAGGTGCCCGTCGACGGCGCCGGGCTGCTCTTCGCCACCCCCTCCGGCGCGACCCTCGACTCCGGGCGGCTGACGCTGCCGCCGCACGCGGGGGCGCTGGTCGGGTGAGCGCGCTCGGCCTCGGCGGCATGCCGGTGCTGGCCGCGCCGATGGCCGGCGGGCCCTCCACGCCCGCGCTGGTGGTCGCCGCGGCCGCGGTCGGCTCGTACGGGTTCCTGCCCGGCGGCTACCGGTCGGCGGCCCAGTTCGCCGACGACCTCGCCGCCGTCCGGGCGAGCACCGAGGACGTCGGGGTGAACCTGTTCGTGCCCGACGACGGTGACGTCGACCGGGCCGCGGTGCTCGCCTACCGCGACCGGCTCGCCCCCGAGCTCGAGCGCGCCGGCCTCGCCGTACCGGAGCCGCGCTGGGCCGACGACGACGACTGGCAGGCCAAGCTCGACCTGCTGGTCGAGCGGCCGGTGCCGTGGGTGAGCTTCACGTTCGGGCTGCCCGGTCCGGAGACGGCGGCCCGGCTCCGCCGTGCCGGGTCCCGGCTGCTGGCGACGGTCACCGACCCGGGCGAGGCGCGGGCCGCGGCGGCACTCGGCGTCGACGGCCTGGTGGTCCAGTCAGCGGCGGCCGGCGGCCACCGCGGCACGTTCGACCAGCACCGCACGCCCGACGACACCCCGCTGGTCGACCTCGTGGCCGGGGCACGGGCGGCGACCGGGCTCCCCGTCGTCGCCGCGGGCGGCGTGGCGGGGGCCGGCCAGGTCGCGTCACTTCTGCACGCCGGAGCCGACGCGGTGCAGGTCGGCACCGCGCTCCTGCTCGCCGACGAGGCGGGCACCCGGCCGGTGCACCGGGCGGCCCTGGCCGACGTCGCGCAGTTCCCCGAGACCGTGACCATGCGGGCGTTCACGGGGCGCGTCGCCCGCGGCCTGCGCAACCGGTTCAGCGCGACGTACGACGCCGCGGCGCCGGCCGGCTACCCGACCGTGCACCACCTGACCGCACCGCCGCGGGCGTGGGCGGCCGCGAACGGCGAGCCGCACCTGCTCCACCTCTGGGCCGGCACCGGGCACCGGAGCGTCCGCTCCGGCCCCGCCGGCGCCGTGCTCGCCTCGCTGGTGCCCTGAGTCAGGCGCCGAGGTTGTCCAGGTCGACGACCTCGTCGGCGGCCGGGGCCGTCACGTCGAACTCCTCGTCGAAGTCCGAGAAGGTCACGCTGCCGGTGTCCGCGCCCTCGGTCTTCTCGATCTTGACGAGGTAGTGCGGGTCGTCGACGAGCACGTAGCCGGTCGACGTGCCGTCCTGGGGGTCCTCGTTGTCGACCTTCACGACGTCCTCGCCGTCGACGGTGTCGGTGCCCTTCTTGGTGTAGGTGGACTTGTCGCTGTTGTCGTCCTTGAGCAGCTGGTCGAGCAGGTCGTTCACGTCGCAGAACTTCTTGATCGAGTCGTCGCCCTCGGGGACGACCACCCACTTGTCGCCGACGATCGAGATGACCTGGTCCGCGCTGTCGCCCGCGAAGGATCGCCAGAACGCCTCGTCCGGCTTCATCCAGGTGTCACCGCCGACGCCGAGCAGCTCGGCCGTGCCGTCACCGATGCCGAGCGAGCCGGTGCAGTCGCCGTCGGAGTTGGCCTGCAGGTCGATCGAGATCGCCTGCCCACTGCTGGTGATCTCGCCCGCGACCTTCACCGCCTTCAGGTCGGCCATGTCGTCCTTGGACGCCTTGACGATGGTGTCCGCGGACTCGTCCGCGAAGTCGCTGCCCCCGCACGCGGCCAGAGCCGCGAACGCGCTGATGCCGGCCAGTGCCAGTCCGATGCGTGCCATGCCGCGCAACCTATCGCAGCAGCTCGTCCACCCACGCGGGGACCAGCGCCGACGCCGGGCCGTGCCGGGCGTCGTCGAACAGGTGCGTGCCCTCGCTGGGCTGCAGGTTGAGCTCCAGCGTGCGGGCACCGCGGCGGGCGGCGTACTGCACGAAGCCGGCGGCCGGGTAGACCGCACCCGACGTGCCGATGGAGACGAACAGGTCGGTCCGCTCCAGGGTGTCCTGGATCCGCTCCATCTCGTAGGGGATCTCGCCGAACCACACCACGTCGGGCCGCAGCTCGCTCGCCCCGCACCTCGGGCACGGCGGCAGGTGGACGAGCGGGTCGGTCCACGGGGTCCGGTCGCCACAGGCCCGGCAGAGCGCGGACCGCAGCTCGCCGTGCATGTGCAGCACCCGGCTCGAGCCGCCGCGCTCGTGCAGGTCGTCGATGTTCTGGGTGACGACGAGCAGGTCGTCGCCGAGCGCGTCCTCGAGCCGGGCCAGCGCCCGGTGCGCCTCGTTCGGCTCGACGCCGCCCAGCGCGGCCCGCCGCTCGTCGTAGAACCGGTGCACCACCGACGGCTGCAGGTCGAACGCCTCCGGCGTCGCCACGTCCTCCACGCGGTGGCCCTCCCAGAGCCCGTTGGCGTCGCGGAAGGTCGGCACCCCGCTCTCCGCGGAGATGCCGGCTCCGGTCAGCACCGTGACCTTCACGCGGGCCTCCGGTAGCTCGCGACCACGTATCCGCCGCCCTCGGCGAACGGCTCGCCCGTCCACGTGCTCCACCGGTCGACCCCGGCGAGGCCGGCGGCGGCCATCGCGGCGTCGACCTCGGCCAGGGGGGTGACCGGACAGTCGCCGGGCAGGTGGTCGCCGTCGAGGCCGAACCCGGCGACGACCGTGCCCCCGGGCGCGGTGTGCGCGGCGAGCCGGTCGCAGGCGGCTCCCAGCGTGCCCTCGTCCAGCAACGGCAGGGTGTTGCCGGCGACGACCACGAGATCGAAGGCCTCGGCCAGGTCGAGCGCGGCCAGGTCGCCGATCCGCCAGTCCAGGTGCGGCGCGGCGGCGCGCGCCTCGGCCACCATGGACGCGTCCACGTCGACGCCCACCACGTCGTACCCCAGCTCGTGCAGGCGTACGGCGACGCGGCCGGTGCCGCACCCGGCGTCGAGGACGCGCGCGGGCGGCGCGACCAGCGCGGCGACGAACGTCGCCTCCCCGTGGACGTCGGCGCCGGTCTCGGCCAGCCGGCGGAACCGCTCGGCGTACGCCGCGGCGTACGCCTCGCCGGCCGTCTGCACCGCGATGCGCTGCCAGCGGGCACTCACGAGGGCAGCCTCCGTCGCGAGGCCTGGGCCTTGAACTCCTCCAGGAACACCTGGTGGATCTGCTTGCCGTCCAGCGCTCCCCCGACCCCGCGCAGCTCGCCGCGCGCCATCCGCTCGCAGACCCGCAGCCAGGCCTGTCCCATCGCGTAGGTGAAGGTGCCGGCGACGGTCGCGTTGATGGTCCCGGCGACCGCGGTGCCGGCACCCGGCACGAACTTGATCAGGTTGCCGACCAGCGACCGGCCCGCGGTGGTCGCCGCCGCGGTGGCGGCGATCGACGCGGCGGTGGAGCGCTCGATCGAGATGCCGTAGGTGACCGCGATGGAGGCCATCATCCCGATCTGGATCGGAACCAGGATCGCCGCGTCGGAGAAGGGGATCGGGGAGGCGCCGGCGGTGGTGGCGGCTCCGGTCGCCATCTTGATCGCAGCCTCCGCGCGCTCGCGCTTGCGGCCGAAGTCAATGCGCTGAGCCGCCGTGATCGCGTGGGCAACGCCCGTAGGCGCACTGCGAAAGGTGGCATCGAGGAGTTCCTGCAGTCCGTACGCCGCCTGGCCGGTGAAGTCGTCGGCCAGCGCCATCGTGTAGTGGATCAGCCCGTCCGCGATCGGCAGCCGCAGGTCGGCGATCTTCGCCGCGAGCGCCTCGGCGTCGGGGTGCACGCGACCGCCTCCCCCGGGACCCACGCTGCGCGGGACCTGGGTGAGCACCATGATCACCGGCACGCCGAGCTCCGCCAGCGCGCGGACGAACTCCGCCTCGGTCTCCTCGAACCGGCGGTCGCCGGCGCGCACGCAGTACCAGGCGACGTGCAGCTGCTCGGCCAACGGCTTGCGGCGCATCCCGTGGAGGTAGTCGCGGAGCTCGGCGATGAGGACGTCGTTGTCCTTGCCGACCTCGAGGCCGCGGGTGTCCAGGACGCCGAGGGTCCCGGACTGGTGCAGGTAGAGGTGCTCCTGCCGGGTCACCGGCTCGCCGATGCCGGTCTGCGCGATCTCGGTGCCGAAGATCGCGTTCACCAGCGTGCTCTTCCCGACCCCCGTCTTGCCGAAGATGGCCAGGTTGAACCGGCCGATCTCGTCGGCCTTGTCCTTCCAGGCCTTCGAGAAGGCCCGGCCGAACCAGTCGTCAGCGGGTGTCGCCATGACACCAATCTCTCAGACACCGGGTGAACCCGGCAGCCGGACAGGAGGCTGCTGGGCAAGACGGGCGAACGCGAGCGGCGTCCGGTGCGTGCGGTGGCAAGGCTCCCGAGGGAAGGCGTGGCAGCGTCACTTCGACCGAGGTGAACGCCGCCAACGCTCCACCGGACGTCGCGTAGCCGCGCGGATTGCCCAGCAGGCTCCTGCTAGCGGGAGGCGCCGGCGGAGAGGTTCGAGAGCTGCCGGACGATGTCCTCGACCCGCTCCTTCGCGTCGCCGAACAGCATGTGGGTGTTGTCGCGGAAGAAGAGCGGGTTCTGCACGCCCGCGTAGCCGACGGCCATCGAGCGCTTGAACACGATCACGTCGCGGGCCTCCCAGACGTGCAGCACCGGCATCCCCGCGATCGGGCTGCCCGGCTCGTCGCGTGCGGCCGGGTTGACGGTGTCGTTGGCGCCGATGACCAGGACGACGTCGGTCTGGGGGAAGTCGTCGTTGATCTCGTCCATCTCGAGCACGATGTCGTAGGGCACCTTGGCCTCGGCGAGCAGCACGTTCATGTGGCCCGGCAACCGGCCCGCCACCGGGTGGATGCCGAACCGGACCTCGACGCCCCGGGCCCGGAGCCGGCTGGTCAGCTCCGCCACCGGGTACTGCGCCTGCGCGACGGCCATGCCGTAGCCGGGCGTGATGATCACGCTGGAGGCATCGGCCAGCAGCTCGGCGACCTCGTCCGCCGAGATCTCGTGGTGCTCGCCGTAGTCGGTGTCCCCGGACGGGCCGGCCTCGATCCCGAACCCGCCGGCGATCACCGAGATGAACGAGCGGTTCATCGCCTCGCACATGATGTAGGAGAGGTAGGCACCGGAGGAGCCGACGAGCGCGCCGGTGACGATCAGCAGGTTGTTGTCGAGGAGGAACCCGGACGCGGCCGCGGCCCAGCCCGAGTAGCTGTTCAGCATCGACACGACGACCGGCATGTCGCCGCCGCCGATCGAGGCGACCAGGTGCCAGCCGAGCGCGAGCGCGACCACGGTCACGGCGATCAGCACGCCGAGGTTCGGGTCGACGACGAACCAGACCGTGAGGATTCCGAACAGCACCAGCGCGCCGAGGTTGATGGCGTTCTTGCCGGGGAGCATCAGCGGCGCGGACTTGATCCGGGCGGAGAGCTTGAGGTTCGCGACGATCGAGCCGGTGAAGGTGACCGCGCCGATGAACACGCCGATCACGACCTCGGCGTCGTGGATCCGCGCGAGCGAGCCGGTCAGGCCCTCGTCGTACAGGTAGCCGTTCCAGCCGACCAGGACGGCGGCGAGGCCCACGAACGAGTGCAGCAGCGCGATCAGCTCGGGCATCCCGGTCATCGCGACCACCCGAGCCCGCCACAGGCCGATGACCGCGCCGATGAGGACCGCGACGACCAGGAGCACGAGCGGCAGCGTCTCGTCGGTCGAGTCGATGAGGAGCCCGACGGTGGCGGCGAGGGCGAACGCCATGCCGGCGATGCCGTACGTCACGCCGTTGCGGGCGCTCTCGTGCCGGGACAGCCCGGCGAGGCTGAGAATGAACAGCAGCGAGGCGACCAGGTAGGCGCCGACGGCGATGCTGACCGCACTCATCACTGGTCCGCCTTCCGGAACATGCCGAGCATCCGGCGGGTCACGGCGAAGCCGCCGAACACGTTGATGCTGGCCAGGAGCACCGCGACGAACGCCAGGGCGCGCACGGCGGTGTCGTCGACGCCGAGCTGGAGCATGGCGCCGACGACGATGATCCCGGAGATCGCGTTGGTGACGCTCATCAGCGGGGTGTGCAACGCGTGGTGGACCTTCCCGATCACGTAGTAGCCGATCACGATCGCCAGCGTCAGCACGAAGAAGTGCTCGGGCAGCGGGGCCGGCGCGGTCGAGGCCACCAGGAACAGCAGCACGGAGACCGCGACGAAGACCGGCCACATCGGCCGCTTCCTCTTCGGCGGCGCGGGCTCCGGCGGCGGGCCGGCCGCGGGCTTCGGCGCGGCGGAGACCTGCACCGGGGGCGGCGGCCAGAGGACCTCGCCGTCGCGCACGACCGTCAGCCCGCGCTGCACCGGGTCCTCGAGGTCGAGGGTGAGGGCGCCGTCCTTCTCGGGCGTCATCAGCGTGAGCAGGTTGACCACGTTGGTGCCGTAGAGCTGGGAGGTCTGGGCCGGGAGGCGGCCGGCGAGGTCGGTGTAGCCGAGGATGTGCACCCCGCGGTCCGTGACGACCTCCTCGTCGGCCACGGTCAGCGCCACGTTGCCGCCGTTGGCCGCCGCCATGTCGACGATGACGCTGCCGGGTTGCATGCCGGCCACGGTCTCCTCGGTGATCAGCCGCGGCGCCGGGCGTCCCGGGATCAGCGCGGTGGTGATCACGATGTCGGCCGCGCGCGCCTCCTCGTCGTACATCGCCGCCGTCGCCTGCTCCTGCTCGGCCGTCATCTCCTTGGCGTAGCCGTCGGAGCTGACCTCGGTCTGCATGTCGACGGTGACGAACTCCGCCCCCATCGACTCGACCTGCTCGGCCACCTCGGGGCGGACGTCGAACGCGCGGACGACCGCGCCCATGGACCCGGCCGCGCCGATCGCCGCGAGCCCGGCCACGCCGGCGCCGACGACGAACACCCGCGCCGGCGGGATCTTGCCGGCCGCCGTGACCTGGCCCGTGAACTGCCGGCCGAAGGCGTGCGCCGCCTCGACGACGGCCCGGTAGCCGGCCACGTTGGCCATCGAGGAGAGCACGTCCATGGACTGGGCCCGGGAGATGCGCGGCACGGCGTCCATCGCCAGCGCGGTCACCCCCGCCGCCGCCAGCCGCTCCACCAGCTCGGGCGAGCGCGCCGGGGCCATCAGCGACACGACCGTGGCGCCGCGCCGGAGGCGCGCGAGCTCGTCGGCGGTGGGCGCGTTGACCTTGACGACGATGTCGCTGGACCAGACCTCGTCGGCGCTCCCCACGGCGACGCCCGCGTCGACGTACGCCTCGTCGGGCTGGCTCGCCGCGGCCCCCGCGCCGGACTCGACGACGACCTCGTAGCCGAGCTTGGCCAGCCGGGCCGCCGACTGGGCGGTTGCGGCCACCAGCGTCTCGCCCACGCGCGACTCCTGCGGAACACCGATACGCACTGGACCTCCTGGGACGACGACCGGGGACACCTCACCAGTCCGGCTCGGCACCTGTCAGTGACCGGAGTCACGTCCGGCGCGTCCGTCCACCTCGTGGACCGGTCGGGCGCGACGCACGCTACCGCGACCGGGGTCCCGGGAAGAAGGGTCCAAGGACCGTCGTCGGGGGCCGTCGGCGGTGGTGGAGTGGTCGCGATGGACACGTTGCTGCTCACCGGCTTCCCGGGCTTCCTGGGCTCGGCCCTGCTGCCGAAGCTGCTGGACCGGCGACCCGACGCCGCCGCCCTCTGCCTGGTCCAGCCGCAGCACCTGGCGACCGCCTGCGACCGCGCCGCGGAGCTCCAGGACGAGCACCCGCACCTGCGCGACCGGATCCAGCTGGTCCCGGGCGACATCACCGCGGCCGGGCTCGGCCTCGAGGAGCGGGCCCGGGCCCGCCTCGACGACGTCACCGAGGTGTGGCACCTCGCGGCCGTCTACGACCTCGCCGTACCGGCCGAGGTAGCCCACCGGGTCAACGTCGGCGGGACCGCCCGCGTCCTCGACCTCTGCGCCGGGCTGCCGCGCCTGAGCCGGATGCAGTACGTGAGCACCTGCTACGTGAGCGGGAGGTACGACGGCGAGTTCGGCGAGGACGACCTCGACCGGGGGCAGCCGTTCCGCAACCACTACGAGTCCACCAAGCACGCGGCCGAGCGGCTGGTGCGCGACGCGATGGCGGGCGGGCTCGCGGCGACGATCTACCGCCCGGGCATCGTGGTCGGCGACTCCCGGACCGGCGACACCCAGAAGTTCGACGGTCCCTACTTCATCGCCGGGTTCCTCCGCCGCCAGCCGGGGCCGGTCGCCCTGGTGCCGCGGGTGGGCGACCCGGACGCCGTCCGGGTGTGCCTGGTGCCGCGCGACTTCGTGGTCGACGCGATGGACCTGCTCTCGGTCCGGCCCGAGTCGGTCGGGAGGACCTACGCGCTGACGGACCCCCGTCCCCCGACGGCCCGCGAGGTCGTGGACGCCTTCGCCGCCCGGCTCGGCAAGCGGGTCGTCTGGGTGCCCCTCCCTCTCGGGCCGACGCACGCGCTGATCGACCGGGTGCCCGGCCTGGAGCGGCTGTTCGGCCTCCCGGCCGAGGCCGTGGACTACTTCGCGTCGCCGACGACGTACTCCACCCGGAACACGACCGCCGAGCTGGCGGGCACCGGCGTGCGCTGCCCGCCGTTCGACGAGTACGCCGGCCGGCTGGTCGACTTCATGCGCGACCACCGCGAGATCGGCTCGAAGGCGATGGTCTGAGATGGACCCGGGGTCGAGCCCGACGGTCGTCGAGTTCCTGGGGCACCCGTTCCGCCTGGCTCCGGACGCGGCGCCTGGCAGCGACGGCCGCGCCCTCGGCGACGTGCTGCAGGAGTGGGCCGTCCGGCACCTGCAGGCCGAGCTGCCCGGTCACCTGGCGAACGCGCGCACGGTGGTGCTCGGCGGGCGCAACCACGCGCGGACGGCGCGGGTGCTGCGGGAGTTCACCGACAACATCGAGTTCGCGGACCCGCTGCTGCGGTTCGACCTGCCCGCCCGGGTCGCCGGCAACCCGCTGCTCGGGCTGGCCGTCGGCGCCGCGGCGCAGCCGCTGCACCTCCTCCCGGACCCGGTGCGGTCCAGGATCCCGACCCCGGGCACGATCGTCAGCCACGCCCTGGCCCGCCGGGCGGCGCGGGACGCCGACGTCGTGGTGGCGACGTACGACGAGCTGGTCGGCTTCGGCCTCGAGGACCTGGCCGGCAAGACGCTGATCACCTCCGCCGTCTCCGACGAGCAGCTGGCCGAGCTGGGCGACCGCGGCGTGGACCTGGTGCTCGACTGCGTCCCGCAGCCGTTCGACGTCACGGTGACCGCGGCGGTGCTCGAGGCGATGATGCGCTCGGTGGCCGGCGGCGGCCGCCTCACCGACGACGACATGCTCGACATGATCGTGGACGCCGGGCTCGAGCCGCGGCTGCTCTACCCGAACGGCTGGCGCCGCAAGAGCCGGTTCGCGTTCGTCATCCACCCGCTGTCGCAGACGTTCTTCTCCGAGGTCGAGCCGCTGGGGACCATCACCCGTCTGGCGCCCGGCGTCGTCAACGACCTCATCGAGAAGGCGGTCGCCTACGCGCCGCCGTTCACCTACAGCCACGTCACCGGCATCACGTCGCCGACCGGCGCCGAGGCGGAGGGCTGGCTGATCACCGTCGGCGGCACCCCCAAGGAGCTGATGGCGCACAGCCCGGAGTTCACCTACGCCCGCCTCCTCCAGGCGGCCGACATCGCCCGCAGGCTCGGCGCCCAGGTGATGGGCCTCGGCGCCTTCACCAAGGTGGTCGGCGACGCCGGGGTCACGGTCGCGAAGAAGGCGCCGCTGCCGGTCACGACCGGGAACAGCTACAGCGCCTCCGGGGCGCTCTGGGCCGCGCACGAGGCGGTGCTCCGCCTCGGGATCGCCGAGGTCGACGACCGGGGCGTCCTGCACGGCAAGGCGATGGTCGTCGGGGCCACCGGCTCGATCGGCTCGGTCTGCGCCCGGCTCCTCGCGCTCGCCAGCGACGAGCTCTGGCTGGTCTCCCCCGAGACCGCGAAGCTGCTGACCCTCAAGCACGAGATCGAGGGCGCGAGCCCGCGGGCCACCGTGCACGTCGCCGCCACCCCGGACGACCACCTCGGGGACATGGACGTGATCGTCACCGCCACCTCGGGCGCGGGCAAGCGGGTGCTCGACATCATGGCGGTCAAGCCGGGCTGCGTGATCACCGACGTCGCGCGGCCGCTGGACCTGTCCGCCGAGGACGTCGCCAAGCGTCCCGACGTGCTCGTCGTCGAGTCCGGCGAGATCGAGCTGCCCGGCGACGTGCGGATGAAGGACATCGGCCTCCCACCGGGCGTCGCCTACGCCTGCATGGCCGAGACCGTCGTGCTCGCCCTCGAGGGCCGCTACGAGACGTTCACCGTCGGCCGCAACATCGAGTGGGAGAAGGTCAAGGAGATCTACCGCCTCGGCCTCAAGCACGGCATGAAGCTCGCGGCGATCTCCGGCGTGAACGGCGTCTTCACCCCCGAGCAGATCGCCGCCATCCGGGCGCGGGCGCTCGAGGCGCGCGCCGTCGTCGCGACCGGGTGAGCGCCGGGCCGGCCCGCCCGGTCGACGGTCACACGACGGTCAAGGGCAGCGACCGGCCGACCAGGCTGCGCCGCGCCACCGGCAGCCGGGCGGCGATCCGGCCCACCTCGACGACCGAGGCGGCGTCGGGCGACGCGACCATGGCCGGCACGCCGAGGTCTCCGGACGACCGGAGGGGGAGGTCGAGCGGGATCTGCCCCAGCAGGGCCGTCTCGATGTCCGCGGCGAGCCGCTCGCCACCGCCGGCGCCGAACAGGGGAGTGTGCGCGTCGCACGACGAGCAGACGTGGGTGGACATGTTCTCGATCACCCCGGCCACCGGCATCCCCGCGTCGCGGGCCATCCTGGCCACGCGCGCGGCCACGTGCTGGGCCGCGGGCTGGGGCGTGGTGACGACCAGCAGCTGGGCGTCCGGCACCAGCTCGAGCAGGGTCAGGGCGACGTCACCGGTGCCGGGCGGCAGGTCGATCAGCAGGACGTCGAGCTCGCCCCAGTGGACGTCGCCGAGGAACTGCTCGATCGCCTTGTGCAACATCGGACCGCGCCAGACGACCGGCTCGTCGTGCTCGAGGAGGAACCCGACCGACATCAGCACCACGCCGTGGGCCGGCAGCGGCAGCATGAGTCCCTTCAGTGCCACCGGCGGGCGGCGGACGCCGAACAGCTGCGGGATCGACCAGCCCCACACGTCGGCATCGAGGACGCCGACCCGCTTGCCCTGCCGGGCGAGCGCCACCGCCAGGTTGGCCGTGACCGTCGACTTGCCGACGCCACCCTTCCCGCTCCCCACGGCATAGACGAGCGTGCTCGACTCGCGCCCGAACGGGTGCCGCGACCCGCGACCCCCACGGAGCCGCGCGGCGAGGCTCATCCGCTCGGTCTCGCTCATCGCCTCCACGTGCACCTCGACGTCGCTCACCCCCGCCACCGCGGTCGCGGCCGACCGGACGTCGCGGATGAGCTCGGCACGCAAGGGACAGGTGGCCGTGGTGAGCCGGAGCACGACGCGGACCGTGCCGCCGCGAGGGAGCCGCACCTCACCGAGCATGCCGGCGTCGGCGAGGGCGAGGTCCAGCTCGGGGTCGCGGACCGCGCCGACGGCGCGGCGCACCGCCTCGAGGTCGACGGCGCCCGCGGCCCGGGCCCGGGCGAGCACCCTCACTGCCCCTCACCGGGCCGGGACGCGCTCGCCATCCGGTAGGCGGAGCGCTTGGGGGTGACGTGGCGCATCATGAACTCCGGTCGGCGCTGACCGTCGGGGCCCGGGCCGGGCCGGGTCATCGACAGCCAGCGGCGGTAGACCGCGCGCGACTTGTTCACGTCGACCTCGACGTCGCCGTACCGGTCACCCTCGTGGGCCTTCTCGATCCGCACCTTCTGGTGCCAGCAGTGCATTCCCGACACGGGATCCGGCTGCACCGGGAAGGTGAGGTTCTGATGCACCCCGGGGTCGTCCCAGTAGATCCGCTCCGAGTCCGGGTCCTCGCTCGGGAACGGCTTGATCCCGTCGACGTAGCGCAGTCTCCAGATGCCGTCGTCGGACCTGTCCAGGTCCACCTTTCCCATCACCCACCGGCTGCCCGGGTGACCCTCCTGCATCCAGCGGCCCATGTGGTGGGAGAGCCCGACGACCCCCGGCCGGATCGCCTCGGTCGCCCAGGCCCGGGCCACGAAGTGGCCGATCTCCGTCGTCACCCGCACGAGGTCGCCGGTGGCGACGCCCAGCGCGTCGGCGTCCCCGTGGTTGAACCACAGCGGGTGGGTGTTGGAGATCTCGTTGAGGTACTTGGCGTTCCCGGACCTGGTGTGGATCAGGGTGGGGAGCCGGAAGTTGGGCATGAGCACGAACTCGTCGTTGGCGCGGTCGATCCTCCTGGCCGAGACGTGCGACTCGACGTATCCCGGGGTCGCGTGCTCCGGCCAGCCCCAGTCGGCCAAGGTCGTGGAGTACAACTCCAGCTTGCGCGAGGGCGACAGCCAGCCGGCGGTCTTCGAACCGTCCGCGTGGACGATCCCCACCGCCCCGGCCTCCCCTACCAGGGGCGGTGCGGAGTCGAGCGTCACCGGCTTGCGCAGCACCCCGTTCTCGTCCGCGACCGCGCCCTCGAGCTCGGCCTCGGTGAGCGGCCTCTCGTCGAGCCGGTACACGTCCTTGGCGATCTCGAACACGCCGTACTTGCGCATGTAGGCCAGCGGGGTCAGTCCCTGCTGCTCCGCGGCCTCGGGCAGGCCGGGGACGCTGTGGGCGAAGAGCGTCTCGTAGTACTCGTCCTGGGTCATCATCTCGCCGGGGCGGTCCTTGGACTCGAAGTATCTCCGGATGCCGAGCGAGCCGTCGGGGTCGATCTGCCAGGACAGGGCGAACCAGAACTCGTTCTCCTCCCAGACCTCGCCGGGGTTGGTGTCGCGGCTGTCCCGGTAGGCGATGCCGCGTTGCTCCATCGCCACCCGGGTGACCGGCTGCCGGAACGCGAGCCACTTCGAGGCATGCGTCTCGAACGACATGGTGTCGTGGCGCTCGGAGGCGTGCCCCATGGGCAGCACGTAGTCGGCGAAGGTCGCCGACTCGCTCCAGGTCGGCGTCAGCGCGACGTGCAGCCCGATCTTGGCGGCATCCTTGAGCACGTCGATCCACGTGAAGCCGTCCGGGTTGACCCACAGCGGGTTGTAGACGCGGCTGAAGTAGACCTCGAGCTTCCCGCGGCCGTCCTTGAGCAGGTGGGGCAGCAGGATCGACATCTCGTTGGTGGTCAGCGGGTACTCGATCGGCCAGAGCATCTCGCTCCAGCTGTCGTTCGGCTCGGGCATGTCCGGGAAGTGCGCGATGAACTTCTCCCACCCGTTGGGATGCGTGCCCCCGACCGTCCCGACGCTGCCGGTCAGGACGTTGAGGAAGAACAGGCTCCGGGCGATCTGCCAGCCGCCGAGGTTGCCCGCCGCGGCCGACCGCCACGTGTGGGTGGCCAGGCTGGTTCCGGCCTGGACGACCAGGCGCGCCAGCTCCTCGATCTGGGCGACCGGCACGTGCGCCTCCTGCGCCGCGAACTCGAAGGTGTAGTGCGCGTAGTCCTCGGTCAGTCGCTCGAGGAACACCTCGAAGTCGGGCTCGGCGTCCGGGTGCAGCCGCCGGAGGTACACCTCCCAGTTCACCCACCGCTTCAGGAAGTCCCTGTCGATGGCACGGGTGCGCAGCAGGTACGACGCCACCGCGAGGAAGATCGCTCCCTCGCTCCCGGGCCACGGCGAGATCCACAGGTCGGCGTGCGACGCCGTGTTCGACAGCCGCAGGTCGAGCACGACGACCTTGGCGCCGTTCTGCTTGGCCTCCATGATCCGCTGGGCGTGCGGGTTGAAGTAGTGACCGGTCTCCAGGTGGGAGGACAGCAGCAGGATCGTCTTCGCGTGGGCGTAGTCCGGCGACGGGCGGTCGTAGCCCATCCAGTGGGTGTAGCCGCTGCGGCCGCCCGACGAGCAGACGTTGGTGTGGCTGTTGTGGCCGTCGATCCCCCACGCCTGCAGCACCCGCTCGGCGAAGCCGTCCTCGCCGGGCCTGCCGACGTGGTACATCACCTCGTCCCGCCGGTTGTCGACGATGGCGGCCCGGATCCGGGTCGCGATGTCGGCGAGCGCGTCCTCCCAGCTCACCCGCTCGAACCGGCCCGAACCTCGCTCCCCCACCCGCTTGAGGGGGTGCAGGATCCGCTCCGGGTCGTGCACCTGGTTGATCGTGGCCGGTCCCTTCGCGCAGTTGCGTCCGCGCGAGCCCGGGTGAGCCGGGTTGCCCTCGAACTTCTTGATCGAGAGGTCCTCGTGGTCGACGTAGGCCAGCAGCCCGCACGACGACTCGCAGTTGAAGCAGATCGTGGGGATCAGCGAGTAGGTGTGCGGGACCTTGCGGGGGTGAGCCTTCGCGTCGTACTCGACGTGGTGGTCCCAGTCCTCGACCGGGGGGAAGTTGCGCAGCCCTTCGTGGCGGCGCTCGCCGGGCAGGTTCACGGGTTCTCCGTTCGTGGTCATGACAGCGGCGGGTCCTGGCCCGCGCGGACGAAGACGCTCTCGTAGGCGATCAGTGCGGGCTGGACGACGAGGCCGGCGACGGCCAGCAGGCCGACCGGCAGCCCGGCCCACGTCAGGGCACCGAGTGCGGCAGCCAGGGCTGCGGGCAGGACCGCGGCGAGCCAGAACAGCCGGGCGTAGCGCCCGCCGGTGACGATGTGCGCGGCGACGGCCGCCTGCCGACTGGCGTGCCGGCCGCCGTACTCGACGGCGAGCACGAGCAGGTGCCCCGCCGTCGAGAGGACGAACGCGACCGCCAGCATCTCCCAGGCCGCGTCGGAGAGGTCCGCGACGAGGCCGGCGATCGCCAGGGCGCCGCTGCCGACCATCACGGCCTGGACCAGCAGGTGCCAGAACAGGAGGGGCGACTGCCAGAGATCCCGGCCCTCGGCCTGGCCGAAGAGGAACGCGGTGTACGCCGCCATCAGCGCGCTGACCGGGAGCCCGAGCCAGGCCAGGGCCGTCATCGCCGCACCGAGGTCCAGGGCCGCCGCAAGCATCCACAGGATCGCGCCGCCGGAGAAGACGGTGAGGACGTAGGCGCCGAGCACCAGCCACGACGTCCAGTTCGACTTCAGGAAGATGTAGAGGAACCGCTCGGGACGCTTGAGGTCCCAGACCAGCAGCGCGCCCGTCGTCGCCGCGCCGAACAGGCCCAACGCCGGGGCGACGTAGTCGCCGACGGGACCCAGCCCGATGCCCATCAGGTGCGCCAGCAGGGCGACGGCGAGCGCACCGGCCCCGATGCCCTTCGTCCACAGGTAGGTCACCACCTTCCACTCCCAGGGGCGGGGATGGGCGGTGTTCAGCGTGGTACGCGCCCCGGTGGTCGGGTCGCGGTCGACGTCACCGGCGATCGCCAGCCGCTGGGCGTCCGGCTTGGCCCAGAGGTAGGTGTCGTCGACCGGTGCCGCCAGCGGGTCGAGGACGGCGCGGTCGGCACCGAGGTAGAAGACGTTGGGTCCCGTGTTCTGCTCCGGGGTGCGCACGGCGGTCTCGTTGGTCGCGACCAGCTTGGCGATCCCGCTCTCCGGGTCCTCGAGATCGCCCACCCAGATGGAGTGCGTGGGGCAGACCACGACACAGGCCGGCTCGAGCCCCTCGTCGACGCGGTGTGCGCACATGTTGCACTTCGCGGCCGTGTGCGTGTCGGCGTCGATGTAGATCGCGTCGTACGGGCACGCCTGCATGCAGCTCTTGCACCCGATGCAGCGCTCGCTGTCGAAGTCGACGATCCCGTCGTCGCGCTTGAAGAGCGCCTGGGTGGGACAGATCTTCACGCAGGGGGCGTCGGTGCAGTGGTTGCACCGCATCACGCCGAACGACCGGGTGGTGTCGGGGAACGACCCCGAGTCGACGTACTTGACCCAGGTGCGGAACTGCCCGAGCGGCACCTCGTGCTCGGTCTTGCACGCGACCGTGCAGGCATGGCAGCCGATGCAGGTCCGCTGGTCGATCGCGAAGCCGTACTGCACGCTCACTTCTTCCGGATGACGTAGCGGTAGAACCCGTCTCCGCTGCTGGTCTCCAGCAGCTCGTTCCCGGTGTCCTTGGCCCACGCGGGGATGTCGCTCCGCGAGCCCCCGTCGGTGGCTTCGACGAGCATGATCTGCCCGGGCTCGATCTTCTTGATGCCCTGCGAGGTCATCAGCACCGGCATCGGGCACTTCTTGCCCTTGGCGTCGACCGTGAGGTCGATCTCGTACTCCATGGGAGCTCCTAGATGAAGAGGTTGACCTGTGACTTGCTCATCTCGGAGAGCGCGGTGGCAGCACCGACGGGCTCGCCCACCCCCTCGACGAGTTGCTCCCGGCGAAGGCCCAGGAGCTCCATGGTCATCTCGCAGGGCCAGAGGTTGACGTCGAGCTCCCGGCACATCTCGATGAGCTCGGCCGGGCTGGAGACCTTCTGCTCGGTGGCCAGCTTCTTCATCATCCAGGGACCGGCGCCGGCCATGTTGAGCTTCGAGAGCTTCATGTGCCCCATGCCGGGCCGGTTCATCGCCGCGAGTGCCTTGGTCATGGTGTTGGTGCCGGTGATCCTGACGTCGTCGCGCACCAGGGGGAACAGCCCCCAGAACGTGAAGAAGATCGTCGTCTGCATCCCGTACGCGGCCCCGGTCGATCCGAGGATCAGCGTCGGCCACATCTTGTCGAGGTCGCCGCTCCAGGCGACGATCGTCATCCGCTGCGGCACCTCGGGATCCTCGTGATCTGACATCGAACGGACTCCCTTCGCGTGCGGCCGGGCGGGGCCAGCCGTTGCCATGTGTGACTTGGGACACTACATTCGTATCTACGCATATAACAAGATGCACGACGAAGTCGCCGGGAGGTGTCGTGGCTCGGACCATCACCGCGCTCGAGCTGTTCCAGGAGCTGGCCGACGGCCGGGTCACCGAGATCCTCGACGTGCGCAACATCGACGAGTTCGAGGCCGGCCCGGTCGAGGGCCCCCGCCCCGCGCCGACGCGCAACGTGCCGGTGTACCGGGTCTTCGAGGAGCTCGAGGAGGAGTGCGCGCGGACGCTCGACGACGCGATCGTGATCTGCGGTCAGGGCAACGGCTCCGAGATGGTCGCGGAGGAGTTCGAGCTGCTCGGCAAGACCGTGCGATCCCTGGAGGGCGGCACGGACGCCTGGAACCGCCTGCTCGTCCCGCGCGAGATCACCGGCCTGCCGGCTCCGGTGCGGGTCTGGCAGTTCCAGCGGCCGGCCAAGGCGTGCCTGTCCTACCTCGTCGGGGTGCCGGGCGAGCGCTGCATCGTCGTCGACCCCACTCGGCACCCGGCGCCGTACCTCGACCTCGCGGCCGAGCACGACATGGTCGTGGCGCACGTGGTCGACACGCACGTCCACGCCGACCACGTCAGCGGCGGCCCCGCTCTCTCCGCCCGGCTCGGGGTGGAGTACCACCTGCCACCCGAGGACTGCGGTGGCGTGGTCCCCTTCCCCAACCGCCCGTTGCAGGACGGCGACGTCCTGGATCTCGGCTCCGCCCAGGTCCGGGTCATGAGCATGCACCTGCCGGGCCACACGCCGGGGACCATCGCGCTGCTCGTCAGTGCCGCGGTGCTCCTGGTCGGAGACACCGTGTTCGTCCGCGGGCTCGGGCGACCCGATCTCACCGGGCAGGCCGAGGACCTCGCCCGGGACCTGTTCCGCAGCGTGCACGACCGGCTTCGGCCGCTCGACCCGCGAACCGTCATCGCCCCGGCGCACTGGTCGAGCTCCGAGGAGATCGACGACAGCGGGCTCGTCGTGACCACGCTCGACGACGTGTTCACCGCGACGCTCCTCAACGAGACGGCGATGGACCGGTTCGTGGAGGAGATCGTCACGTCGCTGCCCGCGGCACCGGAGGCCTACGACACCATCCGGCTGGTCAACTCCGGCAGGCTGGCACCCCCGGAGGACGAGGTCGACATCCTCGACGTCGGCCGCAACCAGTGCGCCGCCTCGACGTCGCTGACCTGATGGACACGCCCCGACGCTCCGCCCGGCCGCCGCTCCACGAGGTCGGCGAGCACCCCGACTACCGCTTCACGCTCGCCAACGAGCGGACGTTCCTGGCGTGGGTGCGGACCGCCCTCGCGATGATGGCGGCGGGCGTCGCCGTGGTGCAGTTCATCCCCGGACTGGACGTGGTCCGCCACGTTCTCGGCGTCCTCCTGATCCTGCTCGGCGGACTGCTCGCGGGCGTCTCGTACGAGCACTGGGAGAGGAACGAGCGGGCGATGCGCATGGGCGCGCCCCTGCCCCGCTCCCCCATCCCCGGGCTGCTCGCAGCCGCGCTCACCCTGACCGCGCTGGTCGCCGTGGTGCTGACGGTCGTGGACCTGGTGCGGACGTGAACCCCGACCCCGGCCTCCAGCCGGAGCGCACGGTGATGGCCTGGCAGCGCACCGCACTGGGCATCGGCGGCGTCTCCGCCCTCCTCCTCCACCATGCCGACGGGCAGATCGGCGGGTCGCTCGCCGGTGGTGCGGGGCTGCTGGTCGCCCTCGGCATGCTGGTCGCGGTCGAGCTCCGCCACGGGCGCCTGGACGAGGACGAGAGCTCACCGATGGGCTTCCGAGCCGTCCGCGGGCTCGCCGTCGTCACCGCCGCGCTGTCTCTCGCCTGCACCGTCGTGGTCCTGACCCGGCTCGGCTGAACCCTACAATCAGCAGGGACGCCGGGGGACGAGGTCGGAGGACGCGTGGACGGACAGGTTGCTGCCGAGCTGCACGAGCTGCACGCTCGGGTGTGCAAGGCGATCGCCGACCCCAAACGGCTGCTGATCATCAACGAGCTGCGGGACCAGGAGCTCAGCGTCGGCGACCTCTGCGAGGCGCTCGACATCAGCCAGTCGAACGTCAGCCAGCATCTCGCCATCCTGCGCGAGCGAGGCGTCGTCTCGACCCGCCGCGACGGGACCCGGGTGCTCTACACCCTGCGCGGGACCAAGGTCATCCAGGCCGTCGACCTGCTCCGCGAGTTCCTCGCCGAGGACCTCGCTGACCGGGGACGCCTGGGGAGCGAGATGACCGGCTGACCTCAGTAGTACCAGGGGAAGGGGGACCAGTCCGGCTCCCGCTTCTCCAGGAACTGGTCGCGGCCCTCCTGCGCCTCGTCGGTCATGTACGCCAGCCGCGTGGTCTCGCCCGCGAACAGCTGCTGGCCGACCAGGCCGTCGTCGATCAGGTTGAAGGAGTACTTGAGCATCCGCTGGGCGGTCGGCGACTTGCCGTTGACCAGCCGGCCCCACTCCAGCGCGACCTTCTCCAGCTCGGCGTGCGGGACCGCGCGGTTGACGGCGCCCATGCGGACGCCGTCCTCGGCGGAGTACTCCTGGCCGAGGAAGAAGATCTCGCGCGCGAACTTCTGGCCGACCTGGCGGGCGAGGTACGCCGAGCCGAAGCCGCCGTCGAAGGAGCCGACGTCGGCGTCCGTCTGCTTGAAGCGCGCCTCCTCGGCACTCGCGAGCGTCAGGTCGCAGACGACGTGCAGGCTGTGGCCGCCGCCGGCGGTCCACCCGGGCACCACGCAGATCACGACCTTCGGCATGAACCGGATCAGCCGCTGCACCTCGAGGATGTGCAGCCGCCCGAGCTTGGCCTTGTCGACGGTGTCCGCGGTCTCGCCCTCCGCGTACTGGTACCCGGCGCGGCCGCGGATGCGCTGGTCGCCGCCCGTGCAGAACGCCCACTTGCCGTGCTTGGCGCTCGGCCCGTTGCCGGTGAGGATCACGCAGCCGACGTCGCTCGACGTCCGCGCGTGCTCCAGCACCCGCAGCAGCTCGTCGACGGTGTGCGGGCGGAACGCGTTGAGCACGTCCGGCCGGTCGAAGGCCACGCGGACCGTGCCGTGCGCCTTCGCGCGGTGGTAGGTCAGGTCGGTCAGGTCCTCGAAGCCGGGCACCGCGTCCCAGTCGTCGGCGTCGAAGATCTCCGACACCCCGTCGATCGCGCTCATGGACGCGAGGCTATCGCCGGGGAATGGAGGAGCCCGGACCGGGCATTGACGGGGTATGACTCTCGAAGGCGAGTACGAGCCCAGTCCCGAGCAGTGGGTCCGCGACCAGGTCGCGGAGTACGAGGCGTCGAACGGGCAGCGCGCCAACATCCTGCGGGGCCACCCCGAGTGGCCGATCGTCGTCATCACGTCGAAGGGCGCGAAGTCCGGCAAGCTGCGCAAGAACCCGGTGATGCGCGTCGAGCACGACGGCGTGTACGCCGCGGTCGCGTCGCAGGGCGGTGCCCCGACACACCCGACCTGGTACCACAACTTCGTCGCGCATCCCGAGGTCGACCTCCAGGACGGCGCGGAGAAGCACACCTACCGGGCCCGCATCGCGGAGGGCGACGAGCGCGCGGAGTGGTGGGAGCGCGCGGTGGCGCAGTACTCGCCCTACGCCGAGTACCAGGAGAAGACCGACCGCGAGATCCCGGTCTTCCTGCTCGAACGGGTGTAGCCCGCCCGGCGGGTCGGTCGTTGACCGGCCATGCGCCGCCTGGTCCTCGCCGCCCTGACCGTCCTCGCCCTGGCCACCCCGGCCGCGGCGTCCGCCGCCGACCCGGCGCCGGGCGACCCGGCGTACACCGCCCGGGACGCGCAGAACGTCGCCGACGCCTACGGCCGGATCACCGGCCCGGGCGGGCAGCTGCAGAACCCGGCGTACCTGCCCGCGCTCGTCGAGCAGACGAACGCGAGGTACGTCGACCAGCTGCTCACCCAGGCCGCGTCGCCGGACCACCCCGCGATCACGCCCGGCAACCTGGTCCCCGGCTGGAACGTCGGGAACCCGCTGCGCGCCGGCTGGAGCGGCACCCGCGGCCTCGCGAAGGCGGTGTCGTTCACCAACCGGTACGGCGCGCTGCTGCGCGGCCACGTCTACCGGCCGCTGCCCGGCGCGACCGACCCGTACACCGGCGATCGGCTGCGCCCGCCGTACCCCGGCGTGGTGATCACCGAAGGATCGGTACAGGGCTCCGAGCAGATGTACGCCTGGCTGGCCCAGGACCTCGCGGAGCGCGGCTACGTCACGATGACCTACGACGTGCAGGGTCAGGGCACCAGCGAGACCCTGCCGCACGGCGAGTGCTGCCCGGGGGTGCCCTCGCAGCAGCTGGACAACTTCACGACCGGCACCGAGGACGCCCTCGACTTCTTCACGTCGCGGGCCAACCCGTTCCGCCGGTTCTTCGACCGCTCGCCCGACCCGAGCCCGTTCACGCCGGGCCGCACCACCCGGATCGCGATCGTCGGGCACTCGCTGGGTGCGGCCGCGGTCTCGAAGGTGCAGGGCACCGACGACCGGGTCGCGGCCGTCGTCGCCCTCGACAAGCTCGCCGGGCCGGGATCCGGCGGCGCGCTCGACGGCACGGGCAACGTGCCGACCGTCCCGGCGCTCGCGGTGCAGTCGGAGTACGGCTTCACCGTCAGCCCGTGGTTCCTGTCCGGCGGCAGCTCGCTCGCCCCGCAGCCCAGCCCCGACGGGCCGGACCCGAGGCGCGAGCGGGCGACCGGGTACGACGCCTGGCGCGCCGCCGGGGTCGACTCGATGCTGGTCGTACCCCGGGCCTCGACGCACCTGGAGTACACCGACATCCCGCTGGTCCTGCCTGCCAGCCGCTACGGGCAGGACCTCACCAGCGTCTACGTGCAGCGCTGGCTGGGGCACTACCTCAAGCACGAGCCGGCCGGGCCGCTGCTCGCCACGTCGTTCCGTTACCTCGAGCCCGTGGGCAACGGCGTCTGGAAGCCGGTCCGGCTCGAGCGTGATGACCACCTGAGCTTCTACTACTGCTCGGCCTACGGCTTCCACGCCGGTGACCGGCTCGTGTCGAGCGGGGACATCACGCGCGTGGGCTGCTGATCTGCCATCCTGCGCGGGTGACGACCGATCTCCCCCCAGGATCGGCGCTGCGGCGCTCGGCGCTGGCCGAGCCGGCCGCGAACCCGCCGGGCCGCTGGATCGCGTTCCTGACGCTGACCAGCATCGGCCTGTGGGCCGGCTTCTTCGGCCCCATCCAGGTGCTGCTCGCGCAGCAGGCCGAGGCGATCGACCCCGACCACAAGAAGGTCGTCCTCGCGGTGGTCCTCGGCCTCGGCGCGTTCGTGTCGGTCGTGTGCAACCCGGTGTTCGGCGCGTTCTCGGACCGCACCACGCTGCGCATGGGACGCCGGGTGCCGTGGGTGATCGCCGGCGCCCTCGGCGGGGCGCTGTCGCTGCTGCTGCTCGCGGTGGCCGACAACGTCGTGGTGATGGCGCTGGGCTGGTGCGGCGTACAGGCCACCCTCAACGCGATGCTCGCCGCGGTCACCGCCACCGTGCCCGACCAGGTGCCGGTCGGCGAGCGCGGCCGGGTCGGCGGCATCCTCGCGATCGCCCAGACCGTCGGCGTGGTCGGCGGGACGGGCATCGCGTCGGCCACCGGCAGCATCGCGGCGGGGTACGCCGTGACCGCGGTCGTGCTGCTCGCGCTCACCGTGCCGTACTGCCTGGACTCGCGCGACCTCGCGCTCGCGCCGGACGAGCAGCCGGACCCGTTCGACTGGGGCGCGTTCCTGCGCTCGTTCTGGATCTCGCCGCGCCGGCACCCCGACTTCGCGTGGGCCTGGATCACCCGCTTCCTCGTCAACCTCGGCAACGCGTTGGGGCTGCTCTACCTGCTCTACTACCTGCAGGACGCGATCGGCTTCACCTCCGACCAGGCCGCGGACCGGGTGTTCGTGCTGACCGCGACGTACGCCGCCGTACTGATGGCGACCGCGGTCTCGTTCGGCATCTGGAGCGACCGCAGCGGCAGGCGCAAGGTCTTCGTGATCTGGTCCGGGGTGGTCGGGGCGTGCGCGACGCTGATGCTCGCGGTCGTGCAGACCTGGCCCGCGGCGGTGGTCGCCGCGGTGCTGATGGGCATCGGGTACGGCATCTACACCTCGGTCGACTTCGCGCTGATCACCCAGGTGCTCCCCGGCGCCGAGGACCGCGCCAAGGACCTCGGCGTCATCAACATCGCCAACGCGCTGCCGCAGGTCGCCGCCCCGCCGATCGCGGCGGTGATCCTGCTGACGGTCGAGGCGCTGGGCGGGGTGACGGAGACGAACGGCGACCGGTTCTCGGTCGGCTACTGCGCGGTCTACGCGAGCGCGTTCGTGGCCGCGATCCTCGGCTCGGTGTTCGTCACCCGGATCCGCTCGGTGCCGTAGGCGCCTGCGCCCCACGGAAGCGGCCGGGGCCGCGACTTGCTGGGCAATGCCTGCACATGTCGGCCGAAACTTCGGCCGACAAGTTCAGGTTTCCCCGGTCGACCGGGGAAACCGTCACCCGGCCACCCGGATCAGCTCGGGGCGGCCGCCCGCCGCGCGATCGACATCGCGAGGCCGACCAGGTGGCCGAGGCGGGCGATCTCCGACTCGAGGAACTCCGGCCCGCCGCGGCGGCCGATGACCACGATCTCGGTCTTGTTGAGCTTCGCCGCGACCATGATCGTGTTCCCGTCGGCCTGGTCGAGCAGCGCGGCGCGGTCGATCGGCTGCCAGGCCAGCTCGGACGGCGCGGCCTCGGTCGCGTTCACGATGCCGCCGTCCTTCGCGACCCGCGCCGCCCAGTCGGCGCGGAACGTCACCGGCAGCAGGTCGACCAGCCGGCCGAGCGGGTCGTCGACGTCGGCGGTGATCTCCTCGACCGCCTCGAGGTCGAGGAACAGGTTGCCGCCCGCGGCGTACCGGCTGATCCAGACGACCTGGACGCCGTCCAGCGCGTTGCACGCGGAGACGATCGAGTCGGGCATCGCGCCCGGCGCGGTCTCGAGCAGGACGTCGTCGACCGCGGTGCCGTCGTGGCGGTGCTCGACGATCTCGATGGCCTCGATGTCGCCGCCTGCCATACCGATGGCCGTCGCGACGCGACCCAGCGACCCGGGGACGTCGGGCAGCTCCACGCGCAGCAGGAAGGGCATGCCCCGACCCTAGCCCGGCCAGGTTGCGGCGGTATTTCGGTGGGTCAGGACTCGGCCGGGAGCCCGCTGGACGAGACGGGCGAACGCGAGCGGCGTCCGGTGCGTGCGGTGGCAAGGCCGCCGAGGGAAGGCGTGGCGGGCCACGTCGACCGAGGGGAACGCCGCCAACGCTCCACCGGACGTCGCGCAGCCGCGCGGATCGTTCAGCGGGCTCCCAGCCGCAGGCGCAGCCCGGTGGCGCGCTGCGCGCGGGTGCCGACGGCGGCGCGGACGGCGGCCTCGGTGCCGACCACGCGGACGTGGTGCCGGGCCCGGGTGACCGCGGTGTAGAACAGCTCGCGGGTGAGCAGGCGGGACCCCTCGTCGGGCAGCAGCACCGTCACCCGGTCGGCCTGGCTGCCCTGGCTCTTGTGGATCGTCATCGCGTGCATGGTCTCGACCGCGTCGAGCCGGCCCGGCGCGAACTCCTTGAGCCGCTCCGACCCCGCCACGAACGCCCGGATCCGCCCGTCCCGGCGCACCACGACCCCGGTCTCGCCGTTGTAGACGTCGAGCGCGTAGTCGTTGCTGGTGACCAGCAGCGGGCGACCGACGTACCACTGTCCGTGGACGTCCACGTCGGCGTCCTCGGCCAGCCAGCGCTCCACGAGGTGGTTCCAGCGGCGTACGCCGAACGGGCCCTCGCGGTGCGCGCAGAGCAGGCGGTAGCGGTCCAGCTCGGCCAGTGCCCGGGCGGGGTCCTCGTCGACGGCCGCCCGCCAGACGGCGCCGGCGGCGGCGACCGAGTCGGGCCGCAGTGCCCGCTCGACCGCCTCGTCGTCGGGCGCCTCCACGAACGACACCTGGTCCGACGGGGAGCGCAGCACGGCGAGCACCGCGTCGGCGTCCTCGTCGCGGAGCGCGGCCGCGAGCGCCTTGATGTCCTCCTCGGAGCGGAAGTTCTCGGTCAGGGCGGCGACCGGCGAGTCGGGGCGACCGTCGTACCCGGCGACCAGGTCGCTGAGCACCGCGCCGGCGCCGACCGACGTGAGCTGGCGCGGGTCGCCGACCAGCACCAGCCGGCTGTCGGGGCGCAGCGCCTCCAGCAGCCGGCCCATCATCGTGAGCTCGACCATCGAGGACTCGTCGACCACGACCACGTCGTACTTGAGCCGGTTGGCGCGGTCGTGCCGGAACCGGGTGGCGTTGTCGGGCCGCCAGCCGAGCAGCCGGTGCAGGGTCAGCCCAGCGGGCCGGCCGACGAGCGCGGCGGCCTCGGGCCAGGTGCGGGCCACGGCTTCGAGCTCGGCGGTCACCGCCTCCTGGAGCCGGGTCGCGGCCTTGCCGGTCGGCGCCGCGAGCGCGACCGAGAGGCCGCCGCCGGCTTGGTCGGCGAGCAGCGCGAGCAGCCGGGCGACGGTGGTCGTCTTCCCGGTACCGGGGCCGCCGGTGAGGATCGTCGTCCGCCGGTGCACGGCGGCCACCACCGCGGCCTCCTGCTCGGCGCTGAAGTGCCCCGACCGCACCTTCTCCAGCGCGGCCGACAGCCGCGGCTCGTCGACCGCCGGCGGCGCGAGCGCGAGCCGGGCGGCGAGGTCGTCGTGCACCTGGGTCTCGAGCCGGTGGTAGCGGTCGAGGTAGAGCAGCCCCCTCTCCCAGCGCAGCACACCCGCCTCGACCAGCGGCGACCGCTCGAGCGGCCACTCGTCGGGCCACGCGAGCTCGGGGGCGACGTCGCGCACGGTGGCGAGGTCGAGGCAGACCGAGCCCCGGCGCACAGCGCGGACCGCGAGCGCGACCGCGAGCAGCACCCGCTCGTCGGCCTCGCCGCCGAGCGCGCCGACCCGGGTGGCGACGTGGACGTCGGAGGCGGTGAGGACGCCGGCGGCGTTGAAGTCCGCGAGCACGCCGGTCGCGGTGGTGGCGATCCGCCAGTCGTGCTCGCCGACCGGCTCGAACAGCTCGGTCACGAGGCACCGTCCAGGAGGTCGGACAGGTCCTCGACCAGCGCGACCGGCGGCCGCCACGAGAAGACGCCGCAGGGGTGGCCGTCGACCAGCGGGGTGTCCGGCCCGCACATGCCGCGCAGGTAGAGGTAGAGCACGCCGCCGAGGTGCTGCTCCGGGTCGTACCCGGGCTGCCGCCAGCGCAGGAACCGGTGCAGCACGGCGGCGTACAGCAGCGCCTGGAGCGGGTAGTCGGAGTGGCCCATCGCGGCGGCCAGCGCCTCGGGGCGGTAGGAGTGCGCGGTCAGCGGCTCGTCGGCGGGGCCGAGCCAGTTGGTCTTGTAGTCGACGACGAGGTACCGCGGGCCGGGCAGGCGGAGGACGACGTCGACCGAGCCGGTGAGGTAGCCGCGCAGGGTCTGGTCGCCGAGCGGGCCGGCGAGCTGGCCGGCGTACTCGCGCACGGGGTCGCCGGGCGGCAGGTGCCGCTCCAGCAGCGGTGCGAGGTCGCCGAGGGTGCGGCCACCCAGCGGCAGCTCGAACTCCATCTCGCGCAGCCGGTCGGTCAGCGGCAGCTGCCGCAGGGTGGTGCCGGCGAGCGGGCCGAGCGGCGAGTCGCAGACCGCGACCAGCGCGTCGGCGAGCTCCTCGCGGTCGAGCTCGACCGGCCACCAGCCGAGCTGGTCGTCGATGTGCGCGAGCAGCTCCGCGCGCAGGTCGGGCGCGTCGGGGTCGGTGTGCTCGAGGACGGCGTGCACCAGCGAGCCGAACGTCGCGCCGACCGGCGCCCCGGCCATCGGCGAGGGGAGGTCGCCGGCGACCGGCGCGGCCTCGATCTCCTCGATCGGCTCGACCGGTTCGTCGTCCTTGCCGCTGACCTCGGGCTCGCTGACGACGGTCCCGGCCGGCCCGGTCGCGACGTCCAGCCGGCTCAGCGAGGAGTACGACGCGCGCCGCCACTCGGTGTCCACCTCGCGGGTGAACGTCCGGGCCGCCAGCGCCGGCGGGTCCGGCAGCGGCGGGTCGGCGCCGGGGTCGGCGTGGAGGGCGGGCTCGGGGGCCGGGCCGCCGCGGTCGCGCCATTCGGCGAAGAGACCGATCACGTCGTCGTCGTTCGGGACGGGAGGAGACGGCGGCACATCGGAGCTCTCGACATCGCGCATCAGCACGCGGTGCAGCGGCGAGGCGACGGCGTTCTTGGTGGGCGCCCACCACGCGACGACCTGCGACTTCGCGCGGGTGATCGCGACGTAGAGCAGCCGCAGCCACTCGCCGGCCTCCTCGTCGGCCCAGCGCCGGCAGTGGTCGGCCCAGTCGGCGCCACCCCCGCCGACGTTCAGGCAGCGGATGCCCTCGTCGTCGTGGAACAGCGGGCGGGTCGGCTTCGGGACGAACCGGTCGGCGAGCGCGGGCAGGTAGACCACGGGGTACTCCAGCCCCTTGCTCGCGTGGATCGTCACCAGCTGCACGGCGGCCGCGTCGGAGTCGAGCCGGCGGGTGCGCTCGACGCCGCGGCCGGCGCGGCCCTCGGCGACCTGCTCGCGCAGCCAGGTCAGCAGCGAGACCAGCCCGTGCCGCTCGGTGAGCGTGACCTCGTGCAGCGCCTCGCCGATGTGCCGCAGGTCGGTGAGCCGGCGGTCGCCGCCGACCTCGGCGAGCACCCGCTCCGGCAGCCCGGCCACGTTCGCCGCCTCGAGCACCGCAGCGACGCCGCGGTGGGTGAACAGCTCCACCCAGCCGCGCAGCGTGTCCGCGACCTCGTCGGTCAGGTCGTCGCCGCGCGCGTCGAGCTCGGCCGCGGTGCGGCCGAGGAAGCAGGTGAGGGCCGCCGACCGCACGCGCGCCGACCGGTGCGGCTGCTCCAGCGCCTCGAGCAGCGTCAGCCACTCGACCGCGGCGGGGGTCGCGAACACGCTGCCGCCGCCGGCGATCACCGCCGGGATCCCCTCGGCGAGCAGCGCCTCGCGCACGTCGGCGAGGTCGGCGTGCCGGTAGCTGATCACCGCGACGTCGCGCGGCCGGATCGGCTCGCCGCAGTACGTCGCCCCCGAGGCGAGCAGCCGGCGTACGTCGAGCGCCAGGTCCCGCGCGATGTGCGGACGGACCTGGCCGACGGTGAGCATCGCGCTGCCGCTGCGGCGGAACGCGTCGCGGCGTACCACCCGCACCCGGAACGGGTTCGGAGCCGGCGCTCCGGCCAGCCGGCTCTCGCCGTGGTGGGCCTCGACGTCGCGCACGACGATCCGCTCGTCGCCGAGCGCGGCGCCGGCCATCAGCCGCTGGAAGGAGTCGAGCAGCGGGGCGTCGCTGCGCCAGTTGACCGACAGCGTCTGCCGGGTCGTCGCCGTCTCGGCGGCCTGGAGGTACGTCGTGACGTCGCCGCCGCGGAACGCGTAGATCGCCTGTTTCGGGTCGCCGATCAGCACCATCGTCGCGTGGCCGGAGAACGCGCGGTCGAGCACCTGCCACTGCACGGGGTCGGTGTCCTGGAACTCGTCGACGAGCACGATGCTCCACCGGGCGCGCATCCGCTGGGCGGCGGCGCCGTCCTCGTCGGCGAGCGCGTCGGCGAGCTGGGTCAGCAGGTCGTCGTAGGACAGGATGCCGAGCCGCCGCTTGCGCCGGTCGAGCTCGGTGCGGACCGCGTCGGCGAAGCTGACCCGGCGGCCGACCGGCGTGCTGCGGTCCTCGGCCGCGGGCTCGAGCCGGGCCTGCGGGTCGCCGACCGCGGCGCGCGCGATCGCCAGCGCCTCGGCGCGGGTGAAGACCGGGCCGCCCTCGTCGAACGCGAACGCGCGCAGGTAGAGGTCGTCGACGGTCTCCTTGACCAGGTCGTCGAGGTCCTCGACCAGCCGCGCTCTGGAGTCGGTGTCGCCCGCGACCCCGAGCGAGTCGAGCACCATCGAGCAGAACTGGTGGGTGGTCGCGATCGTCGCGCCGTCGAACCCGGCCAGCGCCTCGGTCACCCGGCGGTGGCCGAGCCGGCGCCGCTCGGGGTCCCACGACCGGAGCAGGTCGACCAGCACCGACTCCCCGACGCCGCTGGCGGCCGGGTCGTCGGACAGCACCCGCTCGGCCTCGACCAGCTGCGCGCGCACCCGCTCGCGGAGCTCCTGGCTGGCGGCGCGGCCGAACGTCACGACCAGCATCTGCTCGAGCCGGGCGTGCCCCTCGGCGACGTAGCGGGTGACGAGCGCGCCGATCGTCCACGTCTTGCCGGTGCCGGCGCTGGCCTCGAGCAGGACCGTGCCCGAGGGCAGCTCGTCGGTGATCCGGAACGGGGTCACAGCGGCCCCACCCTCTCGCCGCCGGAGAGCAGCGGCTCCCAGACCCGCCACGCGTGCGTGCCGAGTCCGGCGTCGACGAGCACGTCGAGCGGCGCGCGGGCGCCGTACACCCGCTGGTGGTGGACGTCGGCGTCCTCGCCCTCGATGCCGAACTGGTTGAACGGATCGGTCTCCCACTCGCGCAGCGCGGCGGCGTACGGCGGGGTGTCCTGCCCCATCAGCTCGCGCACGTGCGCCTCCGCCCAGGCGGCGCCGGTCTTCACCGGCAGCGGCAGCGGCTCGCGCAGCCCGAGGTCGCGCAGTTCCACGAGGTCGCGCAGCCACTCGACCGCGCGGTGGTCGAGCGGACCGGACAGCGCGCGCTTCGGGCCGGCGCGGTCCTTGCCGACGGCGTGGGCGGTCCAGTGCTCGTCGGGGTACGTCGCGCTCAGCGCCAGCAGGTCGACCCAGGTCTGGAGCCGCTGGCGGGCGTTGAGCCGCGAGTAGCCGAGCGAGACGACCCGGTTGCCGTAGACGCCGGGGACGGTGCCGGTCAGCCGGCGGCCGCCCCCGAGGTCGACGTCCACGTCGACCGAGCGCCGCTCGCCCGCGCGCAGGTCGGCGGTGCGCGCCCAGAGCCGCTGGCACTCCTCCACGACCTCGTTGAGGGCCCGGGTGCCGAGGCCGCCGGGCGGGAGCGTGCCGCTGAGCTGCTCGGCGGTCATCACCGCGACCGGGTCGTGCCCGGCGAGCAGCTCGCGCAGCAGCCGGTCGCCGATCTGCCACTTCTCCAGGCTGTCCAGCGTCACCGGGATCGCGTCGGCGAGGTCGTCGGGCTCGAACGGGGTCGCGACGTCGAGCCGCTCGCGCAGGAACGAGCGGACCGGGTGGACCAGGAACGCCTTGAGGTCGGCGAGTGACACGTCCTCCGTCGCGCGGGCGGGCAGCGGCCCGGTGAGAAGCGGCGGCGGCTCCCGGCGCACCGACCACGCGGAGCGGGCGCCGGCGAGCGCCGCGGCGTCGAAGCTGAACGGCCGCGCGGGCTCGAAGTTGCGCGCGTCGTACGGCTGGAGCGGGTGGTGGGTGAGGACCCGGTCGCGGACCGGCTCGGCGGTGGTGCGGTCGGCGGCGTCCAGGATCTCGCCGAGGGGCACGGCGGGCGGCCGCCGCGCGCCGGACTGCTCGTTCGCTCCCGTGTAGGTGATGACGAGGTGCTCGGTGGCGGCCATCACCGCGTCGAGGAGCAGCTGCCGGTCCTCGCTGCGGGCGTCGCGCTCGCCGGTGAGCGGGCGCCGGCCGAGCACGTCGTCGCCGTCGACCGCGGCCGCGCGCGGGAAGACGCCGTCGTCGAGGCCGACCAGGCAGACCACCCGGTGCGGCACCGAGCGCATCGGCACCATCGTGCAGACGGTGAGCGTGCCGGTGCGGAAGTTCGCGCGGGTCGGCCGACCGGCCAGCCGGGACTGGAGCATCGCGCGCACGTCGGAGAGCCGCAGCTCGATCTCGCCCTCGTGCGAGGACGCCGCCGCGCGGGCCAGCTCGCGCTCGAACTGCGGCAGCTGCCACGCGTCGTCGTCCGCGACGTCGGTGAGCCCGCGGACGCCGTCGCGCAGGCAGGCCGTCCAGTCGGCGACCGTGCGCGCCGCGGCCAGCCCGGTCAGGCAGGTGTCGAGCCGCTCGACCAGCTCGGCGAGCCGGCCGGCGAGGTCGATCTCGTTGCTGCCGACGTCGTCGAGCGGCAGCCCGCGGCCGAGGTGGCGGTGGTCGTCGCCGCTCATCGCGACGCCGAGCAGGATCCGGTCGAGGCCGGTGCGCCAGGTGTTGTGCGGGAACCGCTCCATCCGGAACGCCGCCCGCGACTCCTCGTCGAGCCCCCACCGCACGCCCGCGCGGGCGACCCAGCGACTGACCCGGTCGAGGTCGTCGTCGGTGAACCCGAACCGCCGCCGGCACGGGTCGCTCGCCGCGAGGTCGAGCACGTCGGCCGCCGTCACCCGGCCGCCGGACAGCTCCAGCAGCGAGCCCGCGACGGCGAGCAGCGGGTTGGTGCTGGTGAGGGCGCGGTCGGCGAGCTTCACGCGCAGCAGGTGCGCGGGGTGCCCCTCGGCGGTCGCGAGCCCGAAGCCGGCCGAGATCAGCGGCGCGTAGGTCTCGATGTCGGGGCACATCACGAGGATGTCGCGCGGCTCGAGCGTCGGGTCGTCCTGGAGCATCCCGACCAGCACCTCGCGCAGCACGTCGATCTGCCGCGCCGCGCCGTGGCAGGCGTGCACCTGGAGCGTCCGGTCGCCGTCGGCGAGGTGGCGGCCCGCGCGCTCGTCGTACGACGGGGCGTGGTTGGCGCGCAGGTCGTGCTGGAGCCAGCCCAGCATCGTCGTCGGCGCGAGCGCCTCGACGGGAACCAGCTCGGCCGGGATGCCGTCGAGCGTGCGCCGCAGCTCGCGGGCGTCGCGGCCGAGCGAGGCCAGCAGCGGGTGGCCGACCCGGTCGGCGGAGGTGTCCTCCTCGCGGGGGACCACGCCGCCGAGCCCGGCGAGCGCGTCCCAGAGGTCCGGCGAGGGCTGCGGCAGGTAGAGGTGGACGTCGCGGTGCTCGCCGAGCGCGACCAGCAGCTCGACCTCGGTGACCGGGATCCGGGTGTGGCCGAACAGCGACAGCCGCCCGGGCAGCGGCAGCCCGTCGCCCCCGGCGCGCAACGCGGCGAGCGTCTCGGCGTGCCGGACGTCGGGCGGGGCTGCGTCGACCCGCGGCAGCACCCGGCGCCACAGCTCGGCCTGCCAGCGCAGGTCCGCGGCCAGGTCGCCGTCACTCTGCCCGCTTCCGGCCTCCCGCCAGCCGGTGATCAGCGACGGCCGCTGCCGCGCGTACGACGCGAACAGCCCCGCCAGCCGGATCGCGACCGAGTAGCGGCGGTTGCGCCGCATCTCGCCGTCCAGGTGCGCGGTGAGCGTCTCGAACCCGGCCTCGCCGACGCAGTCGTCGATGGTCGCGAGCACCGGCCAGACCAGCCGCTCGGGGTCCCACGGGTCGTCGCGCTCCCGGCCGAGCAGCAGGCTCACCAGCGAGTTCGGGTTGAGGAACCGCACCCCCGCGCAGACCCCGTCGCCGCCCCGCGGGCCGGTGCCGAGCCGGTGCGACAGGCGCTGGGTCAGCCACCGCTCGACGCCCCGCGCCGGCACCACCACGACCTCCTCGGCGAACGGGTCGTCGAGCGGCGTGGCCAGCAGCTCCCCCAGCCGGTCCGCGAGCGCGTCGGTGCGTGCGGCGCGGTGGAGCTGGAGGGTCACGCGGGGCACCTTACGGCGAACCGGGGACACGGGCTCACCGCGTCCCTACGCTCCTTGAGCATGAAGCGTTTCCTCCTCCCGGCCGCCGGCCTGTCGCTGGTCGCCGCGGGCTTCGGAGCCGGCCTCGCCGTGTCCGCCACCGCCGCGGACGACGCCGCCCCCGTCACCGTGACCCGCCAGTCCCTGGCGGAGGTCAAGAACCCGACGGGCGGCCACGGCCGCACCCTCGGGCTCAGCAAGGTCGTCGTGATGCCCGGTGCCGAGCTGGCCCCGCACCACCACCCCGGCTCCCAGCTCGGGTACGTCGCCGAGGGGGTGCTCACCTACACCGTCGACACCAAGCGGGCGCGGTTGATGAAGGGCCCCGGCGACGCCGCGACGCTGGTCGAGGTGATCAAGCCGGGGATGACGGTCAAGGTGCGTCCGGGCCACTGGCTGGTCGAGGAGCAGGGCGAGATCCACCACGCGACGAACGCCGGCGACGTCCCCGTGGTCATCTACCTCTCGACGCTGTTGAAGAACGGCGAGCCCGCGGCGATCCCGGACCCGCCGGAGACGGTGCCGCCGCCGCGCGACTGACGCGAGGTCTCGCCGCGTCGGCTGCTGGGAACAGCGGTCCGGGCCTGCCCCGGAGCGCGGGTGGGTACGTCCCCGGCATGACCGAGCAGCAGCCGACCAGCGAGACCCTGACCAACGCGGACGACCCGCTGCGCCGCTCGCGCACCAGCGGCGCCTGGGTCGGCGTCGTCGCGGCGGCGGTGCTGCTCGTCCTGCTCGTGGTGTTCATCGCGCAGAACACCCAGGACGTGCACATCTCGTTCCTCTGGGTCGACGGCACCGCGCCGCTGTCGGTGGCGCTGCTGATCGCGGCAGCCACCGGCATCCTGCTCACCGCCCTGGTCGGCACGCTGCGCATCCTCCAGCTGCGCCGCCGCATCCGCCGCGACCGGCACTGACCGGCGCCCGCCGCCGGGACGTCATACGGACGGTGTGTCCCCCTCCACTGTCCGTATGACGTCCTCGGGGCGCAGCGGTCAGAACGGGTACTGCGCCGGCTCGCCCCGCATGGTGATCCACCGGGTCTCGGTGAACGCCTCGACGTTCGCCGCGGCGCCGCCGAAGCGGGAGCCGGTGCCCGAGGCCCGCACGCCACCGAACGGCGCCACCGCCTCGTCGTTCACGGTCTGGTCGTTGATGTGCACGATGCCGGTGGGGATCTGCTCGGCGACCGCGAGGCCGTGCATCACGTCCTTGGTGACGATGCCGAGCGAGAGGCCGTACTCGCTCTCGCCGGCCAGCCGCACGGCGTCCTCGACCGAGGAGACCCGGGTCACCGGGGCGACCGGGCCGAAGACCTCCTCGGCGAACGCCGGGGACGTGAGCGGGACGTCGGCCAGCACGGTCGGCCGGTAGAACAGCTCCTCGTACGTGCCGCCGGACGCGACCCGGGCGCCCTGGTCCGCGCTCGCGCTGACCATGCCGTGGATCTTGTCGCGCTGGCCGGCGTCGATGACCGGGCCGAGCGCGACCTGCTCCAGGTGCGGGTCGCCGACCGGGAGCTTCCCGGCCTTCTCGGCGAGGCCGGCGACGAAGTCGTCGTACACGCGGTCGGCCACCAGGTGCCGGCCGGTCGTCATGCAGATCTGGCCCTGGTGGAGGAACGAGCCCCACGCGGCCAGGTTCACCGCGGCCTCGACGTCGGCGTCGTCGAGCACCAGCAGCGCGGAGTTGCCGCCGAGCTCGAGGTGCGCGCGCTTGAGGTGCTTGCCGGCGAGCTCGCCGATCCGGCGGCCGACAACCGTCGAGCCGGTGAACGAGATGACCCGCACGTGCGGGTCGGTGATCAGCGCCTCGCCGACCTCGGGGCCACCGGGCAGCATCTGCAGCAGGCCCGGCGGCAGCCCGGCCTCCTCGAAGATGCGGGCCAGCAGGGTGCCGCCGGTGACCGCCGTGCGCGGGTCGGGCTTGAGCAGGACGGCGTTGCCGAGCGCGAGCGCCGGCGCCACCGAGCGGATGGCCAGGATGATCGGGACGTTGAACGGGGCGATCACGGTGACCACGCCCGCCGGCACCCGGCGGGCCATCGACAGCCGCGGCTGCTCGGTCGCGAGCAGCTCGCCGACCGGGCGGCCGGGCAGCGAGGCGGCCTCGTAGCACTCCTCGGCCGCGACGTGCAGCGCGAAGCCGGCGATGGCGGGGACGGCGCCGACCTCGCGGATGTTCCAGCCGGTGATCTCGTCGGCGTGTTCGAGCCAGAGGTCACCGGCCTTGCGGAGCACCGCGGCGCGGGCGGTGTACGGCAGCGCGGCCCAGTCGCGCTGCGCCTCGGCGGCGGCGGCCGCGGCCTCGGCGACGTCCTCGGTGCTCGCCGAGCCCATCCGGCCCAGCTCGGCGCCGGTCGCCGGCTCGAGGACGGCGTAGTCACCCGCGCCGCCGGGCTGCCAGCGGCCGGCCTTGAAGATGTTTCCCTGCCAGTCGACAGAGTCCAGGAGTGCCACGCGCGTTCCTTCCGTTGGTGAGCCAGCACGATGCGGTCGAGCATGCGTCGCGGGACCGTGTCGGTCAACGAGGACCGACACGAGCCCTTCGGCCCTGCCGCCGGCGACCATCCTGACGCACGATGGAGACATGACCCGGAAGGCGGCCCTGCCCGCCCTCGTCCTCGCCCTGGTCCTGGCCGCGGCGTGCGGCGGTGCGGCCGCGCCCGCGCCGTCCTCGTCACCCTCCCCGTCCTCCACGGCGCCCCGGCCCGCGCCGGCCGCCGCTCTGCGCGTGGGCCACCTGGCGTGGGTGTCCGTCTCGGTCGCGACGCTCTGGCGCTCGCCGTCCTCGCCCCGGGCGGTCGACGCGCCGGCGCTCGGGCGCCCGGTCCGGATCGAGAGGTGGCTCGGCGCGATGACGCTCACCGAACGGCGCGCGCTCAACGGCCGCGCCGACACCCAGGCCCTGCTCGGCGACCGGGTCCGCGTCGTGGACCTGCGGCCCGGCTGGGCGAAGGTGGTGGTCCCCGACCAGCCGACGCCGCTCGACGCCCGCGGCTACCCGGGCTGGGTGCCGAGGCGGCAGCTCACCGCGGTCCGGCCGGTCCGGACCCCGCGCGTGGCGACCGTCGTGGAGCGGACGCCGTGGCTGCGCACCGGCGACTCCGCCGCCCGGCCGCTGTTCCGCGTCAGCTTCGGCACCCGGTTCCCCCTCGCCGCCGCCGGCCACCGGTACGTCCGCGTCCACCTCCCCACCGGCGGCGTACGCCGGATCGCCCGGGCCTCCGTCGCCCTCCACGACCGCGGCACGCCCGCCCTGCCGACGAGCCGGACGGACCTGCTCGTCAGCGCGACGTCGTTCGCGGGGCTGGACTACCTGTGGGCCGGTGCGTCCGGCTTCGGCGTCGACTGCTCGGGCCTGACCTGGCTCAGCTACCGCGTGCACGACGTCCGGATCCCCCGCGACGCGTCGGCGCAGTGGGCCGCCGGGACGCCGGTCGCGCACCCTCGTGTCGGGGACCTGCTGTTCTTCGGCGACCCCGTGCACCACGTCGGCTTGTACGCCGGGCGCGGGTCGATGGTGCACGCGCCCGGCACCGGCCAGCAGGTGCAGATGGCGCCCGCGGCTCGCGACGACTTCGCCGGTGCCCGCCGGCTGCTGCCCTGACGGCGCCGGGCACGTTGGGGTGCCCCGGCACACTGGAGACATGATTGGTTTCCTGGTGGCCGGCCTGATCATCGGCGCGCTCGCTCGCCTGCTCAAGCCGGGCCGGCAGAACCTCGGCCTCCTCGCGACCCTCGGTCTCGGCCTGGTGGGATCGCTGATCGGCGGCACCATCGCGTGGCTGCTCGGCACCGGCAGCATCTGGGAGCTCAACGTCCTCGGGTTCGTGCTGTCGGTCGTCGCCGCCGTCCTGCTGGTCGGCACCGCCGAGGCCGTGGCGGGCAAGAACCGCGCCGTTCGCTAGTCCCGCTGGACGCCCCCGGTCCCGCGGTGCTTTCGTGACCGCGTGACGCACACCGTCGAGGCCGACTACCTGGTCATCGGGGCCGGTGCCATGGGTATGGGCTTCACCGACACCCTGGTCGACCACGCCGACGCGCGGGTCGTCCTGGTCGACCGCCGACACGCTGCGGGCGGGCACTGGCTGGCGGCGTACCCGTTCGTCCGGCTGCACCAGTCCTCGACGTTCTACGGCGTCGCGTCGACGGTCCTCGGCGGCCGGCTCCAGGAGCACGGGCCCGAGGCCGGGCTGCACGAGCGCGCCGACCAGCCGACGATCACCGCGTACTACAGCGCCCAGCTGCAGCGGCTGGTCGACACCGGCCGGGTCGAGATGTACGGCGGCTGCGAGTACGTCGGCGACCGCACGTTCGTGTCGCGCGTCTCCGGCCGGCGGTACGCCGTCCCCGAGCGCTGCCGGATCGTCGACGCCCGCTACCTCTCCCCGGACGTCCCCGCCGAGACGCCACCGCCGTTCGGCGTCGACGGCGCGCGGGTCATCGCTGCGGGCGAGGTCGTCGGAGTGGAGGAGCCGCCGAGCCAGTGGGTCGTGGTCGGGTCCGGCAAGACCGCGACCGACACCTGCGTCTGGCTGCTGGGCCACGGCGTGGACCCGGACGCGATCTGCTGGGTGCGGCCGCGCGACCCGTGGATGCTCAACCGCGCGCTGATCCAGCCGGACCCGGCGATCTACCTGGCGATGGTCGCGGACCTGCTCGAGGCCGCCGCCGCTGCGCCGTCGCTGCCGGACCTGTTCCTGCGGCTCGAGGAGCTCGGCATCATGCTGCGCGTCGACCCCGCCGTGACGCCCACGATGGCGAAGGCGCCGACGCTCGGCGCCTGGGAGCTGGAGCTGCTGCGCAGCATCGAGAACGTCGTCCGCCTCGGCCACGTGCGCACCGCCCACCGCGGCCGGCTCGAGCTCGACGGCGGCGACGTCGCGATCGCCGACGACGCGGTCGTGGTCCACTGCGCCGCGGACGGGCTGAAGCTGCCCGGCCGGGTCCCGATCTGGCAGCCGGACGCGATCACGCTCCAGCCGGTGCGGGCCGGCTTCCCGTGCTTCGGCGCCGCGGTCACCGGGTACGTCGAGGCGACCCGCGGCGACGACGCCGAGAAGAACCGGCTGTGCCCGCTCTCGTCGTTCGGCAACACGCTGGCCGACTGGGCGCAGATGAACGTGACCGGGTTCCGCGCCACGGCGTCGTTCGGCGCCGAGCCCGACATCAGGGACTGGTCGAACCGGGTGGCCCTCAACCCCGCCCGCGTCCCGCCGGACACGGTGCCCAGCGCCCGGCTCGACGACGCACTCGCCCGGCTCGCCGCGCACACCGCGCCGGGCATCGCCCGGCTGGCCGAGCTCAGCGGCTGAGCGGGACGTCGAGCCGCTCGGCGAGCTCGTCGTACGAGATGCCGAACGTCTCGCGGACGACGACCCCGTCCGCGGTGAGGTCGAACGTCGCCAGGTCGGTGTAGACCCGGTCGACGCAGCCGACACCGGTGAGCGGGTAGGTGCACGCGGGCACCAGCTTCGGCGAGCCGTCCTTGGCGAAGAGCGTCATCATCACGAACACGCTCTTCGCGCCGATGGCGAGGTCCATCGCCCCACCCACGGCGGGGATCGCGTCCGGGTCGCCCGTGTGCCAGTTGGCGAGGTCGCCGGAGGCCGACACCTGGAACGCGCCGAGCACGCAGACGTCGAGGTGGCCGCCGCGCATCATCGCGAACGAGGCCGCGGAGTCGAAGTACGACGAGCCGGGCAGCTCGGTCACCGGCTGCTTGCCGGCGTTCGTCAGGTCCTGGTCGGCCTCGTCGCCCTGGGCGGCCGGGCCCATGTTGAGCATGCCGTTCTCGGTGTGCAGCACCACGCCCGACCCCTCCGGCAGGTGGTCGGCGACCAGCGTGGGCTGGCCGATCCCGAGGTTCACGTAGGCGCCGTGGGGGATGTCGCGCGCGACCAGCGCGGCCATCTCCTGCTTGCTGAGGCTCATACCCGCACCACCCGGTCCACGAAGATCGACGGCGTCACGACCGTCTCGGGGTCGAGGTCGCCGACGTCGACGACCTCGGTCACCTGCGCGACCACGGTGGTCGCGGCGGTCGCCATCACCGGCCCGAAGTTGCGCGCGGTCCTGCGGTAGACCAGGTTGCCCATCCGGTCCGCGCGGTGCGCGCCGATCAGCGCGACGTCGCCCTTGATCGGGTGCTCGAGCACGTAGGTCCGCCCGTCGATCTCCCGGGTCTCCTTGCCCTCCGCGAGGGGGGTGCCGACGCCGGTCGGGCTGAAGAAGGCGCCGATCCCGGCGCCGGCCGCGCGCATCCGCTCGGCGAGGTTGCCCTGCGGCACCAGCTCGAGCTCGATCCGCCCGTCGCGGTAGAGGCCGTCGAACACCCAGGAGTCGTGTTGGCGCGGGAAGGAGCAGATCACCTTGCGCACCCGGCCCCGGGCGAGCAGCGCGGCCAGCCCGGTGTCGCCGTTGCCGGCGTTGTTGGACACCACGGTCAGGTCGGTCGCGCCCTGGTCGATGAGCGCGTCGATCAGCTGCACCGGCATGCCGGCCAGGCCGAACCCGCCGACGAGCACGGTCGACCCGTCCTCGATCCCGGCCACCGCCTCCTCGGCGGTGGCGCAGATGGTGGCGCTCATCCGACGTTCTCCAGCACCACCGCCAGCGCCTGGCCGACGCCGATGCAGATCGCGGCGACGCCGTACCGGTCGCCGGACTCATGGAGCCGCGCGGCGAGGGTGCCGAGGATCCGGCCGCCGGACGCGCCGAGCGGGTGGCCGATCGCGATCGCGCCGCCCTTGGCGTTCACGATCTCGGGGTCGACGCGCCAGGCGTCGACGCAGGCCAGCGACTGGACGGCGAACGCCTCGTTCAGCTCGATGGCGGACACGTCCTGCCAGGTGATCCCGGCGCGGGCGAGCGCGCGGTCGGCGGCCTCGACGGGGGCGTAGCCGAACATCGGCGGCTCGACCGCGGAGACGCCGCGGCCGGCGATCCGCGCGATCGGGTCGACGCCGATCGGCGCGCTCTCCGACCCGAGCAGGACGGCGGAGGCCCCGTCGTTGAGCGGGGACGCGTTGCCGGCGGTGATGGTGCCGTCCTTGCGGAACGACGGCTTGAGGCCGGCCAGCTTCTCCGCGGTCGAGCCGGGGCGGATGCCCTCGTCGCGGGCCAGGTCGGCCACGGGGACCACCAGGTCGTCGTAGAACCCGGCGTTCCACGCGGCGTCCGCGAGGTGGTGGGACCGGGCGGCGAACTCGTCCTGCCGGTCCCGGGAGATGGAGAACTTCTCGCCGAGCAGCTCGTTGGCCTCGCCGAGCGAGACCGTCCACTCCTCCGGCATGTTCGCGTTCACCAGGCGCCAGCCGAGCGTGGTCGAGACCGCGGTGACGTTGCCCGCCGGGAACGCCTTCGACGGCTTCGGCAGCACCCACGGGGCGCGGGTCATCGACTCGACCCCGCCGGTCAGCACCACGTCCGCGTCGCCGGACTCGATCGCCCGCGAGCCGATGATCGCGGCGTCGAGGGAGGAGCCGCAGAGCCGGTTGACCGTGGTCGCCGGGACCGACACCGGCAGCCCTGCGAGCAGCACCGCCATCCGGCCCACGTTGCGGTTGTCCTCGCCGGCCTGGTTGGCGCAGCCCCACGCCACGTCGCCGATCGCGGCCGGCTCCAGGCCGGGGGTCTTCGCGAGGACCCCCGAGATCGCGGTGGCGGCCAGGTCGTCGGGGCGCACCTCGGCGAGGGCGCCGCCGAAGCGGCCGAACGGCGTGCGGGCGGCGGCGTACACGAACGCGGAGCTCATGCCCCGAGCCTAGGTCGCCGACAGTGATCGCTTCCAATACTGAATCAGACTTGATTGATAACGCCGGCTGATAACCTCGGCGCATGGAGCTGCGGCACCTGCGGTCGTTCGTCGTCCTCGCGGAGGAGCGGCACTTCGGCCGCGCGGCCCAGCGGCTGCACGTCGCCCAGCCCGCCCTGTCGCAGCAGGTCAAGCAGCTCGAGCGCGAGCTCGGCGTCTCGCTGTTCACCCGGACCACGCGCCGGGTCGAGCCGACCGAGGCCGGGCTGCGGTTCGCCGAGCACGCGCGGTCGGTGCTCGCCGACGTCGACCGGGCGCGCGAGGACATGGCGGCGCTCGCCGGCGGCCACGCGGGCCGGGTGTCGATCGGGTTCGTCGGCACCGCGACGTACGACGTGCTCCCCCGCGTCGCCCGCGAGGTGCGCCGCTCACTGCCCGGCGTCGAGCTCGACCTGCGCGGCGAGCTGCTGTCGCCGCAGCTGGCCGCCGGCCTGGCCGACCGCACCTACGACCTCGCGCTGCTGCGACCGGGCGAGCCCGGCGTGGACGCCCGGGTGCTGCGCACCGAGCGGCTGGTCGCCGTCCTGCCGGCCCAGCACCCGCTGGCCGGGGGCCGACGGATCGGCCTGGCCCGGCTGCGGGACGAGCCGTTCGTGATGCACCCGTCCGGGCACCGGTCGTCCATGCACGCCCGGGTGCTCGACGCGTGCGCCGCCGCGGGCTTCGCGCCGGCACCGGTGATCGAGGTCGCCGAGACCGCGACGCTGGTGGTCTTCGTCGCCGCCGGTCTCGGCGTGGCCCTGGTGCCCGAGCCGGTCCGCAGCCTCGGGCTCGAGGGGGTCTCCTACGTGGCGCTCACCGACGCGCCCACCATCGACCTGGCGCTCGCCGCGCGCGCCGACGCGTCGCCGGCGGCCCGGCAGGTCGCCGCGATCGTGCAGCGGTGCGTCTAGCTCGCGCGGTCCTACCGCCCGTTGCCGTAGCCCTGGCTCCGGGTGGTGACGTCGTGCTGGTTCTTGGCCGCCGCCACCCCGGAGTCGCGCAGCGGCGCGTCCTGGCTGATGGTGCGACCGGGCGTGTTGCGGGTGCGGATCTGGTGCCACACCACCGCGACGACGAGCACGACCGCCACCGCGATCAGGAGGTACGTGAACATGGAGTTCCCCCGTTCGATCCGAGGACTCCAGCGTAGGGCCGCCGTCGCAGCTTCACCATGGGACGTGGTCGAGCCTGCACTGCCCACGGTGGGCACGGCATGGGCGGTGCCGGTTCACCCACGGACCATGGTGAACCTGCGACAGGCCCCTACAGCGCGCCCTCGTCGGACAGCACCTGCTGCGCGATCCGGAACGCGGTGTTCGCGTCGGGCACGCCGCAGTAGATCGCGCACTGCAGCAGCACCTCCTTGATCTCGTCGACCGTGAGGCCGTTGCGCAGCGCGGCCCGCACGTGCATCGCGAGCTCCTCGTGGTGGCCGCGGGCGACCAGCGCGGTGAGCGTGATCATCGAGCGGCTGCGCCGGTCGAGCCCGGGCCGGGTCCAGATCTCGCCCCACGCGTACGCCGTGATCAGCTCCTGGAAGTCGCGGGTGAACGCCGTGGCGTTCGCCGTCGCCCGGTCGACGTGCTCGTCGCCGAGCACCTCGCGCCGGACCTCCATGCCCTCGTCCCCCTTGTCGTGATGGCTCATCTGGCTCCTTCCCGGCAGAACTCGCGGATCAGGTCGGCGACCGCCGCCGGCGCCTCGGCCGGGGCGAGGTGGGCGACGCCGGGCAGGCCGACGTACCGCCCGTCGGGTACGCCGTCGGCGACCTCGCGCAGCAGCGCGGGCGGGCAGACCGCGTCCTCCTCACCGGCGACGGCGAGCACGGGTGCGGCGATCTCGCCGAGGCGCGGCCGCACGTCGAACGCCGCGAGCGCGCCGCACACCGCGACATACCCCTCGTCGTCGGCGTCGCTCAGCGCGTGCAGCAGCGCGGAGGCCCGCGCCGGCTCGCGCTCGATGAAGCCGGTGCCGAACCAGCGCTGTGCCGACGCGCTCACCAGCCCCGGCGTGCCGGAGGCGCGGACCTGCGCGATCCGCTCGGCCCAGGACTCCGCGGTGCCGATCCGCGCGCCGGTGCACAGCGCGACGACGCCGCGCACCCGGTCCGGCGCGTCCAGCGCCAGCTGCAGCCCGACCGTGCCGCCGACCGAGTCGCCGGCGTACCAGAACGGGCCGTCGACGCGGTCGAGGACGTACGCCGCCAGGTCGGCCATCGTCACCGGCCCTTCGACCTCGCGGTTCGTCCCGTGGCCCGGCAGGTCCCACGTCACCACGTCCAGCTCCTCGCGGAGCAGCGCCGCGCAGTCGTCCCACAGGGCCGCGGCCGAGGTCCCCAACGACGGCCCGAGCACCAGCGTCGTCACCGGGTCGTCTCCTTCGTCTGGGCGACGACCTCGTCGACGTACGCCGCCGCGTCGCCGAGGTACGTCGGCGCCGGGTCGTGGGTGAGGCTGCGCTGCTCGGCGAGCACGGCGTCCCCGGCGGCGGCCAGCGTGGCAGCCATCCGGTCGGCGTCGACCCGCAGCCCCGCGATCAGCGAGTCGGTCTGCGACGCCGCGACCAGGGTCCGGCGGACCAGGTCGCGCAGCGTCGCCCACTCGGCGTGCCAGCCGCCGTCGGCGCGGTCGTCGACCTGCTGGGCGGCGGCGAGGTGCAGGGTGGCCGCGAGCTGCGGCGTGGTGAGCGCGGCGCGCCGGATCAGCACGGACAGGGTGGGGTTCGACTTGTTCGGCATCGTCGACGAGCCGCCGCCGGCGCCCTCGGCGAGCTCGCCGATCTCGGGCCGAGACAGCACCAGCACGTCGTTCGCGATCCGCGCGCACGCGTCGGTGCACCCGGCCAGGGCGTCGCCCAGCCGGGTCATCGGCGCGCGGGTGGTGTGCCAGCGGGGGGTGCCGGGCGGCACCGGGCGTCCGAGCTCGACGATCGCGGCGCGGGTGCCCGCGGCCCCGCCGACCTGCCGGGGGAACTCGAGCCGGGCCAGGTCGTCGTACGCGTCGAGGACGCCGGTCAGCCAGGTGGCGACGCGGAAGCCGAACGTCGTGGGGACGGCGTGCTGGGTCAGGGTGCGGGCGACCATCGGGGTGTCGCGGTGCCGCTCGGCGAGCCCGGCCAGCCGGCCGGCGACGGAGCCGAGGTGCCGGCGCAGCTCCGCGCAGGCCGCGGCCGCCATCAGCATCAGCGCGGAGTCGACGACGTCCTGGCTGGTGAGCCCGCGGTGCACCTCGTGGTCCTGCGCGCGGAGCCGCCGGACCAGCGGGATCACGGGGTTGCCGCCGGCCTCGGCCTCGAACGCGATGTCGTCGACGTCGTCGGGCACCTCCAGCACCTCGCCGAGCCACTCCGACTCGACCTCGACCATCGCGCGCACGAACTCCAGCGCCGTGAAGTGCTCGCCGGCGCGCTCGTCGCCGGGCCAGAAGGGGTCCGCCATGCCCTCAGTCTCGCGTGAAGTCGAGGAAGACGGTCTCGTCCTCGCCCTGCAACCGGATGTCGAACACGAACCCGCGGTCGTCCGCCACCGCGTCCAGGCTGCGCAGCGCCGCCGGCGCTGCCCCGGGCAGGTAGGCCCGGGTGAAGAGCCGGTCCAGGAGGCCGCGGGCGAAGACGGTCAGCGCGAAGTACGGCGCAGCACGGCCCGGCCGCAGCGTCGTGAACGAGTAGTGCCCGGTGCGGTCGGTGGGGGCCCGGCCCCAGCCGGTGAAGGTGTAGCCGTCGCGGCGCAGCGAGCCGGGCTCGTGCACGACCGCGCCGTCCGGCCCGGACTGCCACAGCTCGAGGATCGCGTCCGGCACCGGCTCCCCTGCGCCGTCGAGCACCCGGCCGTGCAGCCGGACCGCGTCCGGCCGGGTCGCGGGGACGAGCTCGTGGTCGCCGGCGTACGGCAGCGCGTAGTGGAAGAACGGCCCGACGGTCTGGCCGGGGGTCGGAACGAGGGCGGTCACTCGGCGTCTCCTTCGAGGGGGGTGCGGCGCGAGCCGGTGAGGACGATGTCCCAGCGGTACCCCATGCTGAACTCGGCCGCCGTCTCGTCGTGGTCGTACGTCGCCACCAGCCGGTCGCGCGCGGCCTGGTCGGGGATCGCCTGGTAGATCGGGTCGAGCGCGAACAGCGGGTCGCTCGGGAAGTACATCTGGGTGACCAGCCGCTGGGTGAACTCGGTGCCGAACACCGAGAAGTGGATGTGCGCGGGTCGCCACGCGTTGAGGTGGTTGCGCCAGGGGTACGGCCCGGGCTTGATCGTCGTGAACCGGTACCGGCCGTCGGCGTCGGTCAGGCAGCGGCCCATGCCGGTGAAGTTGGGGTCCAGCGGCGCGGGGTGCTGGTCGCGCTGGTGGATGTAGCGGCCGCCGGCGTTCGCCTGCCAGATCTCGACCAGCTGGTGGCGGACCGGCCGCCCGTCGCCGTCGGTGATCCGGCCGGCCACGGTCATCCGCTCGCCGATCGGCTCGCCCCGGTGCTGGATGGTCAGGTCGGCCTCGAGCGGGTCGACGTCCTGGTGCCCGAAGACCGGCGCCCAGAGCTCGAGCTCCTCCGGGTCCAGCTGGTACGGCGCCTTGGTCGGGTGGCGCAGGATGCTGGAGCGGTACGGCGGGTAGTCGAGCCGGACGCTCGTCTCGGTCGCGCCCGACGCGGCGTACTCCGCGGAGATCGCCGCGATCTCCGCGCTGATGTCGGCCTGGGTCTCGGTCACCCGGCTCAAGGTAGGCACGCGGCACCGGCGCCGCGACGGCGCTCTTCCGGCCAGTGGAAGACTGGCGCACATGGCCGGCAACTCCTCGTCTCCCGGCGCCACCGTCGCGTCGCGGGTGCTCGCGATCCTGGGCGCGTTCGACGAGCACCACCGGCGGCTCACGCTGACCGAGCTCGCGGCCCGCGCGGGCCTGCCCGTGCCCACCGCCGACCGCCTGGTCGGCGAGCTCGCGGCCTGGGGGGCGCTGGTGCGCACGCCGGCCGGCGACTACGTGGTCGGCCGCCGGATGTGGGACCTCGGCCTCCTCGCCCCCGTGCAGACCGGGCTGCGCGAGCTCGCGTCGCCGTACCTCCACGACCTGTACGGCGCGACGCTCGCGACCGTGCACCTCGCGGTGCGGGACGGCGCCGAGGTGCTGTACGTCGACCGGCTCGCGGGGCACGCCTCGGTCCCGGTCGTGAGCAGCGTGGGCTCGCGGCTGCCGATGCACGCCACCGGCGTCGGCAAGGTGCTGCTCGCGCACGCGCCGGCGTCGGTCCGGACCGAGGTGCTGGCGAACCTGACCCGGGTCACGCCGTACACCGTCACCCAGCCCGGCCTGCTGCGGCGTCAGCTCGCCACGGTGCTGCGCCACGACCACGCGACGACGACCGAGGAGATGAGCCTGGGCGCCTGCTCGATCGCGGTGCCGGTGCGCAGCGGCGACGGCGTCGTCGCGTCGCTCGGCATCGTGGTGCCCTCGCTCAAGGACCGCGCCCGGCTGATCGGCGCGCTGCACGTCGCCGCCCGCGGCATCGGCCGGGCGCTTTCGGCCAGCGGAAGGGACTGATGGCCCGGCCCGCACGTCGGGCCGAACACTGGCCCGCATGCGAACCCAGGTCGCCATCGTCGGCGCGGGCCCGGCCGGCGTGCTGCTCTCCCACCTGCTCGCGGCCGACGGCGTCGAGTCGGTCGTCGTCGAGACACGCTCGGAGGAGTACGTCGCGAGCCGGATCCGCGCCGGGATGCTCGAGCAGTCGACCGTCGACCTGCTGCGGGCGACCGGGCTGGGCGAGCGACTCGACCGCGAGGGCGACCGGCACCGCGGCATCCACCTCCAGTGGCCGGGCGAGCGGCACCACGTCGACTTCGTCGACCTGGTCGGCCGGTCGGTGTGGGTGTACGGCCAGACCGAGGTGCAGAAGGACCTGGTCACCGCCGCCCACGCGCGCGGCCAGGAGCTCGTCTACGAGGTCACCGGCACGCTGCACGAGCTCGAGACCGACCGGCCGTCGGTCACGTTCACCGACGCGGCCGGCGTACCGCAGCGGCTCGAGGCCGACGTGGTCGTCGGCTGCGACGGCTCGTTCGGCCCGACCCGGGCGGCGGTGCCCGACGGCGTCCGCCGGACGTGGGAGCGCACCTATCCCTACTCGTGGCTCGGCATCCTCGCCGACGTCGCCCCGTCGACCGACGAGCTGATCTACGCCTGGCACCCGGACGGCTTCGCGCTGCACTCGATGCGGTCCGCGACCGTATCCCGCTTCTACCTCCAGGTGCCCAACGAGACCGACGTCGCGGACTGGTCCGACGACCGGATCTGGGACGCGCTCGCCGCCCGGCTCGGCCACGGCCAGGACGGGTGGCAGCTCGCGACGGGACCGATCACCGAGAAGGCCGTGCTGCCGATGCGGTCGTTCGTGCAGCAGCCGATGCGCCACGGCCGGCTGTTCCTCGCCGGCGACGCCGCGCACATCGTGCCGCCCACCGGCGCGAAGGGGCTCAACCTGGCGGTCGCCGACGTCGCCCTGCTCGCCCCGGCCCTGGTCGCGATGCTGAAGGGCGACCACGCGCTCGCGGACGCCTATTCCGACACCGCCCTGCGCCGGGTCTGGCGGTGCACCCACTTCTCGTGGTGGATGACCACGATGCTGCACGCCGGCGACGACCCGTTCGACCGCGAGCTGCAGCTCTCGCAGCTGCGCTGGGTGACCTCGAGCGAGGCGGGCGCGGCCGGGCTGGCCGAGAACTACGCCGGGCTGCCGATCGGCTTCTGACCCCGCGCGGGACCCGGTCTCACTCGGGGGGCCGCTCGCCCCGGATCCGGTAGCGGCGGAAGCTCCACGCGATCAGCCCCAGCGCGATGAACCCCGAGGCCACCTGGGTGACGCCGGTCGGCCGGCCGCCCGGCAGCCACAGCCAGTCCGGGAGCGGCCACCAGCCCGGCTGGGCGGGGCTCCACAGCCACAGCACGCCGCAGGCCAGGAGCGCCAGCGCGAACGCTGTCGACATCGTGACCCGGGCGTTGGTCTCCACGCTCTCGGCCGCGCCGCGCAGCGCCCGGCGCTTGATCGGCTCGACCCGGCGCTCGGCCCACTCGTACTCCTGGGAGAGGATCACCAGCCCGGCCGCGATCATCAGCAGCCCCGGCCCCGGCAGCACCAGCGCCGCGACCCCCGCGACCACCAGGACCCACCCGACGGTCTCCAGGACGATCCGCTTCGCCGCTCGGCCACCGGGGAGCTTCATGGGCCGAAGCCTGTCAGATGCGCCAAGGACGGTAGTCCCTGACGAAGATGTTCCCCGTGAGCCGGTCCGACGACATTTCCGTCAGGGACTATCCGAGAAGTCAGGCCGCCAGCGAGAGGTCGGCGACCGAGACGTCGGGGTCGATGCCGTCGGGCAGGCGGACCAGCCGGGCGTGGACGTGGGCGGGGATGCCGATGCGCAGCAGGATCGCCAGCGAGCCGATGGTGGCCACCGCCGCGTAGATCAGGTTCGCGTTCACACCGGCCAGGACGCCGTACGCGCCGGCCAGCAGCGCGTCCACGATCATCAGCGACCACGCGGACGCGGCGATCGCCGAGACGTCGTGGCTGCGCCACGCGGTCATCGCGGCGGGCGTGACCAGCAGCGCGACCGAGCCGCCGAGCACGACGGTCGCCGGGCCGGAGCCGACCCAGATCGCGGAGAGCCCGGCGAGCGAGACCACGACCAGCCACACGGCCGGCAGCCACAGCCGGGTCCGCGAGCCGCCGCGCAGCCAGGCGAGGACCAGGGCGCCGGCGGTCGCGGGGATGGCGACCGCGGCGGGCAGCGCGACCCACACCTCGTGCTCGAGGATGCCGAAGACCGTCCACGCCACGCCGCTGATCGTCGAGTTCGCCAGCGCGGCGACGCTGACGCCGGCTGCGGTGGCCATGCCGCGCAGCTTGCGGAACTGGGGGACCGTGTACGCGGCCGCCAGGAGGGTGCCGGCCAGGCCGACCAGGGTGGCGAGGTGGAGGGTCATTTCACATCCTTCCGGGGTGTGGACGTGCGACACGGCCGCCGCACCGGGGTGCGACGACCGCGTCGTGGTCAGACGATGGAGGTAGGGAGCCGACAAGCTCCGACCGAAAATATTACCCTCTCAGGCCCGGAAAGACGAATGATATTGCGGCCTCAGGGCACCTAGGCCGGGTGATCTCCGGCACACGGCGTCAGATGTCGGTGATGCGTACGCCGGCGTGCGCCTTGTAGCGGCGGTTCACGCTGATCAGGTTGGCGGTGAGCGCCTCCACCTGGTGGGCGTTGCGCAGCCGACCGCCGTACACGCCCCGCACCCCCGGGATCACGCCCGCGAGGTCCTGCACCAGGTCGGTGGCCTCGCGCACGTCGCCGAGCACCAGCACGTCGGTGTCCACGGACTCCACCTCGGGGTCCTCGAGCTTCACGGCGCTGACGTTGTGGAACGCCCCCACCACCGTGGAGTCGCCGAGGATGGCCTGCGCCTGCTGGGCCGCCGAGCCCTCCTCGACGGCGAGCGCGTAGGCGCCCTGCTTGTCGAAGCCCAGGGGGTTCACGCAGTCCACGACGACCTTGCCGGCGAGCTCGCCCTTCAGCGCGGTCAGCAGCTCGCCGTGGCCCTCCCACGGAACCGCCACCACGACGATGTCGCCGGCCGCCGCGGCGCCCGCGTTGTCCAGCCCGCGCACCTCGCCGGGCAGCTCGCGCGCGGCGTCCTCGGCCCGCTCGGCGCTCCGGCTGCCGAGCACCACCGGGATGCCGGCCGCGGCGAACCGTCGGGCCAGCCCGCGCCCCTGGGGGCCGGTGCCGCCGAGGACGGCGACGGTCGTGCCAGCGAGGGACTCGGGGAGGGCGCTCATGCCCGCCACTCTCTCAGGCGGTCGGCCGCCCCCGGGAGGTGCTCAGGGAGTGGAACCGCCCACACCGTGCACGACCAGGTCGGCCAGCGCCCGGTACGCCGCCGCGTCGGCCAGCCCGGACGCGGCCGCGATCGCCCCGCCCTGGATCGCGGTCATCACCTGGGCGACCGCGGCGCCGACGAAGGCCGCGTCGACCGGCCGCAGCGCACCCGCCGCCACCCCGGCGGTGACCAGCTCGCCGACCCGGCGAGCCGCGAGCGCGGTGTTGGCCTGGTAGATCCCGGCCGCCGGCGCGTAGGCCTGCAGGTCCGCGTAGAACCGCTCGGACGCCGGCGCCAGCTCCTCGGCGACCGCGGTCAGGTACACCGACAGCCGCGCCCCGGGGTCGGGCTCGGCCTCGACCTGGGCCTCGATCCGCTCGGTCGCGCGGCGGAAGAAGGCGCGGATCGCGGTCAGCACGATCTGCTCCTTCGTGGTCGCCACCTGGTAGAGCGTCGTGCGCGAGCAGCGCAGCCGCGCGGCCAGGTCGCCGACTCCGAGCTCGAGGAAGCCCTCGGTCAGGAACAGCTCGACCAGCTCGTCGAGCAGCTGGTGGCGGGGCGGCGGCACGCGACGACGGTATCAGTACCAGCGGGGCGTACTCTGGTACTCATGCCCGCGTCCCGCCTGTTGCCCTCCGACGAAGCCGTCGACCTGATCGGCCTGGTCCGCGACCTCGCCACCCAGGAGCTCGCCCCGCTCGTGGCGGAGGCCGAGCGCACCGAGGCGTTCCCCCGCGAGGTGTTCCGCACGCTCGGCCGGGCCGGCCTGCTGGGCCTGCCCTACCCCGAGGAGTACGGCGGCGGCGCGCTGCCCTACGAGGTCTACCTCCAGGTGCTCGAGGAGGTCGGCGCGGTGTGGGCCAGCGTCGGCGTCGGCATCTCCGTGCACGCGCTGTCCTGCTTCGGCCTGGCGACCGCCGGCACCGAGGATCAGCGGCAGCGCTGGCTGCCGGACATGCTCGGCGGCGAGCTGCTCGGCGCCTACTGCCTCTCCGAGCCGCACGCCGGCTCCGACCCGGCGGCGATGCGCACCCGGGCGCGCCGGGACGGCGACGAGTGGGTCATCAGCGGCGCCAAGGCGTGGACCACGCACGGCGGGCACGCCGACTTCTACAAGGTGATGGCCCGCACCGGCGACGCGCGCGGCGACATCTCCTGCTTCCTCGTGCCTGCCGACGCGCCCGGCCTGGTCGCGGACCCGCCCGAGCACAAGATGGGGCTGACCGGCTCGGCGACCGCGACGATGCGCTTCGACGACGTCCGCGTCCCCGCCGACCGACTGCTCGGCCAGGAGGGCGACGGCCTCAAGATCGCGCTCGCCGGCCTGGACGCCGGGCGGCTCGGCATCGCCGCCGTCGCCACCGGCCTGGCGCAGGGCGCGCTCGACCACGCGGTCGCGTACGCGAAGGAGCGCGAGACGTTCGGCGAGCGGATCATCGACCACCAGGGGCTGGCGTTCGTGCTGGCCGACATGGAGGCCGCGATCCAGTCGGCGCGCGCCATGACCCTGCACGCCGCGCGCCTGAAGGACCAGGGGCTGCCGTACGGCCGCGAGGCCTCGATCGCCAAGCTGGTCGCGACCGACAACGCCATGAAGGTCACCACCGACGCCGTGCAGGTGCTCGGCGGCTACGGGTACACCCGCGACTTCCCGGTCGAGCGCTACATGCGCGAGGCGAAGGTCATGCAGATCTTCGAGGGCACCAACCAGATCCAGCGGATGGTCATCGGCCGGTCGCTCGACCGCGCGGGTGGCGGGTCCCTGCACCTCGCACGCTGACGGCACCCCAGGACCGGGCCCGCAGGACGCCGGCCCACAGCCCGGCCCCGTAGGCGAGGTCGTCGAGCCGGCGGCCGGCGAGGCCCGAGCCCCGGCTGACGACGAGGTCGACGACCAGCGCGCCGACCACCGCGCGGCGTACCGATCGCGAGAGCACCGCGGCCACGGCGACCGGCGGCCACCAGTGCCGCAGCAGCAGGGCCGACTCCTGACGCAGCGACCACCCCAGGCCGCGAGCCGCCAGGTCGACCGCGAGCCGGTCCCGGCCCGGCACGTCGGGCAGCGTGCGGCGCAGCACCTGCACGCCGCGGCCGGCGCCGAGCAGCGCGACCGGCACCGACCACCGGCGCCGCAGCAGCAGCGCCGCGGCGGCGGTCGCCATCGCCGGCGACAGCACGGCGACCGCGCCCTTGTCGCCGTGGCGGGCGGCGAGCGGGGCGCCGCCCGTGCCGTAGACGTACTTGCGGCCCAGCCAGCCGCGCAGGGTCGCGCGGGCGTCGTGGTGGGCCACCTCGCCCGGGTCGTAGCGGACCACCTGGCCCTCGTCGACGAGCCGCCAGACGAGGTCGACGTCCTCGCCCACCCGCAGGCTCGGGTCGAAGCCCTCCCCCAGGCGGTCCGTGCGCCCGACCAGGCAGGCGCTCGGCAGCCAGCCGACCGCGGCACCCGGGCGCACCGAGCACCCGACGTCGCCGAGGCCGAGCGAGGCCGCCCGCTCGTCGTACCGCTCGAACCAGCGCGGCCGCTCCGAGCGGGCCAGCCCCACGATGCGGGGCGCGACGAGGGCGACGCGGTCGTCGGCGAAGTGCCGGCCCAGCCGCAGCAGGGTCTCGGCGGAGACCGTGACGTCGCAGTCGACGAACGCGACGTACGACGTGCTCACCTTCGCCAGCCCGGCGTTGCGGGCGCCGGCGGGGCCGACGTTCCGCTCCAGGCGGATCACCTCCACGTGGGGACCGTCCGGCGTGAGCGGGACCGGCGAGGCGTCGTCGACGACCAGGCAGCGCAGGGGTCGCAGCGCCGCCAGCGCCCGGCCGAGCTCGTCGGCGCGGCCGTGGACCGGCAGCACGACGGTGAGGTCGGCCGGGTCGAGCGGCGGCACGTCGTCGAGCACCGGGTCGGCGAGGTTGCCGTCGAGCAGCCGCCGCGCGAGCGCCCCGTCGGCGATCCCGGCGGGCAGCGCACCCGGCCGGAGCCGGGCCACCCGCATCGGGGACCCTCCGACGAGCACGTCCCCTCGGCGCACGCCCGGCTTGAGCCGTGCTCTCACGGCCGGAAGCCGCCGTCGGCGTGCACGACGCTGCCGTTGAGGACACCGCCCTCGACCGAGCAGCAGAAGGCGATGGTGGCGGCGACCTCCTCGGGCTCGAGGAGGCGGCGCAGCAGCTGGTTCGACGTGAACACCGTCGGGTCCGGGACGCCGTACAGGTCCGCGGTCGCGTCGAGCAGGTCGGTGCGGGTCGAGCCCGGCGAGACCGCGACCGCGGTGACGCCGGTGGCGACCAGGTCGGCGGCCAGGCCCTTCACCAGGCCGACCACCGCGTGCTTCGCGGTCGTGTACGCCGCGAGGTGGAAGAGCCCGTAGGTCCCGGCGGCCGACGCGACCGCCACGAACCGGCAGCCGCTCGGGTCGGGCCCGGCGAGCATCGCGGGTACGGCGGCCGCCGCGGTGTTCCAGACCCCGCGGACGTCCACGTCGAGAAGGTCGGCGAGCTCGTCGTCCGGCGCCTCCCACAACGGGTGCCCGCCGGCGATGACCGCGGCAGCGGCGACGGCGGCGTCGAGCCGGCCCCATCGCTCGACCGCGAGGCCGACGGCGCCGTCGAGGGCGGCGCGGTCGCGGACGTCGCCGACCACGTGGGCCACGTGCTCCGACTCCGGCGCCTCGCGGAGGTCGAGACCGACGACGCAGAACCCTTGCGCCACCAGGGTCCTGACGGTCGCAGACCCGATGCCGCCGGCCGCTCCGGTGACCAGCGCGACCCTCATGACAGGGCCCGGACGATCTCGGCGACCATCGCGCTCAGCGCCCGGTCGCCCGCGGCCGGGGAGGCGCCGGCGGGGTCGCCGAGCACGCCGTTCGGCGACACGGCGGCGACGCCGCCGGTCCGCATCGCGGGCAGGATCTCCCTCAACCGCTGGGGATTCCCGGCCTCCGCGAGCTCGAGCCGCACCGACTCCGGGCGCAGCCGCAGCATCAGCGACGTCTCGGTGAACCCGGCGTGCAGGTCGTGGGACTCCGTCGCGCACGCCACCCACTCCAGCTCGTCGGACGCGTCGAGCGCGGCGACGTTGCCGCCGTGGCCGTTGACGAACACGACCCGGCGCGCCCACGTGCGCATCGACCGGGCGAGCTCGACGAGGACGTGGGTGAGCGCCTCGGTGCCGATCGACGACGTGCCGGGGAAGGACTGGTGCTCCCCGCTGGAGCCGTACGGGATCGGCGGCGCCACCCAGGTCCCGGGGAGCTCGGCGGCCACGCCGTGCGCGACCGCCGTCGCGATGACGACGTCGGTGTCCAGCGGGAGGTGCGGCCCGTGCTGCTCGATCGACCCCACCGGCACCAGGACCAGCCAGGCACCGGAGGCCTCGGCCGAGGTCGCCTCCCCGAGCGTCATGGGACGTGGAACCCGTCGGGCACCAGCAGCGTCTCGGGGGTGAGCTCGTCGATCGAGGAGACGCCGAGGCCGAGCAGCGCGGAGTCGATGCCGCCGCGGAGGATGTCGAGCACGTTCTCCACGCCCGCCTGGCCGTTGGCGGCCAGGCCCCACAGGTAGGCCCGGCCGATCAGGACCGCCCGGGCGCCGAGCGCGAGCGCCTTGACCACGTCCGAGCCGCGGCGTACGCCGCCGTCCATGAGCACCTCGACCCGGTCGCCGACCGCGGTCGCGATCGGGTGCAGCAGCCGGATCGCGGCCGGCGTGCCGTCGAGGTTGTTGCCCCCGTGGTTGGAGACCGAGATGGCGTCCACCCCGGCGTCGACCGCACGGCGGGCGTCGTCGACCCGGGCCACGCCCTTGAGCACGAACGGGGTGCCGCTGATCTCGGCCCACTGCTCGCGCATCCACGCGACGTCCGCCCACGACGGCGGCGGCGTGGTCATCCACTCGTAGTAGGCGCCGAAGAACGTCGGCGCCGCGCCACCGGCTGGCGCGAGGTTGGGCGCGGTGAGGTCGGGCAGGTGCCGCGGGCCGAACTGCATCAGCCACCGCGGCTTCGTCGCCACCTTCGGGGCGAGCCGGACCATCGCCGCGAGGTCGATCTTCTCGGGGATCTCGGGGCTGCCCCAGTCACGGCCCATCGAGAACGACCAGTCCAGGGTGGCGATCAGCCCGATCGCACCGGCCCGGTGGGCGCGCTGCATGCGCTGGACCATCACGTCGCGGTCGCCCGTCCAGTACATCTGGAACAGCGTGCGCGGGCAGGCCTCGACGACCTCCTCGACCGGCCTGGACGCGAAGTTGGACAGCCCCATCAGCGTGCCGCGGTTGTGCGCCGCGCGCGCGACCGCGACCTCGCCGTCGGGGTGTACCGCTTGTACGCCGGTGGGGCTGATCAGCACCGGCACCGACACCTCCTGACCCAGGACCGTCCGGGTCATCGACCGCTCCGCGGCCTGGCCCGCGACGTGCGGCAGCAGGCCGAGCTCGGCGAACGCCCCCTGGTTGTCGCGCACGGTCTGCCCGCGCTCGGACCCGGCGAGCAGCGCCGCGTACACCGGTGCGGGCAGCCGCTTCTGCGCCCGCCGTTGCGCGACCGCGACCGACTCGAACCACGGGTTCTGCTTCCAGGGGTTCTCGATCTTCACGGGGCGAATCCCGCCAGCGGGCTCTCGGCGCAGTCGCTCACGGGCGGCCGGGTCATGAGCTTCAGCAGCACCGGCTGGTTGCGGGTCGGCGTGGCCCTGGAGTGGTCCTGGGACGCGGTCGGGATGGAACGTGTGCCGGCCAGGGCGAGCTCCCCGTACCCCTGCACGCACTCGGGGTCCGGGCCGTCCAGCGGCAGGCCGGTGAAGAACTTCGCGGCCATGCAGCCGCCGCGGCAGGCGTCGTAGTGGGCGCACCGCGTGCACGCGCCGCCGGTCTGCGGCGACCGCAGGTCGGCGAACAGCGGCGAGGTCCGCCAGACCTGCTGGAAGCCGCCGCCGGTCAGCACGTTGCCGGCCAGGAAGTTCTCGTGGATCGCGAACGGGCAGGCGTAGACGTCGCCGACCGGGTCGATCAGGCAGACCACGCGGCCGGCCCCGCACAGGTTGAGCCCGGGCAGCGAGTCCCCGAACCCGGCGAGGTGGAAGAACGAGTCGCCGGTGAGCACGTTCTCGCCGCGCGCCAGTAGCCAGTCGTAGAGCTCGCGCTGCTGCTCCGGCAGCGGGTGCAGCTCGTCCCACACGTCCGCGCCGCGGCCGGACGGACGCAGCCGGGTGAGGCGGAGCGTCGCGCCGTACTCGTCGGCGAGCGCGGCGAACTGGTCAAGCTGGCCGATGTTCTGCCGCGTGCAGACCACGCTGATCTTGGCGTCGGTGAAGCCCGCGTCGCGCAGGTTGCGCAGCGCGGCGATCGCGGTGTCGAACGACCCGGGGCCGCGCACGAAGTCGTTGACCTCGGCGGTGGCACCGTCGAGCGAGACCTGCACGTCGACGTAGCCCCCACACCGCGGACCGGCCAGGAACGCCGCGCGCTCGGGGGTGATCCGCACGCCGTTGGTGGAGAACTTCACGCCGACCTGGTGGTCGACGGCGTACTCGAGCAGGTGCCAGAAGTCCGGGCGGATGGTCGGCTCGCCGCCGCCGATGTTCACGTAGAACACCTGCATCCGCTGGAGCTCGTCGATCACCGCCTCGCACTGCTCGGTGGTGAGCTCGCGCGGATCGCGGCGCCCGGACGACGACAGGCAGTGCGCGCACTCGAGGTTGCACGCATAGGTGAGCTCCCACGTCAGGCAGATCGGTGCGTCCAGGCCGGACTCGAAGTGCTCGACGAGCCTCATGCGGCCGCCCTCCGGCAGACCATGTCCGACGCCGCGAGCCCTTCCAGGGCCTGGAGGTACGCCGGCCAGGCGCCCTCCGGGACGCCCGCGGCCACCAGGGCGGCGCGGACGTCGGCCGCGCCGTCGAGGCCGCGGACGACGGTCACGAGCTCCGGACGCTTGAGGAAGACCAGCTTCCGGTTGCCGAAGTGGTAGGCGAGCGCCCCGAACGGCTCGGGGCGCAGCGCCACCGACGGCGAGAGCGCCCAGGGCTCGTCGAGCCGCATGTCAGTACACGCCGCACATGCCGTCGATCGAGACCTCCTCGACCAGGTCCTCGGCAACGAGCTCGTCCGGCTGCTCGGTGGTGGTCTCGTCCGGGTTCATGGCGCCTCCTCGACAGCGGGTGTGGTGCGGGCCACACTAATGGCACTCAGCGCCACAAAGATAGGGTCAGCGCATGGGCAGTCGTGGTCGGCCGGTCGCGACCAGCCACGCCGAGATCGAGCGCGCGGCGTTCCGCCTGTTCGCCGAGCGGGGCTTCGACGCCGTGACGATGGCCGACATCGCCGCCGAGGCCGGGGTCGGCCGGCGCACCCTGTTCCGCTACTTCGAGTCGAAGAACGACATCCCGTGGGGGCAGTTCGACCGCACCCTCGACGGGTTCCGGGAGATCCTCGCGCGGATGCCGGAGGACCTGCCGCTGCACGAGGCGGTGCACCGCGGCGTGCGGCGGTTCAACGAGTTCCCCGCCGAGGCCCAGCCGAGCCACCGGGCGCGGATGCGGCTGATCCTGGGGACGCCGGCGCTCCAGGCGCACTCGGTGCTGCGCTACGAGGCGTGGCGCCGGGTCATCGCGGAGTACGTCGCCGGCCGGCTCGGCCTCGAGCCCGGCGACCTGCTGCCGCGCACCGTCGGCAGCGTCGCCCTCGCGCTGGCCATCACGGCGTACGAGGGCTGGCTCGCGGACCCGGACACCGACCTCGCGGCGATGCTCGACGAGGCGATGTCCGGGCTGCGCGACTACCTGCGCTGAGCGGGGCGACCTATCAGACGAACAGAGAGGTGCCCCGGTGCTGCTGGGACACCTCTCATGAACCGCGCGGGCTACTTCTTGGGCTTGAGGGCCTTCAAAGACTTGGCGCTGGAAGACGACGACGGACGGGGGGTCGAGGCTGCACTGAGCCGTACAGGCGTCACTGTCGAGCCTCGGCCCTTGGCTGCGGACTGGGATCGTCCAGATACTCGCACCGGCGAGTTCGTGAGTTGCATCATCAGGCGATCACATCCTCGTTAGGGTTCAACTTGTGGGAGAAGTAGTGCTTCCTTCGGACCCACTTGAAGCCCTCGTGCTTGGTGAGAGCGGCTATCTCAACCGGTCCCCCGACTATTGCATCGCCAGGCATGAAGCGGATGAAGTTGATCTGCGTGTCCACCAAGAACTTGGCCATGTCAATTGTTTCACCTAGCGGCATCCCGGGCCAAGCCCAGGTCATGCTGAGCTCTCCCCGGAGCATCTCTGCGATCCCCTCGCCACTACCGGCGGGAACGCCATGCTTTTCAAGAGCTGCCCCAAGATCTTGGCTCGCACCATCCATCAGCCGTGTGATCGCGTCGGTCATGCCTTGATGAACAATCCCGGTCTCCGATGGCGGGAGCACCTCCTGGACCACGTCCGCGCCGGTGTCAAGGATCATTACCTGCCACATCTCAGGATGGTCAGACCCCGAGCTGAATCCTCCGACGATGAAGCCCAGATCACCGGTCGCCGCCGAAGCGTCGTAGCGATCGCGAAAGAACACCTGAAGACCGCTCGCGACCTCCTGCACGGTGTAGGTGGCGGGATCCAGCGCAGACACCAGCGGGGTCGGGATTTTCCCCTCGAACTGCAGACGAAGATCCTTCGCGAGCGTCGCGATGGACAGCCCTCCAACGCTCGCGTTACCGAAGGTCATCGCCCCGACCGGCCACGTCCGTCGAAGGTTGAAGATCTTGTTCGCGCTGTTCCAGATGGCAGTGGTCCGAAGATCCCCGCCGACCGTCATGAGTTGCTGGGTCGTCGCACTATCGCTCGCGAACACCAGCCCATCGGTCGTTTGAACACCCACAACGACAGTCATACGCAGAACTCCCCCTTACAACCCGAAAGCCGGGTCGACTCGAAGGATGCCAGAGCGGGCCGACATGCGTGGGCGATCACCGAGCCGGCTATCGATCAAGGTTGAGCCGGTGCCTGAAAGGTGCTTCAGGCGTGCATTCCCAGCTGCTGCCGCGCACGGTCGGCAGCGTCGCCCTCGCGCTGGCCATCACGGCGTACGAGGGCTGGCTCGCGGACCCGGACACCGACCTCGCGGCGATGCTCGACGAGGCGATGTCCGGGCTGCGCGACTACCTGCGCTGAGCCGTCAGGCCTGCTCGGCGCGGCAGTCGTCGAGCCGCGCCTGGGCGCGCTCGACCCGCTGCGCCTGGGCCTTCTTGGCCTTCTGGTTCTTCTTCGACGGGTGCTCGGCGTACTTGGCCTGGAGGGCGTCGTACTTCGCGCTCGCCCGGTCGAGCTGGGTCTGCTGCGAGGCGCACGGGTCGGTGGTGGAGGCGTCGTCGGCGTGCGCCGCCGGCACCGCCGTGAGCGCGAGCGCGCTGAAGGCGAAGGCCGAGAAGACGCCGGCCGCGGTGGTCCTGGTGCGGGACATGGGGGTTCCCTCCCTTGGGGTGGTGGATCGGACACCCCCCACCTGTCGCGACCGGACCCCGGCGTTACCCGCGACCCTTGCCGGGCGTCGGCGCGCGGATCTAGGTTGCAGCAACGCCGTGAGCACGTCACGAAACTCGGGAGGGACCCTCATGCGCCCACGTCTCGCCATTTCCCTGGTCACCGCGGTCGTCACCGGGGTGACCCTCGCCGCCGGGCCCGCGTGGGCGGACCCGCACGACGGGGGCTACGCGCGCCACGCACCGCGCCCCGGCCTGACCGACCAGGACTTCTACTTCGTCATGGGCGACCGGTTCGCCAACGGCGACCCGTCGAACGACGAGGGCGGGCTCGCCGGCGACCGCAACACCACCGGCTTCGACCCGACCAGCAGGGGGTTCTACAACGGCGGGGACCTCGACGGGCTGCGCGAGCACCTCGACTACATCCAGGGCCTCGGCACCGACGCCATCTGGCTGACGCCGATCTTCAAGAACAAGGCGGTGCAGCTCGAGGACGGCCCGTCGGCCGGCTACCACGGCTACTGGATCACCGACTTCACGCGCGTCGACCCGCACCTGGGCACCAACCAGGACCTCACCGACCTGGTGGCGGCCGCGCACGCCCGCGGCATCAAGGTCTTCTTCGACATCATCACCAACCACACCGCCGACGTGATCGGCTACACCGCGGGCGACCGCACGGCGTACGTCTCCAAGGACGCGGTGCCCTACCGGGACGCCGCGGGCAACCCGTTCGACGACCGCGACTACGCCGGGACCTCGGAGTTCCCGACCCTCGACCCGGCGACCTCGTTTCCGTACGTCCCGGTGCTCGACCCGGGCGAGCAGGACCTCAAGGTGCCGGCCTGGCTCAACGACGTCACGAACTACCACAACCGCGGCAACACCACGTTCACCGGCGAGGACAGCCAGTACGGCGACTTCTTCGGCCTCGACGACCTCTTCACCGAGAAGCCCGAGGTCGTCGACGGGATGATCGACATCTACCGGACCTGGGTGCAGGACTTCGACATCGACGGCTTCCGGATCGACACCATGAAGCACGTCAACGACGAGTTCTGGCAGCGGTTCGGGCCGACCATGCAGCAGATCGCGGCCCAGGACGGCAATCCGGACTTCTTCATGTTCGGCGAGGTGGCCCTCGACGGCAGCGACGCGGCCGCGAAGAGCTTCACCTCGCACTACACGACGCACGACAAGATGCAGGCGATCCTCGACTTCCCGTTCCAGGACGCCGCGCGCGGCTTCGCCAGCAAGGGGCTGGGCAACCAGCGGCTCGCGACGTTCTTCGCGAACGACGACTGGTACACCGACCACGACTCGAACGCCTACGAGCTGCCGACGTTCCTCGGCAACCACGACATGGGCCGGATCGGCTACTTCCTGAAGACCGACAACCCGGGCGCGGACGACGCGGAGCTGCTCGCCCGCGACCGGCTCGCCCACGAGCTCATGTACCTCTCGCGCGGCAACCCGGTCGTCTACTACGGCGACGAGCAGGGCTTCGCGGGCCTTGGCGGTGACCAGTCGGCGCGGCAGACGATGTTCGCCAGCCAGGTCGACGAGTACCGGCAGGACGACCAGATCGGCACCGACAACACCGGCGCCGACGACAACTTCGTCACCGACCACCCGCTCTACACGGCGATCTCCGGCCTGGCGGCGCTGACCGCGCAGCACCCGGCCCTGCGCGACGGCGCACAGGAGGTGCGCCTCGCCTCGCACGGCCCCGGGCTGTTCGCGTTCTCGCGGATCGACCGGCAGGAGCAACGCGAGTACGTCGTGGTCCTCAACAACGCCGAGCAGCCGCGGTCCGGCCTGGTCCCGACGTACGTGCGGAAGGGCGGGTTCCGGAAGGTGTACGGCGACGGCCCGGCCACGCTGACCACCGACGCGCGCAGCCGGCTGGACGTGGTGGTCCCCGGCCTCTCGACGGTCGTCTACGAGTCGAAGTCCCGGATCCCGCGGTCGAAGAAGGCCCCGACGATCACCCTGGCGAAGCCGCGGCCGGCGGCGGAGTCCCGCGGCCGGATGCGCGTGGCCGCGACCGTGCACGGCTCCTCGTTCTACGAGGTGACCTTCCAGCGCCGGGTGGGCGACCACGGGCGCTGGCGGACCATCGGCGTCGACGACACCGCGCCGTACCGCGTCTTCCACGACACCACGAACCTCGGACCCGGCACGCAGGTCAGCTACCGGGCCGCGGTGCTCGACAACGCCGGGCACACCCGCGGCACCGCCGCCCGCACGGTGCGCGTCCCGAACGCGAAGCTGACGATCACCTCGCCGGCCGCCGGCGGCACGATCAGCGACGTCTACCCGGTGACGGTGACGGCCACCATCGACCCGGAGCGCCCGCTGCAGGCGGTGGAGTTCCAGCGCCGGGTCGGCGACGGCCCGTGGACCAGCCTTGGGACCGACTCGTCGGCGCCGGCGTACACGGTGACCGACGACGTGTCGGACGTGCCGCGCGGCACGACGGTGCGCTACCGGGCGATCCTGCGCGAGCAGAGCTTCCCCGCGGTGACCAGCGACCCGGTCAGCGTGACCGTCGGCGCGCCCGAGCCGACCGTCGACTCGGTGACGGTGGCGGGCAGCCTGCAGTCCGAGCTCGGTTGCCCGGGCGACTGGCTGCCGGACTGCGCCGCCACCCACCTGGCGTTCGACAGCGACGACGGGCTGTGGCACGGCACGTTCGACCTGCCCGCGGGCTCCTACGAGTGGAAGGTCGCGATCGACGACTCCTGGGACGTCAACTACGGCGCCGGGGGCGCGGCCGGCGGCGGCAACCTCACGCTCGACGTCCCGGACGGCGGCGGGTCGTACGTCTTCACCTGGGACCCGGTCACCCACGTGCCGTCGGCCGAGCCCGCTTCCTGAGCGGCGGTTCTTGACCGGTACAGACGTCCAGGCGTACTGTACCGGTCAAGAACCCCTCCCGAGGAGCAGTCATGACGTTCGACCCGATGGCGGCCGGCCCCGCCGCCCGCGCCGCCCCCGCCGCCGCGGGCAGCGCCCGCCCCGACGCACCCGTCGTCCCCGACCCCGCGCCGCGCCCGCCGCGGCTGGCCGGCGTCCGGTCCCGGTCGGCCGCCGCCCTGCACGCGGCCGCCCGGTGGGTGGGGCCCCGCCCCGGG